>JBAZTJ010000028.1:0-24818 GCA_041662005.1 Candidatus Methylopumilus sp.
TGCAATCAGACTGACCAGCCCGAATGCCAGCGACAGGAACAATCCATGCATGGCCGGCACGGGCAGATGATACAGCAAACCCATGGGATAACTCACCAGCGCTACCGGAATACCTATGCCCACAAAGCTCGCGGTGATCTTGCCGGCACACAGTGCGGATAGCGAAAAACCTGCCGTGCGCATCTGTGCCAAAGCGCCATGCTCTTCGTCCATATCAAACAAACGGCTGGCTCCCATCAGCACCGCCAGCATGGCACTCATCCAGAATACGCCGGGGGCGATGCGCTGCAGCATTTCCGGCTGTGCGCCTATGGCAAGCGGGAACATGCTGACCACCATCAGGTGAAATACGGCAGGCCAGATGATATCCACCGGCCTGGCTGCAATCAGCTTGAGCTCACGACGCAGGGTACACCAGTAACTTGCGGTTGGTGTTAGGTGTACAGCTGACGCCATGGTGGCCGCGACTACAGGCTGAGCGGGCTGTGGCTCAAAATGTCCAGCCTGTGCGGCAATATTGAGTTTACCGCCCAGAAATGGCGCCAATTGCGGCAATACCTGCTGCAGGCTGATGTGCGTAGCGACGATAGCCGCGCCGCCTTGCTGCAAATGGTCCGCCAATAATGAGGCAAACAGGGTTTTTGCCTGTTCATCCAGCGCATTCAGCGGCTCATCTATCAGCCACAATCTGCGCCGACTTTTTGCCATCACTAACAATAATAAGCGCCGGTGCTGCCCTTGGGAGAGTTCACGCATCTGTAGACCGGCCTGCTTGCGTAGCCCAGCAGTCTCCAGCACCAAGGCTACATCTGCTGGCCGTATCGCGACACCCAGCATCTGCAGGCTCAGTACCAGCTGATCTGCCACTTTCAACTCGGGGCGAAACCCGGCCTGGTGCGCGAAATAGAAAGCCGGGTATTCGCTGGTTTTTCTGGAGTCTTGCTCCGAGTTCTGCTGGCGCCCATGCTGTGCGCCCAAACCGGCGATCAGTCGCAATAAGGTAGTTTTACCGCTGCCATTGGCGCCACATAGCTCGATATAACAGCCTGCGCCCACCTGGAATGCAATATCGCGCGCCAGCCTGCGGCCGCCGCGAACCAGCTGATAAGGGCCAAAGCGCATCAATGCGCTTGCATCAGCGACCGGCAAGGTCATTGCACGGCCGACTGAATCACCAGATGCAACCCTTGCAAACCGACCTTGACACTGGGGATAACGACACCCAAGTCGCCTGGCTGCTTGATCGCGTTGCCGGACATGGAGAGCCGGGCTTCGAGCTTCACTTCAGTCGATGCGGACAGCTTCATGGCAGGACTCATGGCCATGCTGTCATCCAGCTTGAATGGGACTTTATTGCCTGCTAGTAAAGCTTGCGGTGAAGTACGCAACACAGCCAACGGCATGGGCGGGCCAGCAACCATCTTGGCAAACACGTAAAGCATGGCGCTCTGCGGCACCGGTTTTTGACGCAGTTCGGCCAACAGTTTGGGATCAAGTACGACATCACCCTCTATACTTGCTATAGAGGGTGTAACGGTCTCGCTCGCGGCAGGAGTCTGCTCCTGATTGGCAGTAACCGGTGCACCAATTTCAGCCAGAATCTCATCGATTCGCGCCACATCTGGTGCATTGGCAGGAAAAGTCGCGCGCAGTTTGCGCCAGTAGTTAGCCGCAGCTATTTTATCCTGCTTCTGCATGGCCTCGGTGGCGGCAAGCGCCAACCCCTTTTGGTGCTGCGGATCCGCTTTCAACACTTGCGCTATCAGCTCACTTGGTTTGCCCGCCAGGGATTTATTATTCACCATGGCCAGCGTGTCAGCCAGATCGGCCATCAAATCGGGGTGGCCTGGCGACAGGCGCAAGGCTTGCTGCAGCGCCTCCGCCTCACCCTTGAAATCACGCTGGACTCCACGTGAGCGCGCCAGCAATACCCACTTATCCACATCCTCCGGATTTTCTTTCAGCTTCTGTTCCAGCTTGGCGATGCGCTCTTCCAGCGTCTCGCTGTCGCCCGGATGTTTTGCGCCATCGGCTGGAGGCGGCTCAGCCGTAACCTCGAGTGTATTGTTTTGTGCTGCCTGGGGCTTCTGCAACGCAAGCGGGTCTAACCGCCCAATAGACATATAGGTGAAGAGTGCCACCAGCACTACGCTACCCGACAGGCAGGCTACCCAACCCTTCGGCATGGGCTTTGCTTTATCTGCACCAGACTGCTCTTGAGCAACCGCAAGTACCTGATCGGCAGTGGTCGCCCACTCGGCTCGCAAAGTTTCTCGGGTAACCTCGGAGATAGTCTGGTCCTGCTCGATTTCATCACGCTTGATGACTAGGGCTTGCCACTCGGGATCCTGCAAATGCGAGGCGATAGACTTGCGTGACCAGATTTGAAAAATGACGGTAACAAAAACTACCAGCAAAGTGAAGGAGACTAAGAGAAAAAATGTCATCAAAAGTTCAATAATTTAAGTTGGCACTAATATAGCTTTATGTATAATAAATGTCATTACTTGAAACGCGCTTTATATAATAAAAATAAGATTTTAAGTACATGCCTATTTCAACGGGGATCCAGTCTTTTTGGTTAATGATAAAAATAAATGTATCAAGAAAACGTATTAACCTACAACAACCTCAGATACCTTAAGTGGTCACTGATACTGATTTTGCTCTGTGTCGGCTTTTACATTGCCGAAACGCCCCCTATCCGCCAGGGAGGCGGCACCTGGCTTGGTTACACATTGGGTACCATAGGCGCAGTCATCATTGTCTGGCTGATGTTTTTCGGGCTCAGGAAGCGCGCTTATAAATCCAACCTGGGTACCGTGCGTGGCTGGCTTTCCGCCCATATCTACCTTGGCCTGTCGCTCATCGTGATCGCCACCCTGCACGCTGCATTTCATTTCGGCTGGAACATACACACGGTTGCTTACATCCTGACCATATCAGTGGTACTTAGCGGGATGTGGGGCGTTGTTATTTACCTCAGGAATCCCATCCTGATGAGTAACCTGCTCAATGGCAGGACGCTGGCACAATGTGGCGAAGCCCTGCTTGAGTTTGACGAACAAAGCAGGAAGCTCGCCAAAAGCATGAGCCCGCAAATACAGAAACTGATTGAGGGCTCGGCTAACGGGCCCATCTTCGCTCACTTCTGGCAACGCTACTTCGGCAAAAACCGCCGTTGCAAGACTGCAAAAGCCGTCATGCTGCTCACCAAGCACTACTCACAAGCCAAAGTCCAGGAAATATATTCCGATACCGTAGTCCTAAATGCTGCTGAGTTGCATGCGGCGATTGCCATGCCGCAAATGCAGGAGGAACTCTACACCTTGCAATTACGGCGCCAGATACAGCTAAACCAGATCCGTGAATACCTGCGCCTGAAAGGCTGGGCCGAAGTCTGGCTACTGTTTCATGTTCCATTGTCCTTCGGTTTACTGGCTGCGCTCTCCGCGCATATTGTTTCCGTTTTCTTCTACTGGTAAAGCATCGCTAAGACAATGGCTGAAAAACAAAAAAATGCCCCCTTGATAGAGGAAATCCTCGGCGCGCAAAAGATACGCAAGGGACGGCGTCTGCTGTCGTGGTTTCTTTTCCTGACATTGCTGATGGCATGCCTGCTGATTCCTTATGGCGTCTCCATGCACCCTGATGAGGCCGCAACTTTCGTCAAGGAACACCCGTGGGCAGAGCAAACTGTTAAGCAACTTGCCAAACTGGGTATTACCCCGGCACCCACCAGGAAAATGGATGACGCCAGCATTAACAAAAAGCTGCTCCCATTTACTGCTGATGCGCAAAACTTTCGCCATACCCGCAGCACCCAACCCGCCTTCCTCAGCCTCGATAAAGTGTGGAACCCGGGACACGAGCTGGATAGTGCCCACAAACCGTGGGCCAACGACTGTAAAGTCTGCCACAGCACCCCCTTCGTGCAAGTACAGGACAAAGACTGCCAGAGCTGCCATCGCAATATCGGCGACCACGTAGATCGCAAGACAGCGACTGTCAGCGCGCTGGCTGACCAGAAGTGCGCCAGCTGCCACCGCGAACATAACGGCGAAGATAGCCTGGCCAAGCAGAACAAGAGTTACATGACAGAGAACTGTGCCTCCTGCCACGGCGATATCAAGAAGTCATTCGCAAAAACCAAGACAGGCAATGTCGAGGATTTTGCGACCAAGCATCCTGAGTTCAGGTACCAGTTGGCATTGAGCAGCAAACCCAAAGACCTGGAGCGTACCCGCCTGATCAAGGGACAGATGCTCAAGGAAAAAACCGCACTGAAATTCCCGCATGACGTTCACCTTAAGGCCGACGGCGTAAAAAGTCCCAAAGGCAAGGTCAAGGTTGAGTGCGCCAGCTGCCACAAACCGAACCCCGATGGCTTGGGCTTCGCTCAGGTCACCATGAAAGACCACTGCCAGTCATGCCATGACCTCAAGTTCGAACCTGCCGTCTCCAATCGTGAGGTACCGCATGGCTCGGTAGAACTCGTACTATCTACCCTGAGGGAGTTCTACAGTTACGTACAGGTCAATGCGGTGCCGATTGATAGCAGTCCGCTGACGGCTCCCATCAACCTGGTACGGCCAGGCAAGGATTTGCCACGGGTAGCCAGCTTCGTGCACTCCAATGGCAACTCCCGCTCACGGGCTTCCGAGGCGGCAATATCGCTGTTCGAGAAAACCTCCTGCAAAGTCTGCCATGAGATCAGCCGCGTCAGCGAACCGGGACGCCAAGGCACTAGCGGCCGTGACTTACCACAATGGAAAGTGGCACCGCTAACACCGCGCCACCCATGGCTGACGCAATCCCAGTTTAACCATGCCAAACACCGCATTGCAGACTGTACGGATTGCCATGCTGCCAACAAATCGAAAAAGGCTGAAGAAGTATTGATGCCTGCGATCAAGGTTTGTCGCGACTGCCATACCGGCAGCACGCCAGAATCCAACAAACTGGTATCGGATTGCGGCCTGTGTCATGGCTTCCACCTGCCTGGACACGAAGCCTCCAAAGGCTCAACCAGGCAAGACACCTTAAAAAGCATCATCAAGTCCGCACTTGATAAAACCACCGTGAAACCTGACACCTCAACCTCAGGCACCATAAAATCAAGTTCAGCTCAGCTGAATGAAGGAGAAATGCATTGAGTCCTTTTGTATTGCCTTGCCCACGCGCACTACTCCTCGCCCTGCTCAGCACTTTGCTGGTCGCTTGCGGCGGTGGAGGCAGCGCTAGCAGTTCATCCTCCAGCAGCGTCAATTGCAGCTTCCCGATAGCCAGCACACCGCAGTCATTAACTGCGGCTGAAACCGAACGCATTATTGCCCAGGCCGAGCAGGCTGCCATGAGTGTTGGGGCACAGGCAACCATTGCAGTCGTCGACCGCGTTGGTAACGTATTGGGTGTTTACAACACAGCCGGCAATGCTGCAGCGACTGTCAACCTGCGCAGCGGCAGGGCACTTACCAGCTTTCCACAGGGTCTGGATGGATTGGACAACACCATTCCCGCCTCTTTGGCAGCCATTGCCAAAGCCGTTACTGGCGCCTATCTATCCTCCTCTGGCAATGCATTCAGCACACGCACTGCCAGCTATATCATCCAGGAACATTTTCCACCGACGGTGGATTTCCAGGCTGGCGGTCCGTTGTTTGGTGTGCAGTTCAGCCAGCTGCCTTGTGGTGATTTCGTTACCCGCGGCATAGGGGCAACCACCGGACCAAAACGCTCGCCTCTTGGGCTTGCCGGCGATCCTGGCGGCTTCCCGATATATAAGAATGGCGTAGTGGTCGGCGGCATTGGCGTAATGTCTGATGGCGTTTATGGCATTGATTTGAACCCTGTTGCCGGCACTACAGACAGCGATGAAAGAATTGCGCAGTCCGCACTGGCTGGCTTTCAGGCTCCGGATTGCATACGTGCCAATCGAATTACACTGGGCGGCCAAACCCCGAGTTATAGCAATGCGGATAATGCATTGGTCTCCGTTAGCTCAACCACAGTGAATGCGGCTAACTTTATCGCAGTGCCAAGCTACTTCACCGCAGGGGCAGCGCTGGCGGGTAGAGCGTATGGCAATGCCGACTCCGGATTTACCGCCGATGGCAGCGGAACCCTTGGCGCTGGTGCGTTTGTAGTCACCAACGGTGCGGCCAACCGATTTCCGGCCGTTGCATCCACCACCCCCGCACCGGCAACTGGCTTGAGTGTCCCTGAAGTAACACAGATCATCAGCTCAGCCATAGGTGTCGCCAACCAGGCACGTGCACAGATTCGCCGCCCGCTCAACTCCCCGGCTCAAGTCACCGTTTCGGTAGTTGACCTTGACGGCAATGTATTAGGTGTTGCAAGAACGCCTGACGCGCCTGTCTTTGGGGCTGATGTTTCATTACAAAAAGCCCGAACAGCCGCATTCTTCTCAAGCGCTAATGGAGGTGCCACGATCAATGCTCAATCGAACGTGACCTACCTGCTGGCAGGCCCTACTATTACTTTAAGCAGTTACGTATCTGCTTCCAACACCTTTGGCAGCACAGGTTTCACCGGAACCACGGCATTCTCTGCGCGAGCCATAGGCAACATTGCACGGCCGTTTTTCCCCGACGGTATCAACGGGGCACCTAATGGCCCGCTATCAAAGCCAATTAATATATGGAGCCCTTTCAGTACAGGCTTGCAACTCGACCTTGTTTACAACGCGTTAACCTTTGCAATTCTTAATCCTGCCGATGCAAATGCCGACTGCAGCGCATCGCCGCCAGCAGCAGGAATAGGCCGCATTCAAAATGGTATCCAGATATTCCCGGGCGGCGTCCCCATCTACCGCGGCAGCACTTTAATTGGAGCGATCGGCGTCTCTGGCGACGGCGTAGATCAGGATGACATGATTGCATTCCTCGGCTTGAGCCGTGCTGGCACTGCGCTTGGTAACGTTATAGGCAATGCCCCATCGGGTATCAGAGCCGACACTCTGAGTATTCCTGGACAAAGTTCAGGTTTACGTTACGTTAACTGCCCGCAATCGCCCTTTATTAACAGCAATGCCCAGAACGTCTGCGCAGGGATTTAATCGTGAACATACCTAAAAAATATCTGCTGACGATTATCAATGCCGCGCTGATGGCATCCCTGGCACAACCGGCGTTTGCAGAGGAGCAGCCAGCAAAGGCCCAACCCGCAGGCATCCAATTACAGGTGCTGTCGCCAACGATCAAGGTCTATGCATCCCCGCAGGCCGATGCTCTTTTGCTGTACGAAATCCCCAAAGGCAATTTGCTGGATGTGATCGAGCAGCAGGGTAACTGGTTCAAGATCAAGGTCAACTCCTACCAGGAGTTTGGCTGGGTGCGTCAGGAGCCCTGGGAGTATGGCGAACTGACGCTTTCGGTGCTGCCGAATAAAGGCGAGGTGAGTTATGCGCAAGAGCAGGTTGGCGCTACAGCACCTGAGGATGCGCCACAAACCAGGCAGTTTCAACCGGCAAAACCGAATGTGATTGCCACATTGCCCCCGATCGACTCAGAACAGGTACCAGCGCCCAGCCCCAACCTGCCTCGCGAAACCATCCCTATCCAGGATCGCTGGCGCATCATGCAGGCGCTGGGTTTCAAGTTTCCGTGGTATGACCCGTTTAACCAGAATCACTTGAAGGGCGATTTACCCGTACTTAAGGAATGGGGCGAAGACCTGTTCTTTAACTTGGGCGTGATCTCCGACACGGTAATCGAGTCCAGAAGAGTGGCGACGCCTGTCGCCAACCAGGTTTCAACTGGGCCTGGGGCTAACAACACTTACGGCGGTAGCGAGCAATTCATCTTCAACCAGAACCTGATTCTGAGTTTTAGCCTGACCAAGGGCAATACTACATTCAAACCGCCTGAGTATGAATTCAGGTTTGTGCCGGTGCTGAATTACAACTTTGCCGATGTGAAAGAAGCAGGCGTGTTGAATGCCGACCCCAGAAAAGGCACGACCCGCGAAGATGGCTTTGTCGGCGTGCAGGAACTGTTTGCCGACGTGCATTTGCGCAATGTGTCGGATCGCTATGACTTCGACAGTATCCGTGTAGGCATACAGCCTTTCATCAGCGATTTCAGGGGTTTCCTGTTCCAGGATACGCCGTTCGGTGTGCGTCTATTCGGCAACCGCGCTAACAACCGTTACCAGTACAACGTGGCCTGGTTCCGCCGTATGGAAAAAGATACCAACAGCGGCCTCAATGATGTGGGGCAGAGCCTGCGCAACGACGACATTTATGCTGCCAATCTGTATATGCAGGATTTCCCGGCACGTGGCTTTACTTCGCAAGTCTCGGTTACGCACAACCGTAATAACGAAAAGCAGCGCGAGTACGACACTAACGACTTTCTGGTGCGGCCTGCATTGCTGGGCGACTTACGCCCGCATTCTTATGAAGTCACCTATCTGGGTTATACCGGTGACGGCCATTTCGGAAAATGGAGCCTCTCCACATCCAGCTACCTGGCCGTTGGTAGCGATTCACGCAGCCCGATAGCGCAAACCAAACAGGATATTTTTGCGGGTTTCCATGCCTCCGAGTTGGCGCGCGACTTCGACTGGATACGTTTGCGAGGCAACCTGTTATTAGCCTCCGGTGACAAGAATCCTTACGATGACAAATCTACCGGCTTTGACGCTATTCTGGAAAACCCGCAGTTTGCCGGCGCATCCACCAGCTATTACATACGTCAGAGCATCCCCCTCATTGGTGGCGGTGGCGTTGGACTATCAGGACGTAACGGTTTGCTGCCCTCTTTGCGGTCTTCGCCCATCCAGGGACAATCCAATTTCGCCAACCCTGGCCTGGTGCTATTAGGGCTTGGCGCCGACTTTGACCTGGGCCCGCAGCTCCGCGTGTTTGGCAATATCTCCGACCTGCATTTCATGAACACCTCTTCGCTAGGCGTGTTGCGCAACGAGGAAATCCCGTCGAAACATCTTGGTGTAGATGCTTCGGTAGGCTTCCACTGGCGGCCCTTGTTTAACCAGAACATTATCATCAACGGTTCGATGGGCGCTTTAATGCCGGGTGATGGTCTGAAGCAGTTATACGGTAATGACCAGAGCACTTTGTATTCCGCATTAATCAATGCCTTGATTACTTACTAACCAGGCACTGATTAAACCGGCGCAGTCATTAGATCCAGTGCAATTACCCAATTATTAAATGAGAAGTATGCTTTTTAATCACTCTTTAAAGTCTAGCGTTTATCGTGCCGGTTCGATTGTTGCGCTTGCGTTCCTGGTCCTGTTGCCCATCAACGGGATTTCATCGGAGGAGCATCTAACGCATCGCGATTACACGGTAGCGCCTGATGCGCCAAAAACGCAGACGGAAGCAGCTGCTAAAGAGAAATCTGACGGCTGCATGAGTTGCCATAGCGCGACAGACAGACACACCATGCACGCCAACCCTGGCGTCATTATTGGCTGTACCGACTGTCATGGCGGCAATGCTGCCGTGGCTGTTAATAAACATGTCAGTGAGGGTGACCACAAAGCTGCAGAGTATCGCGAAGCCATGGAAAAAGCCCACGTGTTGCCGCGTGATGAGAAATTGTGGAGCTCCTCGGCAAACCCCCAGGTTTCCTATGCCAGGCTCAACAAAGAGCACCCAGCCTTTATCCGCTTTATCAACCCTGGCGACTTGCGCATAGCACGCCAAGCCTGCGGCAGCTGCCATTTGCCTATCATCCAGGCACAAGAACGCAGCCTGATGTCGACATCTGCCATGCTGTGGGGCGGTGCCGCCTACAACAACGGCATACTGCCTTACAAGCGATATATCATCGGTGAGGCATACACCCATGATAGTGAGCCGGCGGCGCTTGTTAACCCGATCAAGCCAGACAATGATTTATTCATGTTCAAAGGCATACTGGACAGGCTCTACCCATTGCCTGCCTGGGAAACCATTCCCCCCGCCGATATTTTTCGGGTGTTCGAACGGGGCGGCCGCGTCATCAACAGCACCTTCCCCGAAGTTGGTTTGCCTAACAGCTCCGGCACGCTGCAAAAACTGGATGAACCGGGTCGTCCCGATATCAAGCAATCCAACCGCGGGCCGGGCACCGGCAGCAACATCGCCGTGCCTGTTATCAATATCACCAAAACCCGTTTGAATGACCCGCACCTGTGGTTTCTCGGCACTAATGAGCAAGCGGGCGATTACCGCTCATCCGGCTGTAGCGGCTGCCATAGCATCTATGCCAATGACCGTGACCCTTTGCACTCAGGCCCTTATGCCAAGTTTGGCAACAGTGGCAGCACGCAGACCATAGACCCCACGATTCCCAAAGACGAATCCGGCCACCCGCTCAAGCATGAATTTACGCGCGCCATTCCATCCTCACAGTGCATGGTCTGCCATATGCACCAGCCCAATATTTTCGTGAATTCGTTCTATGGCTACACCATGTGGGATTACGAATCCGATGCGCCCAGTATGTGGCCGGAAAAACAGACATACCCTACCGATGCCGAGATACGCGCCATCAACGAGCGCAACCCTGAGGAAGCAGCCATCCGCGGTAAGTGGAGCGACCCGGATTTCCTGAAAAATGTCTCCACCCTCAACCCCACGCTCAAAGACACGCAATTTGCCGACTATCACGGGCACGGCTGGAACTTCCGCGCGATTTTCAAGCGCAACCGCAAGGGCGCACTGCTGGATGCCAAGGGTAATATCGTCGATGACAATGATCCCAAGAAATTCAGCAAAGCCGTACACCTCAGCTCTATCCACATGGATATCGGCATGCAGTGCGTGGACTGCCACTTCGCGCAGGACATGCACGGCAATGGCCATATCTATGGTGAAGTAGCGGCGGCGATTGAGGTCGACTGTTCCGACTGCCACGGCACCGCGACCACCTACCCTACCCTGCACACCTCCGGCCCGGCCGCACGCCCGGGTGGCTTGGACCTGACCACCCTCACCACGCAGGATGGACGTCGCCGCTTTGAATGGATAGATGGCAAACTGATCCAGCGCTCAGCCATTGACCCCAACAAAGAATGGGAAATGTCGCTGGTGAAAGATACCGTCAACCCCAACCACCCAAAATACAATGCCAAGGCGGCACGTGCCAAGTTGATGGGCGCCGGCGAAGAAGGACAACAAGGGCAATGGGGGCTGGGAGTCAAAAAGCTCGCGCATGACAACAGCAAGATGACCTGCTTTACCTGCCATTTATCATGGACCACCAGCTGCGCCGGTTGTCATTTGCCGATACAGGCCAACTGGAAAACAGAGCGTCACCATTATGAAGGCGGCGAGACCAGAAATTACGCCACCTACAACCCGCAAGTAGCGCGCGATGAAATGTTCCAGCTCGGCCTGAGCGGACCGGTGAAAGGGTCCAAGGTCACCCCTGTGCGCTCCAGTTCGGCGCTGATCCTGTCCTCGACCAACAGCAATCGCGAGCGGATTTATATCCAGCAGCCGCCTATCGCTGCCAGTGGTTTCTCATCGCAGGCTTTTGCCCCGCACTACCCGCATACCGAGCGCAAGGAAGAAACCAAGACCTGCACCGACTGCCATGTCTCCAAAGACAATGACAACAACGCCATCATGGCGCAGCTGCTGCTACAGGGCACCAACTTCGTCAATTTTGTCGGCTTCAACGCATGGCTGGGCGAAGCGCATCATGTCGAAGCAGTCACCGTGACCGAGTGGGACGAGCCCCAGGCGGTGATCGGCAGTTATCTGCAACGCTACGCTTACCCGGATTACTTCAAGGCGCATCAGGATCGCAAGCTGGAGCTGCCTGAAGCCTTTGATCATGGCGCCGCCGATAATGTTAACTGCCTGCAGATGCGCGGCGAGTATCTTTACGCGGCCGAAGGCAAAGGCGGTTTCCGCGTTTACGATATTGCCAATATTGGTAATAAGGGTGTAGCCCAGCGCATCATCACCGCACCATTTTCATCGATAGGCCAGGACACGCACGTAGCCAGCAAAAATGCCACCTGCATGGCATTGCCCACCAATCAGTCGATTGCACCCTCCAGGAATCCGGATGAAAGCAAGGACAAAGCACGCTTTGAGCTGATGCGTAAAACTAATCAGGAGCAGGCCTTCCACCCCATCTACCACTACGCCTTCATCACCGATGCCGTAGAGGGACTGATTGCCGTGGATGTGGACACGCTGGCGGATGGCGAACCCCGCAACAACTTCCTCAAGCGCGCTGTCACCTGGAACCCGGATGGCCTGCTCAACAATGCGCGCCACATTACCCTGGGCGGGCATTACGCCTATGTCGCCACTCCCAAGGGCATGGTGATTCTGGACCTGGATAATCCGCTCAAGCCTAAACACATCAAGACCATCGCGCTGGATGATGTCAGAGGCTCAGCAGTGCAGTTCCGCTACCTGTTTGTAACCGACCCCAGCGGGTTGCGGGTGGTGGATATTACCAAGCCGAAAGAGCCTGTTTTGTTACCGGCACAGATTCCACTGGCCAATGCACAAAAACTCTATCTCGCCAGAACCTATGCCTACGTAGCAGCGGCCGAGCAAGGCCTGGCTATCATTGATATCGAGAAGCCGGAAAGCCCTGTCGTTTATCAGATGTACACCGCGGACGGCAAACTCAATGACGCACGTGATGTGGTTGTAGGCACCACTAACGCCTCACTATTTGCCTATGTGGCTGACGGTAAAAATGGCCTGAAAGTCGTACAATTGACAGCACCGGATACGCAACCGCGCTTCTACGGTTTTTCACCGGACCCCAAGCCCAACCTAATTGCCTGGCGCAATACCCAGTCAGCAGCGCTGGCAGTTTCCAAGGGGCTGGACCGTGACCGCGCAGTAGATGAAACCGGGCACCAGATCGCCGTATTCGGGCGCATCGGGTCACGGCCATTCAACCGCAGTGAGATGGATAAGCTCTATATGCGCCCGGATGGCAATATATGGACAGTCAGTGACAAACCTAACGATAAAGACATGATTCCTAAAAAATCAGCCAAGCCAGCGCCCTCGCAGGAGCAGATTCGATAATGAAAACACTACAGAGACTCAGCATAAAACTATGGCTGGCCACTAGCCTACTTTTGAGTCTGGCCACCAGCGCCCATGCCACCATGCCCAACCTGTCGCATGACCAGACAGTGGGTTCGGTAAATTGTGCGAACAGCTTTTGCCACGGCTCGATAACGCATTGGGATGAATCCAATGTGCTGCAGAATGAATACACCACCTGGGAGCGTCTGGACCGGCATACCCAAACCTACCAGGTATTGCTCAACAAGCAATCCAAGCTGATCGCCAAAAACCTGGGCCTGAAAAAACCTGCCCATGAGTCCAAAGTCTGCCTGGATTGCCATGCGCATAACCCGGCTGCGGATCAACGCGGCGAACGTTTCATCATGAGCGAAGGCGTGGGCTGCGAGGGTTGCCATGGCCCGGCCGGACGCTGGATCAAGTCGCACACGCTGGCGGGCGCCAGCCATGCCGACAACATTGAAAACGGACTTTACCCGACTGACTCGCCTGTAGCGCAGGCCAAGCTTTGCCTGTCTTGCCATTTTGGCGACCAGAACCGCTTTATCACCCACCGCATCATGGGGGCCGGGCATCCACGCATCTCTTTTGAACTGGAGACCTTTACTGCCATCCAGCCCGCCCACTTCCGTATCGATGATGATTGGCACAAACGTAAAGGGGATTACAACCCGATCAAGGTCTGGGCCATTGGCCAGGTCATCGCCTCACAGCAGTTGCTGAATGCGTTTGCCGACCCTAAGCTGGGACGGGACGGCATCTTCCCCGAACTGGTATTGTTTGATTGCCATGCCTGCCACCACCCCATGAGCGAGAAAAAATGGACACCGCGCCTGGGCGTTGGCCCTGGCCGTATCCGCCTGAATGACAGCAACCTGCTGATGCTACGTGCCATTGTGCGAGTGGTCGATGCCAGCAATGCAGCAGAATTTAACAAGCGCATCATGCAGATGCACCAGGCAGTTTCTGGTAATGGCGACCCTACCGGCATCAGCCCGACCGAGTCTGCGCAAAAGGTAGCGGCATCGCTGGAAACCTACGTTACGCTGATCAAAAACCAGAGCTTCAACCTGCCGCAGCTCAAGCAGGTGTATCAGGCTTTGATTGATGAAGCGATTGATGGCCAGTTCTCGGATTATGCTGGCGCTGAGCAAGCCTATATGGCCATCTCCAACCTGTCGCTGTCATTGGCAAAAATGGGCGGATTGAAGTCAGCGCCAGAGGTGAATCGCCAGTTGGCAAACATGCGTAAAACGCTCACCAATGACGAAACGTACCAACCCAAAGTATTTGCCAAACAATTGGCTGATTTGAAATATACCGTATCGCAAGCGAGGTAAGCCATGAGTCAGCCCAATATCAATCCGAGCAAAAGTAGCCATGCAGACATGCTGTTTGCCGAGGCGGAAGCGCAATACGACATTATTATCGTAGGCTCAGGCCCGGCAGGGCTTTCCGCCGCGGCACATGCCAAGGCATTGGGCGCCAGCCATCTACTGCTGGAAGCAGAAAGCCACACGGCAGATACCATCTACAAATATCAGAAACGTAAACACGTGATGGCTGAGCCCGGCATCATCCCATTACGCTCAGACCTCAAGTTTGCTGAGGGCCTGCGCGAGACAGTCCTGCAAAACTGGGATGATGGAATCACAGGCCTTGGTGTCAATATTGAGTATGGCAAGCGTGTTAATTTCCTGCAACGCGACGAAGCCAGCCGCACCTTTACTATCAAGTGCGAGGACGGGAGCGAATATACCTCACGCACCGTTGTTCTCGGCATTGGCCTGCAAGGCAACCTGCGCAAACTGGGTGTGCCAGGTGAACATGCGCAGAGCGTGCAATACACCCTATCCGACCCAGATGAATTCAAGGGTGAAACCATCATCGTGATTGGCGCTGGTGATGCCGGGATTGAAAATGCACTCGCCTTGATGGGACAGAACACCGTTTACATCCTTAACCGCCAAACCGAATTTGCGCAGTGCAAAGAAGGCAACCGCAATTTAATTACCAAAGCGGAAAAGTCAGGCAGTATCAACGTACGCTACAGCGCCAACACGGTGCGTATTGATGAGGCCGACCGCAGCACCAACAAAGATTTACCACCGTATATTTTCGTTTTCAACGACAAAGACGGTGAAGCTGCCGTGCCTTGCCATCGGGTAATTGCACGTCTGGGTGCTACAGCCCCGCGCAAGCAGGTGGAAAGCTTCGGCATCAAATTCCCGAATGACAACCCGGCATCTGTGCCGGTGCTGTCAGAGCGCTACGAGTCCAATGTGCCCGGCTTGTTCATCGTCGGTGCGCTGGGTGGTTACCCACTGATCAAGCAGGCCATGAACCAGGGTTACGAGGTAGTGGAAACCATCCTTGGTCGTGAAATCGAGCCTGTCGATGAACCACTATTAAAAAATAAAATCCGGCCATGGCGGCCATTATCGACCGTCTCGGAAGCGCTGGACTTCATACTCCACGGAGTACCGCTGTTCCAGGCCATGTCCAAGCTGCAACTGCGCGAATTCATGCTGGACTCGACCATACTGACGCCACGTAAAGGCTCGGTTGTCTTTAAAAAGCTGGACTATACCAACACTTTCTTCTCCATTGTGGAAGGCGATGTAGAAGTCGAGATTGAAGACAAGGATGGCAAGAAAAAACGGATCAAGCTGCCCACAGGCTCCTTCTTTGGTGAAATGGGGCTGATTTCCGGTCGACGCCGCACCGCTACCGTATTTGCCGGCGAACGCTGCGTGCTGCTGGAAACCCCCCGTAATACCATGCTGCGCCTCATTGCCGCAGTGGATGATGTGCGTCGCCAGATTGATGAATCTTTCCTGCGCAATGCGATTTACAACTACATTGGCCCCATGCTGAGCCGTGAAGCCGTGGATGCGCTGGTCAACAGCGGGGTAGAAAAACGCAAATACCAGGCTAACCAGGTGCTGTTCAGTGAGGGCGATGATGCTGATGGTTTGTATCTGGTGCGTAGTGGCTCGCTGACCGTATCCAAAGTCATCGATAACCAGGAAAAAATCCTGTCCTACGTTTCTGCCGGCAATTACGTCGGAGAAATGGCACTGGTCAACAACTCCAAACGCACCGCCACAGTAAAAGCTGCCGTGTATACCGAGGTTTTGGTACTCAAGGCCGATGCCTTCAAGCAACAGCTTGCCCTCAATCCCGCATGGCGCCAGGCTATCGAAAGCGTGATGGCGGAACGTACCCGTGCCAACGTAATGGCCACCGAAAAAACCGGCCAGGAAAGCGACTTGATACGCTTCATGCTCAAGCAAGGCCTGGGCGAGGCTTCTGATGTACTCATCATCAACGAGTCCATGTGCATCCAATGCAATAACTGTGAAACCGCGTGTGCCGAAACGCACAAAGGTACCTCACGCCTGAAACGGGAGGCTGGCCCTTCTTTTGCCAACTTCCACCTGCCCGTAGCTTGCCGCCATTGCGAAAATCCCAGCTGCATGAAGGATTGCCCACCGGATGCGATTACCCGCTCCAAGGAAGGCGAAGTGTTCATCAGCGATGCTTGTATAGGTTGCGGCAATTGTGAGCGTAATTGCCCTTATGGCGTGATCCAGATGGCTGTACAAAAACCGCCGAAAATGGGTGCCAACATGCTCTGGCTGTTATTTGGCCTAGGCGCAGCCCCTGGTGAGAGGCAGCCGGATTATGACCCGAATGCCGCCAAAAAAGCCGTCAAATGTGACCTGTGCTCCGGCCAGAGTGGTGGCCCGGCATGCGTGCGGGCATGCCCTACCGGTGCCGCCATACGCACATCGCCGGAAAAAATCTTTAAACCCATCAGCATGGGCTTTGATGAATAAGTGAACTAACAAGCTTATCCATTTTCAACAAGCAACTGTTGTTATCACCTGAAAGTATCGACTCACCACTCTTGTTAAAGCCGTATGTGAAGGCCGTACATCAGCGGACAAATGGCATTGCCATGCTTCCAACGAACCATGATAATGTATCCAAGCCTATGACTCAGCCTGTGATTCGCGGATTTCCCAGTAAATTAGAAGATCGCTTAAGTGTTCCACTTAAACGCTGGGATATCTACGTCGCAGAAGGCCGCTTTGAACAGTTCATCGAGTTCACAGTCGCGGTCAACAGCCTGACTGAACATTTCAATGCCTTGCGCCTGCCGGGTTTGGTACGTTTATGCACAGGCCTGGAAAATGCAGCTCTCGACAAAATAGACGATGAGCACGCCCACCCGCTTTCGCAAGAGGATGTCCTACTACTGCAAAGCCAGATCAATGCACTGATAGGCGCTATCTCCACCCTGCAACCACCAGCGCCTGATAAACGTGCGAGTAAAACCGCCCCCATGCCCGACCATGACTGGATCAAGCCGCGTTCAGTATGGGTGGTTGCCTCTCCAGAAAAACGCGGCATGGCAGAAGCGCTCGGCAGCCAACTTGGATTCTTTGGCTTCAAGGCATCACAGTTAGACTGGGATGCCACACCGTTAAACGCAGACATGCCTTTAGCCGTGCTTTTCATCCCCGCCAACAGCACAGCACATGCTGAAGAGCTGGCTTGTATCGCCAATATTCGCGCTGCATACCCTACCAGCCAGTTAATCTATCTTGGCGAACAATCGAGTATCGAGCCTATCGTCGCCCTCATGCGTACCGGCATCGACATCACGATCCCGTTTGAGGATCAGCCTTCCAGAGTGCTTAACTGCATCCTGGATCTGGTAAAGAGCAATGATCAGGAGAAAAGCCGCGTACTAATCGTGGAAGATTCGCGCGTCGCTGTCACTGTGATTCAACGCACTTTGACAGAACATGGCATTGATACCCATGCCATCAACGATCCGGGAGAGTTGCTGACTGTGCTTGCGTCCTACCGTCCGGACCTGATCCTGATGGATATGTATATGCCCCGCTTCAATGGTATTGAGGCTACCCGCGTATTGCGCCAGCTGGCTGATTACAGTTCGCTGCCTATTGTGTATGTATCAGGCGAATCCGAAGTGAGTATGCAGGTTGAGGCTTTACGTCTGGGAGGCGACCAGTTTCTCATCAAGCCGTTCAACCCGGTGCTGCTGGCAGCCGTCGTCAAAACCAAGATCGAACGCTATCGTGAAGCCCAGCGTTCCAGCCGTACAGATGGCCTGACCGGACTGCTGAACCATACCGCCGTTAAATCCGGCTTGAAATCCCTGGTTGACCAAATGCCGGCACAGGACTCGCTAACCGTCGCCATGATCGATATTGACCACTTCAAGTCCGTCAATGACACCTACGGCCACCCTGTTGGTGACCAGGTGATACGTAGTCTGGCGTGGCTACTCAAGGGACATCTGCGTTCAAACGACCTGATTGGCCGTTATGGTGGCGAAGAGTTTCTGCTGGCACTGCCTGGCATTAACATCGAACAGGCGGAGGCGGTCATCAACCAGATTCGTATAGACTTTGCAGCGCTACCGCATGCGCATACCAATGGTTCGCTGTATTGCAGCTTCAGCGCCGGCATTGCTTGTTACAGCATAGCCGATACGGCAGACAGCCTGACAGAAGCCGCCGATGATGCCTTGCTACAAGCCAAGCGCAATGGGCGCAACCGTATAGAAAAAGCCCCTGTTGACAAAAATTTGTTAGCCTGACTTTATATCTACTACCCTGTAGCCAGAAAATAGATTAGTCTGTTCACTAGACAGAAAATTGCTGCTTCAAGAACAGACCCCACCTCATGGCGTTACTAAATACCCTCTGCCGCTATTGCCACCAAGTCACGCCTTACCGACTGATATTAATGCTATTGCTCGCGCTCTGTCCGTGGACAGTATGCCAGGCTAAGCCTTTCGAGCTAACCGGACAATGGTTACAAGCCCCGCAGCAATGGCAGTACCAGCAACAAAGCCAACTCAATAGCCCTGCTCTGATACCAGTAACACATCCGAAACCAACCGGCGGGCATTACTTTTTCCAGGCAGATTTTGATGTCACCCAGCTAGGCACACTGGTGATTGATTTCAAAAATGCGAGCGTACTGGGCCAGTTCCGCCATTTTGTGTTTGATCGCCAAGGGCAACTGGTCGCCCAGGTTGAGGGCGGCATCCAGAACCACACTGCCAACCCCTTCTTTTTACGCCATGGCCGCGAGTTGCAACTGGCGCCTGGCAACTACCGCCTGGTCACCGAACTATCTTCACCATTCTTCATCGCCCAGCCTCAGCCCTATATAGACTCCCTCGAAAATTACCGGCAAGCCATTAAGCCAGGCAATGCCCTGTCGCTGATCTGTATGGGCGTGTTCCTTGGTCTGGGCATTTATTATCTGACACTGGCTGGTGTGCGACAACGCAGAACGGAAAGCATGTATGCCCTGTTTATCCTGGGCAACCTGCTATACAACGGCACGGCACTACTCATTTTTCCGGATTTGTTCGGCACGCACTGGTTCTACCTGATTAGCATCCCTATCCTGTTTTCCAATATTGCTTACGTACTCTTTGTGCAGTCGCTATTGGATATCCGGCGTGACCAGAACCCACGCCTCTACTGGGCCGGCATAGCCATCATAGGCCTGATGGTGGTCTTTATAGGCTTGGCGGCACTCTATCCAAACTGGTCGCTTGAATTTGATCGCTACGGCGTTGGGCTGTTCCTGACTTACGGCCTGGTCTCCGGGATCACCCGTGCCCGGCAGGGCAATCATTCTGCGCGCTATTATCTCGTAGCCATACTGGCGTTTTGTATATTAGGCTTTGGCGCCCTCACGCTGGGCGGTTTCGGTGGTGAATTTACACTCTATGTAGAACACCTGGGGCTGGTAGCGGTCACCGTCGAAGTAATACTGCTGGCGTTGGTGCTCTCCTATCAGTTCTCACAATTACACCGCGAAAAAGAACATGCACTGTCCAGCCTGAAACATACCCAGCACATCGCACTGACCGACGCCTTGACCGGACTACCCAACCGCTATGCGCTTGAGGATAGCCTGGCACAGCTACCCGCCCACGGCAGCCTGACTTTTCTTGATATTGACGGGCTGAAATACTACAACGACCATTTCGGGCATGACCGAGGCGATGTATTGCTGCGTGAATTTAGCCATATACTGCGTGAAAGTCTGGCATCACACGGCAAGCTGCATCGTCTGGGAGGCGATGAGTTTGCCATCACCTGCCCAAGCGGCAACCTTGATCCCATTAAAATAGCCATATCGCAAACCATGGAAGCACTGCATGCGCGTGACTTCGAGTTCGCTGGCGCCAGCCATGGCTCTGTGCATATTCACGAGCATGAGGAAAGAGGCTATCTCATGCACATGGCTGATACGCGTATGTATGAAAGTAAACGCAACCGCAAAACATCAATAGATTGACGGCCTCACTTCACTGAAGGAAATACATCATGGCTAATAGCAACTATACGGTACTTATTACAGGCGCCAATCGTGGCCTGGGCCTGGAGTTCACCCGGCAATACGCAAACGATGGCTGGCAGGTGATTGCCTGCTGCCGTGACCCGGAATCGGCAACCGCCCTCAATACGCTGGCTGCTTCGACAGGCAATACACCAGCTCGACCAATCGAAGTACGGAAATTGGATGTCAACGACTTTGCGCAGATAGACCAGTTGGCCCAGCAACTCAGCGGACAGAAGATAGATTTGCTTATCAACAATGCAGGTGTTTACCCGCAAAGCGCTTGGGGGCACATCGACTATGAAGCGTGGGCGCAGGCATTCAAGATCAACACCATGGCGCCATTGAAAATGGCCGAGGCTTTTGTTGAGCATGTGGCAGCCAGCCAGCTCAGGAAAATCGTCACCCTCAGCAGCAAAATGGGCAGCATGGACGACAATACCAGCGGCGGTAGCTACCTGTATCGCACCAGCAAAGCTGCAGTCAATATGGTGATGAAAAGCCTGGCAATAGATCTTAAACCGAGAGGGATTGCTTCAACCATACTTCACCCCGGCTGGGTGCAAACCGATATGGGTGGCCCCAACGGGCTGATCAATACCGAGCAGAGCGTTACCGGTTTACGTAAAGTGATAGAGCAGCTAACACTGGGAAACAGCGGTAGATTCATGGCCTATGATGGCAAGGACATTCCCTGGTAACACGCTGTCATTACCAGCGGCGACTCAGCATGAAGTGCATAAACAAGGCTTCATTCCTGACTTGTGCATTACCATATAGAGGGTTTGAATAATCTACCTTCACCACTGGTGAATACTCCACACCACCTGTCATTTGCCATTGCGGACTAATCTGGCGTGCCGCGCCCAAGGTAAAGTGATGCTCCAGTATCGCTGCCAGCAAAGGGCTGGAGCTTTCTGCGGGTACCGGATTACGGCCATAGTTGTATCCGGCATATAAGGTGGTACGTTCGTTAAGCGTATAGGCCAGGCCAGTGGCAAACACCAGCTGGTTTTTCCAGCTTTGAGGTGTCACTACAGTGTAGTCCGCAGGTGCAAGTGAGTTGCCTGGATCAGTGGCATGCAATGTCGCCGTAGAAACTGCATCAGCCCAGTTCAACCAGTTAAGCTTGAACGAGAGCAACCAAGGCTCTGCAGGCCGAAAAGCCAAACCCAGGGCAACTTCACGTGGCAATGCAAATCCCTTGAAGCTGGCATTTTGATACCTCACCTTCCCCAAGCCAACCGCCGTAAAATTGACATCAAGCTCGCCACCCGTCAGCGGCAATTCGGTCTTTTCGGTATAGGTTGCAGCCAGGGTAAGGGATGGATTAACGCGATATTGCGCACCGAGCTTTAAACCAAACCTTAGCGCGCTGGCATCCTTAAGATAGTAGCCAGGGAACTGGGCATTAGATGTCTCCGGGAACACTTTCTGCTCTACGCTAGCATAGACAAGCGCCAGACTCGCTCCCAGCGAGAGCGCATCATTGACCTGACAACCGAAGCCTGGAATGACCTTGGCAATACCAAACAATGAGGAAAGCTCATCGCGTGTACCGAATGCAGTATTCAGGTTCTTGAAAACCCCACCCGCCCCGCCTTGCGCAAACAACCCAACACCCGCTGTACACGGTAGGTTTTCCAACGAAGTGGCATAACCGCCACCGCCCAACAGCGTATAGTGGTTAGAGGCATGCTCATTATTGCCCAGGCTATCTTGATGGGAAAGATCAAGAGTACGCAGCACCGATGCAAAGCCATCAAAAGCCTGCCCGCGGATTTGCACCAAGCCCGCAGGGTTGGTATTCAGTGCGCTGGTATCTCGAGCTACTGCAATATCGGCACCGGCCATCAGCGTAGATTCAGCGCCGAAACCGATGAGGTTGATTCCGTTGGTAGCGCTGGCGGATGGGCTGCCCAGAAATATGAGTACCGCCACGCAACATACAGAAAATTGTTTCAACCTACTTCTGCAATAGCCTCGGCAATGTATAACCAGAAAACCTCTCAACTTCATATACTGCCACCCTTTGATTTTTTAATATTTTTATATCTCATGGTTAAGTGTAGCAAACGGTGTCATAAGATACTTCTGGAATAGGCTTGGCAATACCATTTAAATTGCCGGATAGCCGCATATTGCTTGACGGTAAGTCAGTTTTATCCACCGTTTCAACTTGATCAATCGCATTTCCCGTGCGCTACGGATTTCAGCTAATATCCCGTCTGTGATCGCTCTATAGTCCGACTCACCACCCATCTAATAAGGATAATAATGCCATGTTTGATCTCATTAATTTTTTCCCCAGTTTTAATATAGTGACCTCCGCATTTGCATTTCTTGCATTCATCATTCTACTTTCTGTTTGGCTCAGGCGCGTGGTGCCGACAAATGAAGTACACATCGTGCAATCTGGCAGTAAAACCATCTCATATGGCAACGGGCATGAGGCTGGGAACACCTATTTCGAATTTCCGGCATGGGTTCCAAAGCTAGGGGTTCTCGTATCTAAATACCCGGTTTCAGTGTTCTCGGAGGAACTGGTAGATTACGAAGCCTACGATCAAGGACGGCTGCCTTTTGTCGTGGACGTAAAAGCCTTTTTCAGAATCAGTGATAGCAATACCGCAGCGCAGCGTGTCTCTTCATTTGAGGAAATGAAAAGCCAGCTAAATGCTATTTTGCAAGGTTGTGTGCGCAGCATTCTGGCTTCCAATGATATCGAATCCATCATGCAGGACCGCTCAAAATTTGGTGAGGCATTTACCAAGGAAGTGGAAGCACAATTGGCTTCATGGGGTGTTTCAACTGTGAAAAGTATTGAGTTGATGGATATTCGAGATGCAGAGGGCTCTACTGTGATCCGCAACATCATGGACAAAAAGAAATCCCAGATAGAAATGGAAAGCCGTGTTGAAGTCGCAAAAAACAAGAAGCAGGCGGAAATTTCTGAAATTGATGCACAGCGCGAAACCGAAGTAAAAAAACAGGAGGCGCTGCAACAAGTGGGGATGCGTACTGCTGAGAAAGAGCGTGAAATCGGCATTGCCAATGAAAAAGCCACTCAATCTATTTCAGAACAACAGAAAGTTACCAAAGAAAAGGAAATGGAAGTTGTGCAGGTGAGCGAAGTAAAGAAAGCTGAAATTGATAAGCAAGTACAGGTGGTTGAGGCCGAAAAAATCCGGGAAACCTCTGTAATCAATGCAGAAGCCGAAAAGAAAACTTCGGTGATTAAGGCCGAAGCGGTAAAAGAGTCAACCTTAATCAAGGCTGAAGGGGAAAAGTCATCTTCAATTCTGATTGCAGATGGTAACTTCCAGGCCAAGCAATTTGAAGCTCAAGGGATAGAAAAAGAAGGTTCCGCCAAAGCTGCTGCTGAAAAAGCCATGCAACTGGCACTGGTGGAATCACAAATCACACTGGCCAAAGAAATCGGCACCAATGACGGCTATCAGCATTATCTGATTTCATTGAAGCAGGTCGAGGCGATTATTCAAGTAGGCACCGAACAGGCAAAAGCACTGGAGAAAGCTGACATTAAAGTCATCGCCAACGCCGGCGATGTTAATTCCGGCATCAACAAGGTGATGGACTTGTTCAGCGCCAATGGCGGAACCCAGATAGGCTCTATGCTGGAAGCCCTCTCACAAACAGATGCAGGGAAGTCGCTAATTACCAAGTTTGCAGATAAGTCGGGATTAAAAACCCCAAAAACCGACTAGCTGAATTCGCGCGGATGGGCTTTAGCCGCTCATCCGCGCTCTTGATAGCAAGGCTAACCGGTATTCCTCAACCCTGCTGCAATGCCGTTGATCGACAGATGGATGCCAAGTTTCAGGCGTTCATCGGTTTCCCCGGCGCGGTAACGTTTGATCAGCTCCACCTGTAAGTGATTCAGTGGATCCAGATAAGGCAGGCGGTTCTTGATTGAGTTGGCCAACGTGGGGTTGTTACACAATCGCACTTCGCTGCTCAACAGTAGATTCAGGGCTTGTGTGGTTAACATGTACTCGTGCTCAATGCTGCTGAAAATCTCTTCGCGCAGCACCTCATCTTCCACCAGCTGGGCATAGCGGCGTGCCACCACCAGGTCGGTTTTAGCCAGCACCATATCCACATTGGCGACTAAGGTCTTGAACAATGGCCATTCATCCAGCATTTCGCGCAGGACTTGCGTACGCGACTGCCGAGCTTTTTCGTCGACGTCCAGATACTGGTGGATGGCACTACCCAGGCCAAACCAGCCCGGCAACAGCAACCGGCACTGTCCCCAGGAGAAGCCCCAGGGAATGGCGCGTAAATCTTCTATCCGGCGCGTGGACTTTCTGGCGGCCGGGCGGCTACCTATATTGAGCTCAGCGATCTC
>JBAZTJ010000029.1:0-23367 GCA_041662005.1 Candidatus Methylopumilus sp.
GTAGTATCTGTTTTCGCTTTACAAGCTATACCCGTTGTTTATGCTGACGAACCATTACCTGAAATTGCAGCAGTAGACGAACCTGCTGTTCCTCCTATGCCTGAAAATATCCCAGCGAATTAATCGGCATCTGCGGGACAATAAAAAAGCGAAGAAATCATTCTTCGCTTTTTTTACATCCACAATTAAAACCTAATCAAAAATCACCGTTTTATTGGCATACAGCAGGATGCGGTTCTCCACATGCCAGCGCACTGCACGTGACAATACGATACGTTCCAGATCGCGGCCCTTCTGAATCAAGTCCTCCACCTGATCCCGATGCGAGATGCGATCAATATCCTGCTCAATAATCGGGCCTTCATCCAGCACCTCAGTCACATAATGGCTGGTTGCACCTATAAGCTTTACGCCACGCTCGAAAGCACGATGATAAGGACGGGCGCCGATGAATGCAGGCAGGAAGGAATGGTGAATATTGATGATGCGTTGAGGATAGCGCCGGACAAATTCAGGCGATAAAATCTGCATATAGCGTGCAAGCACAATCAAATCTATCTCATATTTTTCAAACAGGGCAAACTGCTGGGCCTCTGCTTCCGCCTTATTATCCTTGTTAACCTCTATGTGGTGAAACGGGATGCCGTAAAATTCGGCCAAACGCTGCGTGTCCTTATGATTGCTGATGATCAGAGGAATATCACACACCAGCTCACCACTTTGGTGCCTATGTAACAAATCCACCAAACAATGGTCATATTGCGAGACCATAATCGCCATACGCCAATGCTTTTGCGCCAATTTCAACTGCCACTGCATCTCAAAGCGCTCGGCGATAGGTGAGAAATGCTCAGCGAAATTATCTGCGTTAATCTCGGATCCGCTCAAATCCCACTCCACACGCATAAGAAACAGGTTGTTCTCCGCATCCTGATGCTGGTCGGCGTGCAGGATGTTAGCGTTATGCTGAAACAGGAAATCAGCAATGGCGGCGACCAGGCCTTTGCGGTCCGGGCATGTCACTAGTAGCGTGGCGGTATTTTTCATGATTTCTTTATCGGATTACACAGCATGAGAGTAAACAAAATTGTCTTCTCGAAAAAAGCCTATTATACCAACACTCAGCATACCGACATAAGCCTCACTGAATAAGTGCAAGGCAATCATGGTTGTGGTATCTTTTACCCGTCGTAATATCAACTCTGTGGCCTTAACTGGCTGCATTTTTTACAAAAAACAGCATCCCGTGAAAAAACAGTTACCTTACTTTCTTGCCGCCTTTGTGTTACCCGTCAGTGCAATGCTCTGGTGGTGGGGTTTGTTCTCAAGCACCTCACTGGAAATCGGGGAACGTGGCGGATATCGCTACGCCTACCTGGAAGCACAAGGCGTTTACTCTAAGCTCGCCACCAAGCATGGCGAAGCGCTGTTTGAATTAAAGAAACAGGGCATTCAGGCCGGGCCCGAGCTTACCCTGGTACTCACAGACCCTCGCACTACGCCGCATGACGAGCTGAAAGCACGTACTGGCTATATCATCAGTGCCGACACCCAAGTTCATGCACCTTTGCTGGTAGATAGCATTCCCGTGCGCAAAGTAGCTGTGGCACAGATCAAGGCCCATCCTCTTTTTGCCTACGGCAAAACGTATGCCGCCTTGCTGGAGTACGCCAAGACCCACGGCACCAAGCTAAATCTGCCAACCTTAGAGCTTTTTGATAACAGCATACTCAGCGTAGAAATGCCGCTATCACCTGAGGAACCATCCCCTGCCGCATCCGTAGGACAAGTTGAGGGGGAAGCAAGCTCATGAATGTCCTCGCACTGATAGGCGCGCTGGCACTCACTTACTATCGCCCGCTTGCCAGAGCTGATTGGCTGAAGCAGTTCTACGCGCCTTATTCGCGCTTGCTGGAACGCAACTTTAATGGCGGCAAGCAGGTACAGGGTGTCATTGCATGGCTGCTCGCTGCACTCCTGCCTGCGATAGTAGTCGGCATTACATACTTCGCGCTGCTGCACATCAACAGCCTGGCAGGTATTGGGTTTGGCATAGTCGTCTTATATTTGACTCTGCGCTTCAGTCTTTTCGGTAAGCGTGCAGAAGACATTGCTGCCGCTTTGCGCGACCATAATATAGACCATGCCAGAACGCTGCTGCGGGAGTGGGATAGTGCAGAAACTAATCATTACAGTGCCAGCCAGGTAGCTTGCGTGAGCATTGAAACCACGCTCGCTCGCGCTCATCATGGCTTGTTTGCCCCTATCTTCTGGTTTGTATTGCTGGGGCCGGCAGGGGCATTGCTATACCGCCTGGCGCATCTGCTGAAGTTGGAATGGGCTATTAATGCAGATACGCAATTGAACAACCCAGCCAACAACCAGTTTGCAGATTTTGCACACAAGGCTTTCGACTGGCTGGACTGGCTACCAACACGCGTGACCGCCGGCTGTTTTGCTATTGTCGGCGACTTTGAAGATGCTGCGTATTGCTGGCGCACACAGGCCACTAGTTGGCCGGATAGAGCACTGGGCATCATCCTTGCCAGTGGTGCAGGCGCATTGGGCGTCAAACTTGGCGACCCATTACCTTACCGTGGCGTATTACATTTCCGTCCTGAACTGGGCCTCGGCGACGAAGCCGATGCCGACTATCTGCAAAGTGCAGTGGGCCTAGTCTGGCGTGTACTGATCCTGATGGTCGGCTTGGTACTATTACTCACCTTCGCTCACTGGCTAGGAAACTAGTAAACCTGACAGCTCATTTCGCACTGAAAAATAGCTGGAAATTTAAGAGAACCTCATGGATATTTTACTCGCTAACCCTCGCGGCTTCTGTGCCGGCGTTGATCGCGCCATCATCATTGTAGAACAGGCCCTGGAAAAATTCGGCGCACCTATTTACGTACGGCATGAAGTCGTTCACAACAAGTTTGTAGTGGATGAACTCAAGCGTAAAGGCGCAATTTTTGTAGAAGAGCTGGACGAAGTACCTGCCGGCAATACTGTGATTTTCAGTGCCCATGGCGTATCCAAAGATGTGCGTGTGGAGGCTGAGGCACGTGGCTTGCGCGTATTTGATGCGACTTGTCCATTGGTGACGAAAGTGCATATTGAAGTCGCCAAAATGCGCGCAGCCAATAAAGAAATCGTGATGATAGGTCACAAAGGGCATCCCGAAGTTGAGGGCACCATGGGCCAATCCGAAGGCGGCATGTACCTCGTGGAAACTCCGGATGATGTGGCTAAGCTGGAAGTTAAAAATCCATCGCTACTTGCCTATGTGACACAAACCACCCTGTCGATTGATGATGCAGCGGCTATCGTAGCAGCACTCAAAATTAAGTTCCCTGAGATCAGCCCACCCAAAAGCGACTCGATTTGCTATGCCACCCAGAATCGTCAGGATGCGGTGAAAATCATGGCTAAGGATTGCGATCTGGTGATTGTCGTTGGATCGCCCAATAGTTCAAATTCCAACCGCCTGCGGGAAGTAGCACAGAACCAAGGTGTGGAATCCTACATGGTAGACAACGCCAGCTACCTCAACCCCAACTGGGTCACAGGCAAGAAGAAGATTGGTGTGTCCGCTGGCGCATCAGCACCGGAAGTGTTGGTAAAAGAGGTGATAGAAAAGCTTCAGTCTTTAAGCGGTGCAGAGGTGACGGAGTTACAAGGCGTAGTAGAAAATGTGGTATTTCAGCTCCCCCGGAACCTGACGGCAGCCTGACATCATCAACAATAAAAAGGGCGTTTTAAACGCCTTTTTATTTATTTCCTACGGATAAACTGCTTAATCACTTACCGAGGTTATCCATGCTATATGCAGTTTTTGGGTTGAGTGCCATCGTCAGCAAGCCACCAGCAATAGCAATGTAGAGCATGAACACTTCAGGTTGGCTTGAGCCCAGCACCAGCGCCAGGAAAGTTGCAAAAGCGGCCAGCACGTAAGCAATAAACTGTGTCTTGTAACCCACCAGCAAAGCCAAGCCACCTACCAGCTGAATAAAGATAATCAAAGGTGCAAATACCCCCGGCAATCCGAAATGCCCCAGTAACAGCTGGTAGTTCTCATATCCGGCAGGGTCACTGAAAATGGAAGATAACCGGAACAGCACAACACCCAAGAAAACCTGGGCCAGCATCACGCGTGCGACAGTACTTAAAAGCTTATTCATAAATTTGCCTTCTATTTAAAACACAATGACAATGCACTATCGCCATGCGCTTAATTTTGAGAAAGATGCATGATGCCTGTAAGCGTCGCCAGCCGCAATAGTTGCCTGGCTCAGGAGGAATTTATGAAAGCTGTTTTCGCTATTAACTTATTTGTCATCGCCACATTATGTGCGTGCTCACCACCTGACCAGGCCCCAAAAATTGCCGAAAGCCAGCGCGAAGCTCTGGAGAAAACCAAAGCAGTCAGTGACGCAGCCAATCAACAAATGCTTGAGCGGAACAAGCAAATAGATCAACAAAGTGAATAGCTAGATTGTTCAGTATTGTGGAAACTAGCTGGAAAAAAGATAGCCCTGCTTTATCACAACTGCGCCGCGAGGTGTTCATTCATGAACAGCATGTCCCGGAGGACATGGAGTGGGATGGTCTCGACGAATCTGCGGTGCACCTGATTGCATGGGATTTTGGTGCCAGGGCCATTGGTTGCGCACGACTTTTGCCGGACTACAAATTGGGCCGTATGGCGGTATTAGCCGATCACCGTGGCCAGGGGGTCGGTATGGCATTGCTGCAAAGTGGACTTGAATATGCACTGCAGGCTAACTGGCCACAGGTTTCAATCTCCGCCCAAAACCATGCCATCGGCTTTTATCTGAAAGCGGGTTTCGTACTCACGGGAAATGAATATATGGATGCGGGAATACCTCACCGCGATATGTGCCTGTATCTGTCAGGTAATTAGTTTGCTAGTTAGCGGCGCAATCCATTAAAATTACGGCTTAAACTTATCTCACCGCACTACATAACGTTTAATTTAACTTCACTTCAATTACCAATCCTAAATCGAGGAAACACCATGTCAAAAATCGTTTTTAAAGCTGGCGAAGCCACCGTTTACTCCGAAGGCAAAGATGTCACTGCAGCTATGCCGGAAATCCTGATCGGCTCTGTTGATGGCCCGGTAGGCGCTGCATTCGCCAACATGATGGCCCAAACTAAAGGCCACACCGCCATGTTCGCCGTGCGTGACATCAACCAACTGGTGCGCCCAGCCACCATGATGGTGCCTAAAGTGACCTTGAAAGACTCAGCCAATATCGAACTGTTTGGTGGCGTGGTACAAGCTGCTGTTGCCGATGGCATTCTGGATGCGGTGATTGAAGGCATCATCCCCAAAGACCAGGTGAATGATCTGTGTATCGTTGCCCTGCTATGGATTGATCCGGGCTGTGCAAAAGAAGCCAATCTGGACAAGGCAGACATGTACAAGAACAACTATGAAGCGATCAAGCTGGCACTTAAACGTGCACTGAACGACGAGCCAAGCATTGATGAACTGATTGCTAACCGCCATAAGATCAAGCACTGCATGTGGGACGAAAGCTGGGGCGAGATTTAAATCAGCTATTAATCGGTCTGAGCTTCTTAGCTTATCACTTGGTTGCTGTCGCTTGCCTTACTAATTGTGCTGTCTGCGCTCCAGCGCCTAGTTCATCCTCGATTTATAGCTGAATTTTAGAGTGGGTCTAAACTAATAAAAAAGCAGCCTAGGCTGCTTTTTTATTATCAGTGCCAACAACTAGCCTACTTTAACCCCGACAAAATGTTTCTCACTGGCGTCGGCAATGCCGCGCCAATTGCATCCTCTATCGGCAACCAGATCACATTGGGCGCGTGTGCCTGCAAGGGGCGTTTTATCACCTGCAAGGGCTGGGGCGTGATTTCCAGCTTGAAATGGGTAAATGCATGATTGATGATGGTGAGCGGATCATCGGCTTCTGTCTGTAAGCCAAAGCGACTAGCAGCTACCTCAACAGCAATTTCATGCATGGCGATTTCAGGCAGGCTCCACAGGCCGCCCCAGATGCCGCTTGAGGGGCGCTTTTCCAGCATCACTTCATTGCCGCTGAGCAGCAACAGCATAGTGGTCTGCTTTTGCGGGCTTACTTTTCTCGGCTTCGAGCTTGGCAGCTCCTTCACTCGACCTTGTGCATAGGCGCCGCAGGTAGCGTTGAGTGGACAAGCCTCACACTTGGGTTTAGATCTGGTACACAAAGTAGCGCCTAAATCCATCAGGCCCTGAGTGTAAGCCACCATTTCTTGCTCTGGTAACAGTTGCTCCGCCAGAGCCCACAGTTGCTTTTCCACTTTCGGCAGACCGGGCCAACCTTCCACGACAAAATGCCTAGCAAGCACTCTTTTCACGTTGCCATCCAGTATGGTTTGTACCTGGTTAAAGGCAAATGAAACAATCGCCGCAGCGGTAGAGCGCCCTATGCCAGAAAGCTGCTGGATGGCTGCAAAGTCCTGTGGAAATTCGCCACCATGCTCATCCACAATAGTTTGCGCCGCATTGTGCAAATTGCGTGCACGCGAGTAATAGCCCAGGCCGCTCCAGTATTGCAGCACTTCTTCCTGCGTCGCGCTGGCAAGGCTGGCAATATCGGGGAAGCGCTGCATAAAGCGCGCGTAATAGCCAATGACTGCGGTGACTTGAGTCTGTTGCAACATGATTTCAGACACCCAGATTGCATAAGGATCACGAGTGTTCTGCCAGGGTAGGTCATGGCGGCCATGCACTTTTTGCCAGGCGATCAAGCGTGCCGAAAAGTCACGCCCAAGGACATCAGACATGTTGTTCTAACCACGCCAGCACTTCATCCGCATTCTTATCAGGCGGAAACACCGGATAAAAATAATGCTGGATGATGCCATCGTAAGCAATCAAAGTGACGCGCTTATTCAGCCGTGTGTGGTTCACTTCAAAAGCAGGTAATCGTAATGCATCCGTAAACTGGAAATCTGCATCACTTAGCAGCGGGAAAGGCAAATGCAGCCGCTCTGCGGCCTCCTGCTGGTAGGCTGTAGTTTGCGTACTCAGGCCAAAAACCTGGGTATTTAATTTGGTCAGCTCTTGATAATGGTCTCTGAACGAACAGCTTTGCGGAGTACATCCGCGCGCGCCGGGGATAGCATCCCAGCCTGCAGGCAATGCAACATTCGGCTGGCCTGTCATGGGGTAGCAATAGACCACTATCCAGCCTTTGATCTGAGCCAGATCAACGACGCTACCCTGTGTTGAAGTTAAAGCACACGAAGGTAATGCAGCACCGGATAAATGGTGGCATGCCCCATCATCCATGGGCTCAGGTAGATCTAGGGGTAACGCTTGCAGGCTTTGCATCAAGTCGTCACTTTTAAAATGTCAGTTGTAAGTCTACAAGTCCAGCAAGACTACAACCCCAATAGCTTGTTGAGTTTTCTCTTGGCTTTATCTTCTGCTGACTCAGACTTTTTCTCTGGTACCGGCTGTGCGGCGGCTGCACCGCTTGTAGTATCTGCCGGGGTTGCGGGTTCTTTTGTCTTGCCGCCCAGCAGCGATTTAAGCGCATCTTCCTTATTACCGCCTATCAGGTTTTTGACGGCCTCTCCTTTGGTTCCACCTACGCCATCAAGCAGTTTTTTTTGCGCCAAAGCCGTGGCCAGGGCTGCAAAATCAATCGCATATTCTGGCTTGGCAAATGTCCCGGTAAGTTTGACGGGGATAGTCAAACCGTTGAGATCATCAAGCCCGGCACCGCCCTGGCCCTTGAGTGAAGCCACCACAGTAGGTTTAGCAGTGTAATTAAGTATCTCGTTGGCGATATCGATATCGCCATTGCCGGTGATGCGAAACAGCGGGGCTTTCATGCTGAGGTCTTCATTATGGGCTACGCCATTCTTGATGACGAAGCTGGCGACCATCTCGCTGAAATCGGTTTTCTTGCTTTTGTCGCTTTCTACCTTGCTTTGCGACTTAAGCACATTCAGCTTGTCCTTGGCACCTCTTAGCGTGCCCGCAATATCAATTCCTTTAACAGCGCCATCAGCCAGATTCACCGCTGCGGTGCCGCCAAGCGCCTTTTTTAGCGCACCCACCGTCGCTCCCTGCGTGGTCACATCAACATTAAGATTGCCTTTGCCGCTAAGCATGTCATTGTTGATGGCATCTACCAGCAATGGGCCGATTGCGATATTTGTCATGCTCTGCTTGAAGGCGATACTGGGAGTGCTGCGCGCATCCACCTTGAGCGAGCCTGTCATGGCACCATCGTAGAGATTAGCCGAAAAAGGGGCGAGTTGTGCCACTCCATCATCAGCCTGCAGCTTGATGCGTACGTTGGTGGATTTAACATTGGCAAGCTTGAGCCAGCCTATGCGCAACTCACCATCAGCATTCACTTTCTTCAGCGCGCTCAAATCGATAGGCGCATTCGGATCAGATTTGGCCTGCGGTTGTCCGGTTTTAGCCTCAGTCTTGGTGATGTAGCGATCAGCATCCAGCTTGTCGATATCAAGATCGAAATGATAAATCGGTTTGGCAAAACGACTGATGCCAAAACCTCCCTTGATCTGCGTATCATCCAGCTTGACTGCAAACGGCCTGACGGTGAGCTGCTCACCATCCGCCTTCACGGCAAGGCTCAGGCCAGACAAGCGATACTTGTCATAAATAATACTGCCGACACTCACATTGCCCTGCAGCAGCAAATCTTTAAGCGCCGACAGGTCGGCTGGCTTGTCGGCAGCAGCCTTGCTTTCGCTAGCAGCAGGCTTGGGCGCTCCTAGCAGTTTATTCAGGTCCAGCTTATCCGCATTCAGGTTGAACTTGATATTGGGTTTGCTGAAGCTTGCCACGGCCACATCACCATTCAGCTTGGTATTGTCGATACCAAGATTGAAGTCGCTGTTGATTTTCTCCTGCTTGATATCCGCGTGCAGCTTCAAGGCAAAGTCACCCTTCATCGCTCCATTCGGCAATGCCGGGTCTTGTACGTCCAGACTCCCTGCCAGCTTGGGCAGGTCGAATATCAACTGTTCCAGGTTGCCGCTGAAGGGGGAGGAAAATTTTCCCTCGATATGATGCTCCCCTTGTTTGGCAGAAAATTCGCCACTGATGCCGCTACTTTGCACCGCCTTGGGTGAGCCTTTAATATCTGCCAACACTAGATTGGCGGTGATAACGTCCTTTCCTTTTTCCTGCTTGAAGCTGAGTTTGGCTTCTTTGCCACTCACTTCATCTTTCAGTACTACCAGCTTAGGGGCTGCCAGCTCAGCATCCAGCTTGGCGCCATTGAGATTGCCCGCTATGGCCAGCTTAAGGCTATCAACCAGTAGCTCCATAGTCTCCGGCTTGGCATCCACGTCGCCTGACAGCTTGATATCGGCCTTAGTCAAGGTGGCCAGATCTCCGCTGATCAAGGCATCCAGACCTTTGCCCACGAAATGCTTATCTTCAGGGTCTGCCATGAAGTTACCTTTAATCTTGGCGGATGCATTCACTTTGGGCTGACTGGCAAGCAACACAAAATCAGTCTCCAGATCAAATGGCTCTTTGAGTGCTACGTGACCGGTTTTCAGGTTGAACTTGCTCAGGCCGTAGGTTGCACCTGTTTTTTCATCCGTAAAATTCACCGCAGAATTCGTGACATTCACGCCATCCACATCAAACTTGATCTGTTCGGATTCTTGCTCATCCTTGCTGATTAAATCATCAAAATTGGTAGTGCCATCTTTGAAACGCACGATATTGGCAGTCACGCCATCCACATAAATGGTATCCACCACCAGCTGTTTTTTCAGTAGTGGCAACAAAGCCAGCGATACTTTTGCGCTATTGATAGAGGCAAACTCCTTGTCGCCCTTATGTTCGGACAGGGACACCTTGCCCAGGTCTGCGCCTATCTTGGGCCAGAAAGCGAGCTTGATATCACCATCTATATGCAATGTGCGCTGCTTTTTATCCTGCACCATCTTGACTACCAGAGGCTTGTAATCGTTAGGGTTAAAAGTGGCAGCAACTATCGCCACCACGATCACCAGCAATATCAGCACGCCACCAAGGCCGAACAATGTGTATTTGATTAGTTTTTTCATACAGATTCTCGCGAAAGGGAGAGGTGAATATGACAGTTAATCATAGTTTTAAGTTGAATGCAGCATTCCATGCTACCGCATTAACTAGCTGCCCAGACTGAAGCGTGTCATGGCCTCAGCGCCCAAATAATATAGGCCGTAAAAGAATATGCCGAAATATACCGTAGTAAATATCAACCAGAAGAAGGCGATAAATACCATCAATCCATCCTGCTCTAGCTGGCCAAAGCAATAAAACAATATTGCCAGGCCCGGTAACAGGTTGTTAAATGGCAGCACACCAAAGGGTATAGCCATCAGCAAGCCTGCCGCAATGAATACAAAAGCGCCCACCTTTTGTCCACCTCGTCCTGTCACTAGGGTTGGATAACGAGGCTTGGTAAATTTTTTGCAAAACCTGACGATTTTAAGAAAGACGGAAGCCAGGATACGCCAGGTCTTTTCGCTCATGGCAACGGCCCGGATTTTCTGCGGCAACACAGGAGATTCATGGCCTTGCCATAACTGCCAACCCAGAGTGGCGAATGTCAATCCGCCCAATACCGTTAGCGGTCCCAGTGGAATTGGCTGCAAGTACGGCAGCACCAAGATGATGGCTATCATCGCGTAAGCCGCATGGTCTAAGCTATCCAGAGCTTCACCCAATGTCAGCGGCTGTTCTTTTGACCGTTCAGCAAACCCGGCTAAAGTAGCAACAATACTTTCATAACTGCTCATGCAGTAGGCCAGAAATAAGCCAATACCAATATGCCGAAAATGATGCGGTAGTAGGCAAACACGCGGAAATCATTATGCGAAACATAGCGGATCAGTACCCGCACTGCGATAAGCGCGCTAATGAAGGCAGTAACAAAGCCGACTGCAAATATCCCCAAATCATCTTTTGATAACAGGCTACCGTTTTTTGCCAGGTCGAATACCGTGGCTGCAATCATCATGGGAACAGCGAGGAAAAAGGAAAATTCAGTGGCTGTCTTGCGCGTAAGCCCGAATAACAAGCCCCCCATGATAGTGGCACCTGCTCGCGAGATACCTGGGAAAAGCGCCAGTGACTGTGCAAAGCCGACCTTGAGCGCATGTTTCCAGTCCATTTCTTCTACTGTATGCGTATCCGCCACTGGCAAATTTTTCTCGATGAACAAGATAGCGAAACCGCCCACGATAAGAGCAATGGCTACCGTAATCGGCGAGAAAAGATACTGCTTGATCGCATGGTGAAAGATCAAGCCCAGCACTGCGGCGGGTATGAAAGCAATTAACAGGTTAACGACCAATCGCTGCGAAGCCCGCTCTTTAGTTATATTGACGATCACATGTGAAAATTTGGCGCGATACTCCCATACCACCGCAAAAATCGCCCCAAGCTGAATAACGATTTCAAACAGCTTGCCTCTATCATCATTAAAATTGAGCAGATCACCCACGATGATCAGATGCCCGGTACTACTGACAGGCAGGAACTCGGTAGCGCCCTCTACAATGCCCAGGATAAATGCTTTAAGTAAGAGTATTAAATCCATGTAGGTTGTCTTCGACTTTCATTAAAAATGGGGCTGACGCCCCTGGGATTAATCTAATATTTCTTGAAAATGGCGAGCGCTTTCATCAACAGCTCGGAGTGACTGCCAGGCAATTTACCTTCAGGAGAAAGCTGATCCACAATATCAGGTAAATTCGCCGCAAGCTTTTTGCTCAGGTCGGCACTGGTGACATCAAATTTTGCCGACATTTCATCAAGCACACACTTTCCCAGCACCGTCTGGATCTGCTTGGCCGAAAGCGGCAAATTTGGATTGGTACTTATCCACGAATCCACCTGTTCGCTAAACCCATGCGCCCTGAATTTATCCAGTATCCCGTTAACCCCGCCATGGTGATTAAACAGCTCCAGCGCCGCTTTCACCATGGGGCCACGTTCAGCGCCAGCAACCCTGGTGATCATGGCGTTTGCTACAGAATCAAACAACCCCATACAACTATCTCCTACTGCTCTTTAATATCATTAAGAGAGCATAAACCTTGCCAATTAAAACTTTTCACCCAGGCGCAGATAACGCCACGACCCCATAGGCAAGCGGCCCAGCGATACACTGCCGATACGCACACGCTTCAGTCCGACCACGTGCAGGCCTACCAGTTCGCACATGCGGCGGATCTGGCGCTTGCGGCCTTCGCGCAACACAAAGCGCAACTGGTCTTCATTCTGCCAGGAGACTTTGGCAGGTTTCAGGTTAACACCGTCAAGTGACAGCCCGAAGTTGAGCATTTTCAACTCGGCTTCGGAAAGCGTGCCCTCAACTCTCACCAGGTACTCTTTCTCGATTGTAGAATTTTCACCGATCAGCTGTCGGGCAACACGACCATCCTGAGTAAACACTAACAAACCTGTGGAATCAATATCCAGGCGGCCTGCAGGAGCAAGGCCCTGTAAGTGCCCACGCTTGAACTTGGGTAGCGTGGTGTCTCTATGCCCATCTTCATGCCATTCGTTATCAGGATGCACCAAGGTAACCGCCGGCATGTAGCCGTCTTCTGCCTGACCGGAAACATAGCCTATCGGCTTGTTCATAATGATAGTCACCGTTTCGGACTGGTGCTGACGTGCCTCACTGCTAATTTCAATAGCAGCCTCCGGGTTGATGCGAGCACCCAAAGTATCAATGACCACGCCATCTACCGTCACCCAGCCATTGCTGATAAACTCATCAGCCTCGCGCCTTGAACACAGGCCCAGCTCTGCCATACGTTTGGACAAGCGCGGCAAATCTGGCTGGCTGGCCCGGGGCGCGGCAGTAAACATGGGGTTGCTGGCGCGGTCTCTATTGAATGCACCTTGCTCGAAACCATCACGACTCTTGCCACCGCGTCTCGGTGTATCGCGGCCGGTAGCATCACGCGGTGCGCGCACGTACTCATCACGCTTGAACTCGCCTTTCTGCAAAGTACGCTCTGCAGGTGCACGACTGTCTGGTGTAGCCGACTTGTCCACATAAGGCTGGCGCGGAGTACCATCAAAACGGTGATTACGCTGTGAGGCCTCTGTGGAGCGCAGGTTATCTACCTTATCAGGCGCTACACTTTGCGGCCTGACTGTATCCGGCCTTGGAGTTTCTGGAGCACGCTCAGTGCGAGGCGTCGCTTTTGCCATCTCGGCTTTGGTTGCCGCAGTGCGCGGGCGTTTTGCGGGGTCTGTACGACGCACAGGAGGCTTGGTTGCCTTGGCTGCACTATCATTTTTGGCATCTTTGGCGGTAGTATCGCCAGATTTAAGTTTGAGGGTTGTCATGCCCCAAGTTTACCATACTGGCAATGCAGAGACTGTTGCAATCGACTGCTATGCCGACTATGTCCACAGTCAAAATACGTGCTGAATCAACCACAATGTCTTCAATGAAAGCAAGCGTACAGGTTTCATTTTCCACTCCGAAATCTGCCCGTATAATTGGCCCATCAAATTAACTCCAAGGCATTAGCATGATTAAGTTTGTAGAACACCTGTTAGAAACCATTATTTTCCGCAGTCGCTGGTTGCTGGCACCAATGTATATCGGCTTGGTAGCCGGGCTGGGCATATTGCTGGTCAAATTCGTGCAGGAATTCATACACATTGCCAGCCATGTGCTGGAAGCGCAAGAGCAGGAAGTCGTGCTTTCCCTGCTGGCGCTGGTTGATATCACGCTAGTGGCCAACCTGCTCATCATGGTGATTTTCAGTGGGTATGAAAACTTCGTATCCAAGATAGACGTAGCTGAAAGCGAAGACCGCCCCGAATGGATGGGCAAGGTCGACTATTCCGGCCTCAAACTTAAACTCATAGGCTCCATCGTCGCCATTTCCGCCATCGACCTGCTCAAGGCATTCGTGCACCAAAGCACTGGCGGTGTGCATCTGGGCAACGAGCAAATGGCCTGGATGGTCGGCATCCATATCACCTTTATCGTCACTGGCTTGCTGTTTGCGATCATGGATCATATTGCTGAGAAAGATAAGCATCATAAATAAGTGGTGCACAGAATATTAGCTATTTAGAATAGTTGTCATTTTAATCCGAGGTGTTAATCATGGTTACACTGAAACTTATAGAAGTTGACGACTCTCTAGGCGTCGTTCTGCCAGAAGAGCTTCTTGCTAAAATGAAGCTGAGAAACGGTGATGACTTATATGTAACTTACACAGACAACGGAATTACTTTGAGCCCATACAAACTCGACTCAGAGGATCAACAAAAGTTAGGTCGGGGATTTATGGGTGAATATCGAGATACCTTCAAAGCTCTGGCTAAATAAATAGTTTAGACTGATTAGCAGGTAGGGCGGATGAGCAAAGCGTTATCCGCAGTATGCGGTCATTCCATTCTCAAATACTCACCCACAAACACTTAGCTATCACGCAAGCTGCCTTGGGTGGTGGCAACCGTGTGCATACGGCGGATAACGCTATCGCTCATCCGCCCTACATCAGCATTTACTCAGAACAAGGCACTGCCCTGCGAGCCAATAGGGACGAGCTTCACAGGGCAGTGTCTTAAAACACCTTATTCGAAGGCCATGCTTGTTTTATTAATGCATTGCATATCAAGTAGATACTGAAAAACTAGGCTACGGTTACAAAAATGCGCTTGACTGGAATTAAAATAGGACTTAATGTCCGTAAAAATTCCCAGAAATACAAACGCCATGGCGACAGTTTTAAGTACCGGACAAGATCATGAAGCAGCTTGGGATTATCTAGCACAAGCTCGCAAACACCACACCCAAGCCCAAATCGCAAAAGAGTTAAAAGTCGATATTCGTACTGTGCGCCGCTGGGAGGCACGCCAGACGCCTATCAAGCCTTATCTTGCCCACGCATTGCAGCGCATGTTGCCATTCGACTTACCTACTCAAACGACAGAAGGCTTTGCTTTCATTGACCTGTTTGCGGGTATCGGCGGTATCCGGACCGCATTTGAACGCATTGGCGGGCATTGTGTATTTACCAGTGAGTGGGACAGTTACGCGCAAAAGACCTATGCCCATAACTACCCCAATGGCCATGATATTGCAGGCGACATCACCCAAATTGATGCCGCCAATGTTCCAGACCATGATGTTTTATTGGCGGGTTTCCCTTGCCAGCCATTTTCGATTGCAGGGGTGAGCAAAAAGAATGCGCTGGGCAAGGTGCACGGGTTTGCAGATGAAACCCAAGGCACTCTGTTTTTTGATGTGGCGCGCATTATTCAAGCCAAACAACCCCGCGCATTTTTGCTGGAGAACGTCAAAAATCTGATGTCGCACGACAAAGGCCGCACCTTCGATGTGATCAAGCGCACGCTCACTGAAGAGTTGGGCTACCACATCCACTACCGCGTTATAGATGGCGCGCATTTCACCCCACAGCATCGCGAGCGCATTTTGATTGTCGGTTTTCGCGAGCCCATGGCGTTTGACTTTAATGTGCTGCCGTTGCCGGCAAAAGGCGAGCGAACACTCAAAGAAATATTGCACCGCACCGATGGCACAGAACCCTTGCTGGAGTGGGACGAAGGCCGATTTTTTGACCATACCGCCAACCAAGTCCCTGCCAAATATACCCTCACCGACAACCTGTGGCGCTACCTGCAAAACTACGCTGAGAAACACAGACTTAAAGGGAACGGCTTTGGTTTTGGCTTAGTAGGGCCAGATAGCGTTACTCGCACACTCTCCGCTCGCTACTACAAAGACGGCTCGGAAATATTGGTATCTCAAGGCGAAGGCGTAAACCCGAGGAGACTCACGCCGCGTGAATGTGCTCGCTTAATGGGCTTTCCAGACAGTTTCAAGATTCCAGTTTCGGATACTAGAGCTTATCAACAATTTTCCGAAGCGGCAGTTATTCCAATGATAGAAGCTACTGCTAAACTCATGACTTCTCATATTCTTTCAAAGGATGTGGCTGATACGAATAATCCCGTTATCGTGCCTAAAGACATCATGAAATCAACGCTGTGGTCCAAAGAGCAAGTCAAGCTTGCATTCCATCTTTATTGCCAAATTCCTTTCGGAAAAATTGATAGTAGAAACAAGCAAGTGATTGCATTGGCAAAAGTTATTGGCCGAACCCCTAGCGCTGTCGCAATGAAAATGCTCAATATTTCAAGCCTTGATCCAGCGATTACCAGCTCAGGCAGGTCGGGTTTAGGGAATGCCTCATTACTTGATCGTGAGGTTTGGGCGGAGTTTCATGCGGATTGGGAAAGATTGGCACTGGAAAGCCAATTGCTACGCGAGCAATTAGAACAGAACGTTGTAGAAGCTGAGGAGCCAGAAAGCAACCTGTTAATACCCGAAGATTTTACTGGCGAAACCAGACGGGTTCTAACTGAGCAGAGGATTAAGCAGAGTTTCTTTCGTAAGGCCGTGATGAGTAGTTATCGTGGTCGTTGCTGCATGTCAGGCTTATCCGAACCTAAGCTACTTATCGCCAGCCATATTGTGCCTTGGAGCAAAGACAATGCAAACCGACTAAATCCAAGCAATGGTTTATGCCTCTCGGCAATTCACGATAGAGCTTTTGATAAGGGTTTTATTACGCTAGATGATGATTTCAAGGTAATTATTTCAAGCCAACTATTAAAAAGTGAAGATGTTTTTGTAAAACAGGTTTTGATACCACTTTCAGGCAACAGAATACATTTACCAGAAAGATTCATGCCTAACTTAGAGTTTATTTCTAAGCATAGAGCCGATACTTTTTTGGATAGTCTTTAAAGCTAATTTGAATGATTGAAGCATTGCAATTTCACGAAGATACATTCTACGAATATTTTTTGCCTTACAAGCATTCAAAAGCATGCAATGAAATATGGGGTGGAATTGGCTTAGAAACTTATGGAGAGGATTTTAAGTTAGTGAAGAGTTTGGATTGGAGCTACGTTTGGACAGTCATTGATGGCTCAGAAAATCCACACCAATGGATTACGCCTGGAATCCACTATTTCAATCGTGTTTGTTATTTGGTTACAAAAATCCCGCATAACGACCTGCCAGTGGAGTTTATCATTCCCAGTAGGTTTCGAACTTTAACGTCATTAGGCCTGAAAAGGCAGTTGAATAAGCTGAATAAGGCAATGACCTTATTGAACGGCACATTCCAAGGTTAAAGCTAGAAGTCAATTCAGAATGTCTGTAAAAAAACTAGCAGGTCTGTATCAGAAGTTTGAAGCTGTTGAGTTCTAAAACAAAAAAGCAGGCACTAGGCCTGCTTTTTTGTTGGGTAATAAGTCCTTAGACCTTTTGATAAACCTCAGAACCCTTCTTCACAAACTCAATGGCTTTTTCTTGCATGCCTTTGACCAGCGCTTCTTGCTCGTTGATACCTTGCTCCGCCGCATAATCACGCACATCCTGCGAAATTTTCATCGAGCAGAAATGCGGGCCGCACATGGAGCAGAAGTGGGCTTGTTTGGCGCCTTCCTGCGGCAGGGTTTCATCGTGGAATTCCTTGGCTTTTTCTGGATCGAGGCCCAGATTGAACTGGTCTTCCCAACGGAATTCGAAGCGCGCTTTGGATAATGCGTTATCGCGAATCTGCGCGCCGGGGTGACCTTTGGCCAAGTCGGCAGCGTGGGCGGCGATCTTGTAGGTGATGATGCCTACGCGTACGTCTTCTTTATCCGGCAAGCCCAGATGTTCTTTTGGTGTGACGTAGCACAGCATGGCACAGCCGTACCAGCCGATCATGGCAGCACCGATGCCTGAGGTGATGTGGTCATAGCCCGGTGCAATATCTGTGGTTAACGGGCCTAGTGTGTAGAACGGGGCTTCGCCGCAATGCTCCAGTTGCAACTCCATATTCTCTTTGATGAGGTGCATAGGCACATGGCCGGGGCCTTCGATCATGCATTGCACATCGTGCTTCCAGGCGATCTGGGTGAGTTCGCCCAGTGTCTTCAGCTCAGCAAATTGGGCTTCATCGTTGGCATCGTAAATAGAACCTGGACGCAAGCCATCACCCAGACTGAATGACACGTCATAGGCTTTCATGATTTCGCAGATGTCTTCGAAATGTTCGTACAGGAATGACTCTTTATGATGCGCCAGACACCACTTGGCCATGATAGAGCCACCGCGTGACACGATACCGGTCATGCGCTTGGCTGTCATCGGGATGTACGCAAGACGGACACCAGCGTGAATCGTAAAGTAATCCACGCCTTGCTCAGCTTGTTCAATCAGGGTGTCGCGGAAGATTTCCCAGGTCAGGTCTTCGGCTTTACCATCGACCTTTTCCAGCGCCTGGTAGATAGGCACAGTACCAATCGGCACCGGGCTATTGCGGATGATCCACTCGCGGGTTTCGTGGATGTTCTTGCCAGTAGACAGATCCATCACGGTATCGCCACCCCAGCGCGTGCCCCACACCATTTTTTCCACTTCTTCGCTGATCGATGAACCCAATGCAGAGTTACCAATGTTGGCATTGATCTTGACCAGGAAATTACGGCCGATAATCATGGGCTCGATTTCAGGGTGGTTGATGTTCATCGGGATAATGGCGCGACCAAGCGCTACTTCGCTACGTACGAATTCCGGAGTAATGACTTTCGGAATGCTGGCACCAAAGTCTTGCCCTTTGTGCTGCGTTTGCAGCAGCTCGCTCATGTTCTCGCGACGTTGATTTTCGCGGATGGCGATGTATTCCATTTCCGGGGTAATGATGCCTTGGCGGGCATAGTGCATCTGGCTCACATTCATGCCGGACTTGGCGCGCAAAGGCTTGCGATGCAGGTTAAAACGCATTTGCGTTAACTCTGGGTCGTGCAGACGCTGTTGGCCAAAAGTGGAAGTCGGGCCATCCAGCTGCTCGGTATCATTGCGCTCTGCAATCCAGCCAGCGCGCAGAGCAGGCAAACCATTGCGAATGTCGATACTTACTTCTGGGTCGGTATAAGGGCCGGATGTGTCATAGACCATGACTGGTGGATTTTTTTCATCCTTGCCTGAGCCAAACATGGAAGGCGTATCTGATAGCGAGATTTCACGAAAAGGAACGCGGATATCTGGGCGCGAACCTTCAATGTAAATCTTGCGGGACTTGGCAAAAGGCTGAGTTGTGCCGGGGTCGATTTCAGCGGTTTCGCTGTCAAACTTGGCATGGAGATTTTTGTCGATGGTGTTCAATTTGGCGCTCCTAAGGCAAAAACTAAAGAGAGCAGCCTGGCTGCTACTCCTGAAATGGTGGGAAACCAAGTGATGGCTTCATGCTAGTTCACGATTTTAGGAAAGCAGTATTGATGCTTTCCTACGGCGGCATAACCCGCATCAGGTTCAAAGGGTGACTCTCACTACATAAGCCGTTTTGGGAACGAACTTACATAGACCCCTAGCAAGGCCTTGAAATTACGCGAAAGTAGCAATAAAAGCAAGCGCTTAAACAGGAAATTCGCCCCTATGGCAGGTAAGGGTATTGAGTTCGAGCAGCGATTACCCGCTCAAGATTATGCTGATGATTGCCGATATGAATGACATAAATACTGCGTCACTAAGCATCCAGTTAACAATTGTTGTATTTGCAACTAAACACCATAAATACAATACGGTATATACTTATTCAAAATTGATAATAAAGTGACATCATGATCTTACTAGCCATTTATTACGTATTTTCGATTACAGTTTTGATACTGCATTTTACGGGGCATCTGGAAGCGTGGGGACTGGAATGGCTGGTGCTGGTACTAGCCGCGACGGTGTTCCCAGCGGTAATCTACCTGTAACGGCTTACAGTTTTTTCTCGGCAGCCTTCATACCAGCTTCGATATCCTGCCTGCGGCCTGCATCCGCATCTTCACGACCTTGGCGCGCAGGTGCAGCCAGCGCCTTTTTGTAATATTCCATGGCTTTTGCATACTCGCCCTGCTCGCTTAAAAAGTCAGCATAAAAATAATTCGGGTCTATGCCGGTTGGATTAATTTGCAGGGCTTTCTCCAGATAAGCACGCGCTTTCTTCTTGTCACCAAAACCTATAGGCCAGCCTGGCACCTTGTAATGCAAGGAACCTAAAGTAGTATAGGCAGACCCATGCAATGCCAGTGGATTGATTTTTTCGGCAGCCAATAACAGATCACGCGCTTTCTCCGCAATTTTCAGCGCGCCAATGCCACCTTTAGCTTTGGCATATCCACTCAGGATAATGGCCTCCCAGATCATAGGTTCGGGCGCGCCACTGTGACTGGCAGTGAGTTTACTGGCCGTTTCAGACAAGCTTTTGAATGCGTCTTCTTGCGCATCTTTAGACGTTTGATAATTAGCTTTTGCCCAATCATGTTGTAAAGTTGTAATCTCGGCATCCAGCTTCTCATCTGCCATCACTGGCGTACACAATAATCCGCTGATGCCCAGCATAGTGATTACTGCCAATGTCTTCATTTTATTCATAACTATCTCCTAAAAAAGTGCATTATTTTTTTCTTGCTGCATAAGGCCTGGCAAAGCTTGATTGCTTTTTCAGGCCTATGTTCACAGCTTTGGGCAGGAATGAATTGAGCCAGGCAAAGAATGCTTCAGGCTGCCCAATGTAATGCTCCTGCTTATTTAGCTCAATCGCCCGCACGATTTTTGTAGCGACTTCCTGCGGATCATCCATGGCAATTTTGCCATCCATTAACATTCGAGTTGTTGCATCATCATTCAGTGGTGTTTTCACTGCCCTCGGCGCTACATAAGTGACCTTGATATTGCTATCTACAAGCTCCCGACGTAAGGCTTGAGAGAAGCCTCGCATCGCAAACTTGGTGGCGCAATAGCTTGCATAGTGAGGAAATCCAATGGATCCGAAAGTAGAACCAATATTCACGATATGGCCGCTATTACGTGCGATAAATCCCGGCAGCACCGCGCGAGTGAGTTGAATAGGCGCAGTAACATTGATCTGCACCATCTGCGCAATGCGCTCAGGGCTCTGCTCTTCAAAAAGAATAAAATCCATCACACCCGCATTGTTAATGAGGATGTCGATACTGCCTAAATGCTGTACTGCGGCGTCTGCAATGCCTTGCGCAGCATGCGCATGTTCCAGGTTAGCCACGATCTCCACTGATTTTCCGCCCGCCTGTGCTATCTCGCCGGACAAAGTGTGCAAGCTGTCAGCATTGGAACCCACCAGCGCCAGAATTGCCCCTTTGGCGGCAAGCTGCAATGCCACGTAGCGGCCTATGCCGCCAGTCGCACCCGTCAGTAAAATATTCTTGCCGCTGAGGTTCATGCGGCCGCCAGCTCATTGTTTGCGGGAACAAAACGTGCACCCAGATCGCGGAAAATATCGCCATAGAGTTTGTAGAAATTCTTTGCACTTTGTATTAGCTGGGCACGGTCTTTTTGGTCTTCTATCCGATTCACCAGGGTTTCGTAGAATGCAGTGTGTTCAACATCCAGCGAGCCATGCGATGTCAAATAGGTAAAGGCTTTATCGCCAAGCTGCAGGCTGTCTTTAATGGCCTGACCTGCTTGTGTCGCCAATGCCGTACTGGTGCCTTCCAGCACCAGTACCATGCCAAAAAAACCAATCGGATTTACCCGGTTAATCATATCGTAGGCATAGGCCACCATCATCTCCGTAGCGAAACCGGGCTTGCCATGGCGCACGCTTTTGCTGTCTGCGCCACAAGCCTCGATATCGTTCAGTATCCACTCCTGATGCCCCAGCTCTTCTTCGATATATTCCGCCACCGCTTCACGCAGCCACTCATAGCTTTCCGGCAAGCGCGAGCCGCATAGCATCAATAGCGGGGTGGTGTGCTTGACGTGATGATAGGCCTCAGTCAGGAAAGCCACATAAGCATCATGGCTCACCTGCCCGGCAGCACCGGCGCGTATCAATGGCAGACTGAAAAGCGCCTGGCGTTCGGCTTCTGTTGCTTTTAACAATTCCTCATAAAACGGCATCTGCTTTTTCCTCATACATAATATTTATTTTGTTGGCATAAACCTGCCAGATAGCTTCCCGCTTTAGACGCCCATTGGCCGTTAGCTGGCCGTTTTGCGGCGTGTAGGGTGCCTCCGCAAATAGCCAACGGCTGACACGCGCATAATCCGGCAAGCCGGCATTGACCTCAGCAATCGCCTGATCAATTTCCTCTACTTGTGCGATATTGCCATTGGCATCTTTTGCCGGCACGATCACCGCGATATTCCACGGCCGGGCTTCACCAAACACTGCTGCCTGAGCAATCGTGGGCGACAGGTTAAGCTCACGCTCCACCCATTCCGGCGCAACATTGCGCCCAAATGAAGTGATAAACATATTCTTTTTACGTCCGGTGATATGCAAATAGCCATCCGCATCAAGATGTCCAACATCTCCTGTCGCGTAATACTGCTGCGTCGGTTGCGATACAGCACCGCTATAGCCCAGCAAACAGGCGCCTGCCACTAAAATTTCGCCATCATCGGCAAACTGCAGTTGCACATGCGGCAAAGGCTTACCAACCGTGCCCGGCCGATGGGCATCCACCGTATTGAGGGCAACCACTGAAGCGCACTCGGACAGTCCATAGCCTTCATACACTGGCAACCCGACAGCTGCGGCGCGCTGTAACAGGCGTGGCGAAACGGAAGCCCCACCCACGGCGACGAAACGCAACTTTTCAGGACGGGCAAAACCAGCTTCCAGCGCCATTACCAGGGCACGTAGCAGCTCTGGCGTAAGCAGGGTAGTAGTGGCTTGCGACTGATGCAGAGCAGCCATCATTTTTGCTATATTCAGCCCGCTTGCGCCACTCAGGCCCACCTCGGCAGCAGGCAGCAAGATGGCGGTTGCACCGGCCAGCAAAGGCACATAAAGCCCGGCGATGTTTTCCAGCAAAGTGGACAAAGGTAATACGCTGAGATGTCGGTCTGATGAATCAGCGTGAGTGGCCTGCCGCAGCGATTGCGCAACTTGCAGCATGGCATGTACATCCAGGCAGACGCCTTTGGGGTTACCGGTAGTCCCCGAGGTATAGGTGACCTTGATGGTATTGGCAGGCAAAACGCTGGCATGGGCGCTCACCAGCGTAAATTGTGTCACCAGCTTACCAGCCACCTCAACATGCGTTTTTGCCAACACCTGCTTGCCATGGGCGGCCAGCAGCTGATCAATCAAAATTGGTTGATCACTAATGATCCGGTTTATCCCGGCATCGTCGATAGCATGGATGATCTGCGCAGGCGAAAAGAAATAAGGCAATGGAATCGTGGTCAACCCCAGCTGTAACGCTGCCATATCCAGCACTGCCCAAGCCGGGTCATTATCCATGGCCACACCTAT
>JBAZTJ010000030.1:0-22547 GCA_041662005.1 Candidatus Methylopumilus sp.
ATTACCGAGTTTATCGTTGCGAAGTTGCCGGCCAGTGCAGCAATCCGGTATTGCTATTTTCGGGTGGCAAGGATTCGCTATGCATACTGCGCCTGGCTGAAAAAGCCTTTCGCCCAGGCCGCTTCCCCTTCCCATTGATGCACATCGATACCGGCCACAACTACCAGGAAGTAATCGACTTCCGCGACCAACGCGCTGCAGAGCTTGGTGAGCGCCTGATTGTACGCTCGGTAGAAGACTCCATGAAGCGCGGTACCGTGGTGCTGAAGTCGCCTGATGAGTCGCGCAACAAACATCAATCGGTGACCTTGCTGGAAGCCATCGAAGAGTTTGGTTTTGATTGTTGCATCGGTGGTGCACGCCGTGACGAAGAAAAGGCGCGTGCCAAGGAACGCATCATGAGTTTCCGTGATGAGTTCGGCCAGTGGGACCCAAAGAACCAGCGCCCGGAGTTATGGAACCTGTACAACGCCCGCTCACATAAAGGCGAAAATATTCGCGCCTTCCCTATCTCCAACTGGACTGAGATGGACGTGTGGCAATATATCGAGCGCGAAAACCTGGGCCTGCCCAGCATTTACTTCGCCCATACCCGCCCTATCGTGCGTCGCAATGGCGGCATTATGCCGGTCACCGATGTGACGCCAGCCAAGCCAGGCGAAGTGGTTGAGGATCTGCTGGTGCGCTTCCGTACCGTAGGTGACATCACCTGCACCGCACCTGTTGAAAGCGATGCCGACACCGTGGCCAAGATTGTGCTGGAAACAGCCACCACCACCATTACCGAGCGTGGCGCAACACGTCTGGATGACCAGACGTCCGATGCGTCCATGGAGCAGCGTAAAAAAGAAGGTTATTTCTAAGATGTCGATCAACACTACTACCAATATCAAACCATTCAATGACAGCCTGCTGCGCTTCATGACCTGCGGCAGCGTCGATGACGGTAAAAGCACGCTCATAGGCCGCCTGCTATTCGATACCAAGACCATCCTGGCCGATACGCTCACGCAAATGGAGCGCACCTCCAAGAAACGCGGCCTGGAAGCCGTTGACCTATCATTGCTGACCGATGGCCTGCAAGCAGAGCGCGAGCAAGGCATTACCATTGATGTAGCCTACCGTTATTTCAGCACCGGCACCCGCAAATACATCATTGCCGATGCACCCGGGCATGAGCAGTACACCCGCAACATGGTGACCGCTGCCTCTACTGCCAACCTGGCCATTATCCTGATCGACGCGCGCAAAGGAGTGCTCACGCAGACCCGACGCCACTCATTCCTGGCGCATCTGGTAGGGATTCCACACATTGTGGTGGCGGTAAACAAGATGGACCTGGTGAATTACGACCAGGCTGTTTACGACAAGATCGTTGCCGACTACCTGGCTTTTGCCACTGAAATCGGCCTGCAGCGTGATGGCCATGACATCAGCTTTTTACCGTTATCCGCACTCAATGGCGACATGCTGGTTGACCGTGGTGATTCCATGCCCTGGTACACAGGCCCTACCCTGATCGACATGCTGGAAGCCGCACCGCCTGCCCATTGTGAACAAGATGAGCCATTCCGCTTCCCGGTGCAGTTTGTTTGCCGTCCACATGCATCGGATGATCCCGAGCTACATGATTTCCGTGGCTTTATGGGCCGCATTGAGTCCGGCGAAATTGCCGTGGGCGATGCTGTTACCGTGTTGCCATCCGGGCTGAGCTCCACCGTCAAAGCCATACAGATCGGTGAAGATCATCTACAGCATGCTACCACCGAGCAATCGGTAACCTTGCTACTGGCCGATGAGATAGATACCTCACGCGGCGACATGATAGTCAAAACAGGGCAGGCTCCCGAGCCTGTCAAGCAGATTACCGCCATGGTGTGCTGGTTATCCGAGACGCCGTTGTCCCCTGCGCGTACCTATATCGTGCGTCATACCACGCGCGAATCCAAGGCCAAGGTAGGTGAAATAGCTTACAAGATCGATGTCAACACGCTGGAACAACTCCCGGCGCAAGGCCTGGCCATGAATGATATTGCGCGTATCAGCTTCAAGCTGGCACAACCGCTGATGGTAGATGCGTATATCACCAATCGCGCGACTGGCGCATTCATCCTGATTGATGAGTCCACCAACAACACTGTTGGCGCAGGCATGATTCAAGCATAGTTTTATAAACTGGCAAAAATCAATTAAAATACTGCATTAGCTGATCAACACCTAAATTAGCACTTAACAGCAAAGCAATAGAGGACCAAAAATGACATATGTTGTGACTGAGAACTGCATACAATGCAAATACACCGACTGCGTAGATGTATGCCCAGTGGATTGCTTTGTAGAGGGCCCGAATTTCCTGGCCATTAACCCTGACGAGTGCATCGACTGCACCTTATGTGTAGCCGAGTGCCCTGCCGAAGCGATTTTCGCCGAAGATGATGTCCCGGCTGATCAACAGGAATACATCGCGCTGAATGCACGTCTGGCAGAACTATGGCCCGTCATCACCTCCAGAAAAGAACCTTTGCCTGATGCGGATGCCAACAATGGCAAAGCAGGTAAACGTGCATTACTGGTTGAGTAATCGGGGAATAACTTAGACCTAAGTTGGTTTAACAAAAAAGGAGACCGAGGTCTCCTTTTTTGTTAGCCGTACTCGGTCCGTGTGCAGCGTCAACGTCCTGCCCACAGATGACTCTTCCTGATGACCAGCCAACCGAAAACCAGATAGCCAGCCATGGCCCAAGCCAGCCCGGAGGGGGCATACCATACCAGCGGTACGATCAAGCCGGCCGACACCGTAGATAGCAACATCTGGATAAATGCCTGCCCTGATGCTGCCGTACCACGTATTTTCGGATGCCTGTCGAGCGCCGCCAACGACAGCACCGGCATGGCCAGCGCCATACCTATGTTAAACAAGGCTATCGGGGCAATGTTATAGATGGGCTGCGTGGGCAAGGCAATACAGATGATGATATTGAGCAAGGCCATGGCCGCCATCCATAAGTAGGCTAGCTGCACTACTCTCTGCCTTGAGTAACGCCCTGCTGCGCGCTTGGCGAGATACGAGCCGAGTACCATGCCACACACGGTAGGGATGAACATCCAGCCGAACTGGTGTTGGTTCAGCCCCAGATGCTTAACCAGGAAAACCGGGCTGGCCAGCACATAAAGGAAAAAGCCTGCAAAATTCGCCCCAACAGCAAACACGACATAATTAAATTCCTTGTCACTAAAAATCAGCCGGTAGTCCTTAAATACCTGCTTAGCTGAAAGCGGCATACGTTTAGCGACTGGCATGGTTTCCGGCAGATAGCGTATAGCAGCCCAAAGACTGAGTGCGGCATACATCGCCAGAAATATAAATATCGCCTGCCAGTGGATGCCCAGCAGAACGCCGCCGATAATGGGCGCCACGGCAGGTGCAATGCCAAACAGCATTTGCACAGTAGCCATCACGCGTTGTGCCTGCGGACCTTCAAACAAATCGCGCACCATGGCGCGCGCCACCACATTGCCCGCCCCGCCGGAAATGCCCTGCATGATGCGAAAAAACCACAAGGTTTCAACATTCGGTGCAAAGGCACAACCAATAGACGCCAGCACAAAAATTCCCAGTCCCCATTTAATGGTCGTAATACGTCCGATGGAATCCGAGATGGCCCCATGCCATAAGGTCATCAAGGCATATGGAAATAAATAGAAGGTCAGGCTTTGCTGTATATCCAGCGTAGTGCCATGCAGTGCCTTTTCCAGGGTAGGGAAAGCGGGCAGATAGGTATCAATAGCGAATGGTGCCAGTGCAGCAAGGCTAGCCAGAACCAGCGACAATATAAAAGGTGAGGATTTGTTAGGCATGAGGCTTTATGTTCTTAAATAAAAAACGCACTGGGCTGTTACTAGCAGCACAGTGCGCTTATTCTAACCTTATAACGGCTTCGCTACATGACCAGCTGAAGCCTGCAACATAGTCAGACCTACAAACTATGGCAGGGCGTGAAACTCTTTAACCAACTCCGGCAACTCATTGTTAACGAATTTCTTGGAGTTCTTATCGTTACGAAATACGATAGGTTGCCCTTGCAACTGCGGATTCTTGGAGTCCTCAATTGCCTGTACCACGACATGGTGGTTAGGCGACAAACTGCATACCGGGTCTGCACTCTCTGCATCCCCTGTCAGCAGGAAGGCCTGGCAACGGCAACCGCCCAGATCCTTGTCCTGTTCCGGGCAAGTACGGCATGGCTCTTTCATCCAGTCCTTACCGCGGTATTTGTTAAATGCTGGCGAATCCTTCCAGGCCCACTCCAGGCCACGTTCCTTCACATTAGGAAACTCCATGCCCGGCAGTACGCGCGCAGAGTGGCAAGGCAATACATCGCCATTGGCGGTAACGATCATGAATACCTCACCCCAGCCATTCATGCACTTCTTGGGGCGATCAGAGAAATAATCCGGCACCACAAAGAAAATTTGCATCTTCTTACCGACTTTTGCTCGGAACTCGTTGGTCACCGCCTCGGCGTGGTCAATCTGTTCTTTAGTTGGCATCAACTGGCTACGATTGATCAACGACCAGCCATAGTACTGGGTGTTAGCCAATTCCACATAGTCGGCACCAAGTGCTTCTGCCATTTCCAGGATTTCCTTGATATGGCCAATGTTGTAGCGATGAATCACCACGTTGAGCACCATAGGATAGCCATGGTTCTTGATCATGGCGGCGACTTTCTTTTTTAACTCGAAAGTCTTGGTATTGGTGATGAAATTATTAATCTCTTCAGTAATATCGTGCATGGAAAGCTGGATATGATCCAGACCGCCCTCCTTAAATGCACTGATACGCTCTTCTGTAAGCCCAACACCTGACGTGATCAAGTTGCTGTAGTAACCCAGCTTGCGTGCCTCGACTACGATCTCTTCAATATCATCCCGCAATAGCGGCTCACCACCGGAAATACCAAGTTGCAATGCACCCAGTTTACGGGCATCACGCAGAGCATTAATCCACTGTTCGGTAGTCAGCTCGTTTTTGGTGTGTTTATCGTAGTCGGTTGGGTTGTAGCAGAAAGCACAATGCAAAGGACAGCGGTAGGTCACTTCCGCCAGCAACCAGAGTGGCTGGGTATGGGTCTTGGAAGCCGCTACGCCATTATTCTGGTTCGCATGCACCACTTTCTGTACGACCGACTCTCCTAAAGATGCTTGTGTCATTTTGCTACTCCTCAAATTCCTGCTAATTGTTTTGCATGTCTAATATTGCTTGCTAGTTACTTTTTTCTAGCCAAGCCTTTTCGACAGCCAGATCAAACATGGCAAGAATGTCTTTTTCCAAATCCGGTACATCAGGGAATGTTGCCTCTAACTCTTGGACAACATCTCCTACTGTTTTGTTACCATCAACCCGCTTAATGACCTCGCCTGCACCGCCATTAAGCTTGACCATGCCTTCAGGGAAAAGCAGCACATAGCATTGCTGTGCTTCCTCCCACTGAAAGCGGTAGTGACGGCCTAACTTGTATATATCATCGCGGTTGACGGAGGTAGTCACGGTCTTCAACCTTTATATCTGTACATGCCAGCATGATGGAATCGGCAATCACCCACAGTACATCCAGCTTGAATTGCAGGATGTCCAGAGCCCTTTCCTGCAGCTCGCGGGACTGGCCGAAGTAATCCAGCGTTACCGCCAAGCCTTGCTCTACATCACGGCGGGCTTCGGTCAGGCGCTTTTTAAAATAGACCAGACCATCTTCATTGATCCATGGATACATGCTTGGCCAGGAGCTAATGCGTTGCTGGTGTATGTGGGGTGCGAACAACTCAGTCAGCGATGAGCAGACCGACTCCTGCCATGAACGCTGGCGCGCAAAGTTGATATAGGCGTCGACAGCGAAGCGTACGCCAGGGCTCACGAACTTGAGCGATGTCACGTCTTCACGACTTAAGCCCACGGCACCACCCAGTTGTATCCAGGCTTCAATACCCCCCACATTTTTATCATCGCCATCATGGTCAATGATGCGCTGTATCCAGCCCTTGCGAATCTCTTTATCAGGGCAATTCGACATAATGGCCGCATCTTTTTGCGGGATGCCGATCTGGTAGTAAAAACGGTTGGCAACCCAGCATTGCAACTGCTCTTTATTCAGCTTGCCCTCATACATCATCACATGAAAAGGATGATAAATATGGTAGCCCTTGCCCTTCTCACGGAGCTTTTCTTCAAACTCTTCACGTGTCCATGGCAGGTTGTTATTGGTCACTGCGTTCATTTTGCTCTCCTCAAAATCTGTTTCTTCAAAGAATGATATCCATGCCGTCATAAGACACTTCAATGCCATGACGGTTGAGCTCGGCGCGCTCGGCCGAATCTTCTCTTAGAATTGGATTTGTATTATTGATATGTATCAACACACGACGTGCATGTGGATACTTATCCAGTACTTCTATCATGCCGCCCTCGCCAGACTGCGGATTGTGTCCGATATCGCGGGCTTTTTTGGTCATCAGGCCCAGATCAATCATTTCGGTATTGGTCCAGAAAGTACCGTCCACCATGATGCAATCGGCCTGCTCGAACAATGGCGGCAGATGTGGCTCTATTTCACCTAACCCTGGTGCATAAAACGCTTTCTTGCCGGTCTTGGTATCTTCAATAAACATGCCTATGGTATCGCCGGGATGAGGGTCGTTACGATGTGGCGAGTATGGTGGTGCAGCACTTTTGAGGGCAACTGCGGTAAAACGCAGATTGGTAGCACCCGGAATTTCAAAAGAAGTTTGACCATCAGTCACGACGGGATGATGATTGATGCCGCAATAATGGCCGAGAATATTGAGTAAAGGATTACCCGTGGTTAAATCCTGATACACCATATCAGTACAGTAAATCTCACGCTTGACCGTACCTTCGCGCAACATCAGCAAACCCGTAGTGTGGTCGATCTGCGCATCGATGAGCACAATGCCTACTATGCCGGTATCACGCACTGCACGACCTGGCTGTAATGGTGCGAAATCCTGTATTTGCTGCAATACATCGGGCGATGCGTTGAACAACACCCAATTGATACCATCACCACTCACGCAAATCGAAGACTGCGTGCGTTTTGTGGCTTTGATAGTGCCTTTTCTCAATCCATCACAATTATGGCAATTGCAATTCCACTGAGGAAAACCACCACCTGCGCCTGCGCCTAACACATGAATATGCATGAAACTCTCTAATCAATAAAACTTTAAGTTTAATCTGTAATGACCAACAATACGAACCTGGAAATAGAAATGGGCTATCTTGCGATAGCCCATCATGCAATTGCTTAGCGATTGCAAACGTACATTGTTACTTCAAAGCCGAAACGCATTTCAGTCACTTCTGGTTTAGTCCACATAATAAATCTCCTTAGTTAGTATGATAAATACGCCATTGCATTACAATTTGTTACACACCTGACGTGCTATGCATTCTCCGCGTCCGGCCTCGCTTGCAACAGGGCTAAAACACGGAAACTGTACTAAGGATAATCATGAGCTATTGTGCTAGCTTCATGACCTTCTCCAACACTTCCAGAAAACGTGCATTCTCGCTAAATAACCCGATACTCACTCGCAGGAAATCCGGCAGTTCATAATTGGCAATAGGCCTTACAATCACGCCATTTTCAAGCAGGCGCTGGTAAATAGTGGCTGCCCGGTCTATGCGGAAACTGACAAAATTACCAAATGAAGGAATGTATTCCAGCCCCAGCCTGCTCAAGCCTTGTGTCAATTGCACCATACCTGCCTGATTAAGTGCGTAGGTACGGGCTACAAAGTCATCATCAGCCAAGGATGCAGTAGCCGCAGCCTGCGCCACACTATTGACGTTAAAGGGTTGGCGCACGCGATTCATCATATCCGCCACTTCGCTGGCGGCCATGCCGAAGCCGATACGTAAGCCTGCCAAGCCATAAGCTTTGGAGAAAGTGCGTGAAATAATCAGATTAGGGAACTCGGCAAGCCAGCTGATGGCTTCTGATTTATCAACAGCCGACAGATACTCATCATAAGCCTCATCCAGCATCACCAGCACCTGCGGTGGCACTTGCTGCAGGAAGGCATACAGCTCGTTTTTTGGTATTAGCGTGCCGGTCGGGTTATTAGGATTGGCAATAAAAATCATTTTGGTACGCTGCGTAATCGCGGCCAGCATCGCTTCAAGATCATGGCCAAAATCCTTGGCCGGCACGACAACCCCGTGCGCACCAACTGCCTGCGTCACCAGGGCATAAACGGCAAACGCATGCTGAGAATAAATGGCTTCACAGCCGACCGTTAAAAAAGCACGTGCCGCCAACTCCAGAATATCATTCGACCCATTGCCGAATACCAGTTGATTTGGCGTCACAGCGAACTTACTACTGACCGCATCGCGCAGGGCAAAGCTGTTGCCATCAGGATACCGTGCAATATCCAGCAAAGCCTCCTGCATAGCCTCATGTGCCAGTGGACTCACTCCCAGCGGATTTTCATTGGAAGCCAGCTTGACAATACTGCTGACCTCCAGCCCCATTTCCCGTGCCAGGTCGCTGATTGGTTTACCCGGCTGGTACGGTGCAATTGAACGGATATAGGATGGTGCAAGATCGCACAATTGATTCACATTAAACCTCTTCTCACTAACTCAGACTGAAAAAAATAAAAGCGGCCTGTGCCGCTCGTTATCCTGGACGATTTTACCATCAAGTCTATTTGATGGGTTTAGCCCTATTGCATGGTCTTTTTACGCATTTTCTTATTTTCATACATGGCATGGTCGGCCCGGCGAATGACATCAATGGCACTGGAGTTGGGATAGGGGAACAGGCAAATCCCGATACTGGCGGAGACTGTGACCGAGGATGGCAAGTTAGGAATATTCAAGGGGCTTTCCAGCTGTTCCTGCAGCTTGACTGCCAACGCCTCCGCAGCTTCGAGGCTATTGATGTCCTGCGCCAATACAAAAAACTCGTCGCCTCCCAATCGGCACAGGGTATCGACTTCCCGCGTTGCGTTTTTCAGCCTTACTGCAGCTTCCTGCAAGACCTGGTCACCTATCTGGTGACCATAGGTATCGTTAATGGGTTTGAATTTATCCAGATCAAGAAACAGGCCTGCACATATTTGATTATTACGGATAGAGTACTGAATCGCCTGTTCGATCCGGTCATGTAGCAGCTCCCGGTTGGGCAACCCGGTCAGCCGGTCATGCAAAGCACGTTCATGCTGGAGGTGGCGCTCGGTATCCAGTTCTTTTTCACGCAAGAACAGTATGCGGTTCTGTTTTTCACCGGTATAGCTGGTAAAAGCGCCCAGTATATTGGCTGAAGCAATAAAGAAGTCGTAACTGAATAACGTCCATGCCGGAAGATCCCTAAACATGAAATTGAAAATAACAAGCAGCAATATGCCAACCGCCGTGGAATGCACAAAGCGTAACCCCGAAAAGTAATGGCACCAGAAAGTAATCTGAATCAAGCCTACATAAAACAGGCTAATCGCTGCAGCGGGTAGATAGATCATCTTCCCCAGCAAGCCTAGGCCCGCGAAGAAACCTGCGATAAATAACAGCGGTTGATTGAATCTGGAAAAAGTAGGAGTGTAGGTGAGCGCAAATACTGAAAAGGCGATCATCAGTGCCATTACATGGAGATATAAAGCCTTGATAAAGTCCTGGCTGGGGATAAACAGATAATCCATGAGGCCGTAGGAGCCATAAAGCACGCCGCCGACCAGTAATGCAATCCTGGCCTGCCGCCTCAAGCGCACCAGGTCATGTTGACGATAGAAGCCCTCTAACTGCGCGTCTTTAAACGTTAGCGTTGACCGGTCTAGCTCTGCTGCTTCAAGTAACTCTTGACTGATAGGCATCGTTTCAGAACCAAGTTAATGCTGCCCAAAAATATCTTTTGAACAACAACCACAACAATGGAGTTAAATCATATAACGGCTACTGGATACGACCCGAGCACTTTGAGAAAGGAAGCTCGTTGCTGCAACTCAGCCAAGGCGCTGGACACGTTAGGGTCCTGATGGTGGCCCTCTATATCCACAAAGAATACGTATTCCCACATGCCGATTTTGGAAGGTCTCGACTCCAGCTTGGTCATACTGACCTTGTGTTGTGCCAAGGGTTCCAATAGCGAGACAACAGCGCCGGGAACGTTTTTCGCAGCGATGACCAGTGAAGTTTTATCCTTACCGGAAGGTGCAACGTCATGGGTGGATAGCACGAGGAAGCGCGTAGTATTTTTTGGGTCATCCTCAATATTTTCCGCCAGAATATTGAGGTTAAACAGTTCTGCAGCGCGACGGCTGGCAATTGCCGCAGAATCCTGTATTGCCAACTCCGACTCGGAAACAAGCTTGGCGGCTTCGGCATTGCTGGTAACCGCTTCGCGGCTCACTTTGGGCAGATTGATATTCAACCACTCATGGCACTGCGACAACGATTGGGAATGCGCATAAACGCTTTTTATTTTCGTGATGTCATCCACGCTTGAAACCAGGTTGTGGTGCACCGGCAACTTGATCTCACCACAAATATTCAGATTGGTAGCCATCAACAAATCCAGCGTGCGCCCTACCGCTCCTTCCGTGGAGTTCTCCACCGGCACGACGCCATAATCGACAGCGCCGGATTCCACCATGCGAAATACTTCATCAATAGAACTGCATTGAACAGGTGCCGTTAAACCGCCAAACTGCTTGTTCGCAGCCTCTTCACTGAAAGTGCCCAACGGCCCGAGAAAAGCCACTGCAAGCTCTTTCTCCAGGGCGCGGCAATTCGACATGACCGCACGAAAAATTGCTGTCACAGCTTCGCCTGACAATGGTCCGCCGTTATGTTCCAGCAAGCGGCGTAACACCTGCGCTTCACGCTCTGGCCGATAAATTGGGCCGCCATTCTTGAGGTTGCCTATCTCGCGGGCATGCTGGGCGCGCTCGTTGACGAGCTTGAGCAACTGCTCATCGATGGCATCAATCTGGTCGCGATGTTGTTTGAGAATATCACTCATGGAATGGCTCTAAACCCCTGTGTTATCCGTTAGCTTGCTCGAAATCGCGCATGAACGCTATCAAGGCTTGCACCCCTTCTATCGGCATCGCATTGTAGATAGAAGCGCGCATGCCGCCTACCAGCTTATGGCCTTTGAGCTGCAACAGGCCATTGTGCTGGGCCTGTTTCAAGAAAGCTTCATCCAGAGACTTGTCCTTTAAGGTGAAAGGCACATTCATACGCGAGCGGTTTTCAACAACGATGGGCGAGTTGTAAAACGCTGACCTATCCAGATAATCATACAATAGTTGCGACTTGGCAATATTGGCCTGCTCCATGGCTGCCAGGCCACCCTTGGCCTTCAGTAGCTTGAACACCAACCCTGCGATATACATGGCATAGGTCGGCGGCGTGTTATACATGGAGGCATTGTCGGCATGTATCTTGTAATCGAACATGGTAGGCGTACCAGGGATGGTTTGCCCTATCAGGTCATCGCGCACAATAACTATTGTCAACCCGGCAGGCCCGATGTTTTTCTGTGCCCCGGCATAAATAACGCCGTACTTGCTGACATCAACCGGCCTGGACAGGATATGTGACGACATATCGCAAACCAAGGGCACATCACCAGTATCAGGGGTCTCGAAAATCTCCACGCCTCCTATGGTTTCATTAGAGGTAAAGTGCACAAAGGCCGCATCTTTATTGAGCTGCCATTGCGCCGACTGGGGAGCATAGGTGAAATTGCGATCTACCGAAGAAGCCGCCACATTGACCTGGCAATAGCGCTTGCCTTCATCTATGGCTTTTTGCGACCAGATACCGGTGTTGATATAGTCTGCGCTGCTTTTATCACGCAGCAGATTCATAGGCACCATAGAGAACTGGCTATGCGCCCCGCCCTGCAGAAACAGTACTTTATAATTGCTCGGGATAGCCATCAGTTCACGTAAATCTGCCTCCAACTCGGCGGCAATTCCCATGAACTCCTTACCACGATGACTCATCTCCATGATCGACATGCCCGAGCCATGCCAATCCATCATTTCATCCCGTGCTTGTGCCAGCACTTCCTTAGGCAAGACCGCTGGCCCTGCCGAAAAATTATAAATTTTGGTCATGCGTAGCTTTCGTCTGCAAGTTTACTCAGCGTCAGTTTCATCGTCAGTTTCGACGACTTTTTCCAGACCGGAAAGCTTCTCGCCTTCACCTAGGTTAATCAGTGTCACACCTTGTGTCGCACGACCCAATTCACGTATCTCTTTCACACGTGTACGAATCAGCACGCCACCGGTAGTAATCAGCATGATTTCATCCTCATCATTCACCAGGCGAGCCGCCACCACTGCGCCATTACGCTCGCTAGTCGCAATCGCTTTAACGCCCTGGGTAGCACGGCCTGAGTGACGGAAATCTGAGAGCACAGTACGTTTACCGTAGCCATTTTCGGTAGCTACCAATACGGTCTGCTTATCATCCGCAGCAATCAACAATGAAATCACCTGCTGCTTGCTCTGCAGCTTCATGCCGCGTACACCGCGAGTATTTCGCCCCATAGGGCGCACATCTTCTTCATCGAACCAGACCGCTTTACCGCCATTGGAAACCAATACGATATCGCTTTCGCCGTTAGTGATTTCCGCACCAACCAGGATATCGCCTTCGTCCAGGTTAATAGCAATAATGCCGGATTTACGTGGATTGGAGAATTCGACCAGCGAGGTCTTCTTGACGGTGCCCTTTTCGGTAGCCATGAAGATGTAGTGATTTTCGTCAAACGTCTTGACCGGCAGGATAGCGTTGATTTTCTCGCCCTCTTCCAGCGGGAACAGGTTCACAATCGGCTTGCCGCGACTGATACGGCTACCTTGTGGCACTTCATAGACCTTCAGCCAGTACACACGGCCACGGTTGGAGAAGCACAAGATGTAGTCATGGGTATTGGCCACGAACATCTTATCGATGAAGTCATCTTCCTTGGTTGCAGTAGCTTGCTTGCCACGGCCACCACGCTTCTGCGCACGATATTCTTCAAGCGGCTGTGATTTCACATAGCCGGTATGTGACAGGGTCACCACCACGTCTTGCGGAGTAATCAGGTCTTCTAGCGACAGATCCTGCGCGTTATGCACAATCTCACTGCGGCGCTTGTCGCCGAACTGCTGGCGTATTGCAGCTAGTTCATCCACGATCATCTGTGTCACGCGGCTTGGTGTCGCCAGGATATCCAGCAAGTCAGTGATAACATCCATCACCTCTTTGTATTCATTCACGATCTTGTCTTGCTCAAGGCCTGTCAGGCGTTGCAAGCGCATTTGCAGAATTTCCTGCGCCTGCACATCCGACAACCTGTAACCATTTGGCATGAGGCCAAAATCTACGGACAGACCATCAGGGCGCGAAGCCTCCATGGCGGCGCGCTTGAGCATTTCTTCCACCACTGGTGATGTCCATGCCTTGGCCATCAGGTCTTTCTTGGCTTCCGGTGGTGTTGGTGCCGCCTTGATAATGGCGATCATGTCATCCACGTTGGCCAGCGCAACCGCCAAGCCTTCGAGTACATGACCACGCTCACGCGCTTTACGCAACTCGAATACGGTACGGCGTGTGATCACTTCACGGCGATGACGCAGGAAAGCCTCCAGCATTTGCTTGAGGTTCAGCAGACGTGGCTGACCATCCAGCAAGGCCACCATGTTCATGCCGAAAGTGTCTTGCAGTTGGGTTTGCTTGTAGAGGTTATTGAGGATGACTTCACGCACTTCGCCACGCTTGAGCTCAATCACCACGCGCATACCGGACTTATCCGACTCGTCGCGCAGGTCAGAAATGCCTTCTATTTTCTTTTCGTTGACCAGTTCGGCGATTTTCTCGACAAAGGTCTTTTTATTGACCTGATAAGGCAGTTCATCAACAATCAGTGATTGGCGACCGCCCTTATCCATGTCTTCCACATGGGTGCGGCCGCGCATTACCACACGGCCACGGCCAGTGCGATAACCTTCTTTGACGCCGATAGTGCCGTAAATGATACCTGCGGTCGGGAAGTCCGGTGCCGGCACAATCTCAATCAGTTCATCGATGGTGGTATCAGGGTTTTGTAACAACACCAGACAAGCATCCACCACCTCATTCAGGTTATGCGGAGGAATATTGGTCGCCATGCCCACGGCAATACCGGAGCTACCATTAATCAGCAAGTTGGGAATACGCGCCGGCATGATGAGTGGCTCGTGCTCAGAACCATCATAGTTCGGCCCGAAATCAACCGTTTCCTTGTCCAGATCGGCCAGTAACTCATGGGCGATACGTGCCATACGGATTTCGGTATATCGCATCGCCGCCGCATTATCACCATCCACTGACCCAAAGTTACCCTGGCCATCGACCAGCATATACCGCAGTGAGAAATCCTGCGCCATACGCACGATGGTGTCGTAAACGGCAGTATCACCATGCGGGTGATATTTACCGATAACGTCGCCGACGATACGGGCAGATTTCTTATAAGCGCGGTTCCAGTCATTGCTGAGCTCATGCATGGCAAACAGTACACGTCTGTGCACCGGCTTGAGGCCATCACGTACATCTGGTAATGCACGACCTACGATTACGCTCATGGCGTAATCCAGGTAAGAACGGCGCATCTCGTCTTCTAGGCTGATAGGAAGTGTTTCTTTTGCGAATTGATCCATTGTTCTATTGATCCATATCTGGCGGCCAAAGCGGCTTAAAGGGCGATGATTTGAAACATCGATTTAAACAGGGATTTTAACATGATAAGTGCGTCAAATCATGCATCCTGTTCAAGGCGAAGTTATGCAACCAAACTAGCAATTTCGGCTCATAGTGATAATGCATCAACCTGATTGCGAAATTTAATTAGAAATTTAGTTTAGGTTGATTTACCCTATCAGAGTTTTCAGTACCACATCAACAACCAAGGAGATTGAACATGGCTGTATTAGTCGGCAAAGCCGCCCCAGATTTCACCGCAGCAGCGGTATTAGGCAACAACACCATCAAGGAAGACTTTAACCTGGCTTCCTACATTAAAGGCAAGGTAGCGGCAATTTTCTTTTACCCGCTGGATTTCACCTTTGTATGCCCTTCCGAGCTCATCGCTTTTGATCACCGCCTGGAAGAGTTCAAGAAGCGTGGCGTAGAAGTAATCGGTGTATCTATCGACTCACACTTCACGCATTTGGCATGGAAAAACACGCCAGTAAACAACGGTGGTATCGGCCAGGTTGGTTACCCACTGGTGGCTGATATCAAGCATGACATTGCCAAAGCTTATGATGTTGAGTCAGAAGGCGGCGTTGCATATCGCGGCACCTTCCTGATCAACAAAGCCGGCGTGGTTGTGCACCAGGTAGTTAACGACCTGCCACTAGGTCGTAATATTGACGAACTGCTGCGCATGGTAGATGCACTTCAATTCTTTGAAGAGCATGGCGAAGTTTGCCCTGCAGGCTGGACCAAGGGAAAACCTGGCATGAATGCTTCGACTGAAGGCGTTGCCAAGTACCTCTCCAGCAATGCAGACACGCTGTAAGCTTTAGCAAACAGCTGCCATGCAATAAAAAAACGGGACTATACAGTCCCGTTTTTTTACTTACTTGCGTGCACCAATGGCAATAACACCAATACCAACCACAATCGCAACAATACTCAAGACTTCCGGGATTGGCACCTCTTTGGTAGTTTCTGCGGTGGCCTCTATCGGGCCAATTTTGGCAACAGTTTCCCTGCTTTCATAACTGAAGCCCTTGTATACCAAGCCCACTGCGCCTAATGCAATCAATAGCACACCAACAATTACTGAGAGTTTCATGGTTTTTTCCTTAATGGTTAATAAGTCTGTTCTCGCCCTGCACCCACTAGACGCTTTTAATCAAACGTAACAATATAATCAGCACTATCGCACCGATGGTGGCTATTAACAAACTACCCAGAAGACCGCCACCTACGCTGGCACCTGCGCCACCAAACAAGTAGCCGCCTATCAGCGCGCCAATCACGCCGACCACCAAATCACCAATCACGCCAAAACCGCCGCCTTTTACTATCTGTCCGGCCAACCATCCTGCACATATCCCGATTAGGATAAACCATATAATATCCATCATGTCTCCATAAGTTTTGTGACTTGAAAAATCACTATGGCTGAATGTTAACAGTCTATTAGTAATAAAAATGTCGGTAAAAATCCTACACGTTCAATCAATAAAAAAACGGGGCCTAAACCCCGATTTTTATTTCAAATTGCCAGCAATCGGCTACTTGTCAAACTTTGATTTAGCATCCGAAAAAGTCTGCTTGATAGTGGCCCAAACGACCTCACCACCATTCTTGATTTCCTCCCAAGCCTCCTCAGCTGCGCCCTGCAACTCGGAAATCCGACCTTGCGCCAAGGCCTTTTGATATTTGAGCTCTTCAATTTTCTCGTGATACTTGCTTTTCAATGCTGCATCAGCTTGTTTAGCCTTTGCTTCCAGCACATCAATATCCGCACTCCACTCATCAAGCTGGACTTTTAGTTTCTCTATGTAGGTATCTTTTAAGCTCATTTATAGCTCCTTTACTAAAAGTTGATAAACCGAATCCATATTACCACTGCACGCGATACATAATCAGCTCAACATTGCCAGATCTGCCTTGAGATCATCAATATGCTCAAGACCGACAGCAATCCGTATCAAACCATCACCAATTCCTGAAGCCGCACGCGCTTCTGCCGAAACACGGCTGTGCGTAGTTGTTGCCGGATGGGTAATGGTACTTTTCGCATCGCCAAGGTTGGCAGTGATGGAAATCATCCGAGTAGCATCTATCAATTTCCACGCGGCGTCTTTACCACCTTTAACTTCGAATGAAACTATCGCCCCTCCATTTTTCTGTTGCTTCATTGCCAGCGCATGCTGTGGATGCGACGCCAGGCCAGGATAGTAGACCCGTGCCACGCCCGGTTGCTGCTCCAGCCATTCTGCCAGAGCAAGTGCATTGCGCGCATGCGCTTCCATACGTACATGCAGTGTTTCCAGGCCCTTCAGAAAAACCCAGGCATTGAAGGCACTCATGGTAGGGCCAGCCGTGCGCAGGAACCCGTACACCGGCTCTAGAACATCTTTTTTGCCCAGCACCGCTCCACCAAGGCAACGGCCCTGCCCATCGATATACTTAGTGGCTGAGTGAATGATGATATCAGCCCCTAAATCCAATGGTTTTTGCAAGGCCGGCGTACAAAAGCAATTATCTACTGCCAGCAATATACCTGCTTCATGCGCAATATCAGCCAGTGCTGCAATATCGCACACCTCCGTCAGCGGGTTGGATGGCGTTTCAACAAAGAACAACTTGGTATTGGGCTGGATTGCTGCCCGCCATTGCTCAGGTTCAGTCAATGACACAAATGTGGTTTCCAGTCCCCAGCGTTTAAGGATATTGCTGAATAGCTGCACCGAGGTGCCGAATATGCTGCGTGAAGCCACTACATGATCGCCAGCCGAGCATAGCCCCATGACGCACGCCAGAATGGCTGACATGCCGCTTGATGTAGCCACGCAGTACTCAGCACCCTCCAACGCCGCCAGCTTGTTCTGAAACATGGTGACGGTAGGATTGGTAAATCGTGAATATATATTACCGGGCTCCTGTCCGCCAAAGCGGGCTGCTGCTTGCGCTGCATTCTCGAAAACAAAGCTAGATGTCAGAAACATCGCTTCGGAGTTTTCACCAAACTGCGTATGCTCGCTGCCAGCACGTACGCCCAGAGTTTCCGGCTGCCATTGGTGTGTATTGTCATTTGTCATGAAGTTTATATCCTTGATTGCCAAAATGTTATAGCGAACAGGCATAAAAAAACCCGCTTCGCTGTTAAGCCAAAACGGGTTTGCTTTATTCATTGCTAGCATGCTCGCTTTAGCTGGATTTATTAAGCGCCCGCAAGCTGAGTATGCCTTGAAAACTGGCAGCTCAAATCGGCGCTGAAATAATCTTAGCCCTCGCCTGCATTCAGGTCAATAGCCTATACCATACTTTTAATATGGCATCAGGCTCAGGCCGCTTCTTCCTCATGCTCTTTAGAGCTCACCAGATTCAAATCCATTTGCGTAATGGAGTTAGCCGGCCTTTTCTGCTTTTCACCATCACCGCGCGCGGTCTCGATTGCATTCAGGTAAGCCTCATCCACATCGCCGGTGACATAGTTGCCGTCAAAACAGGAGCAATCAAACACCTTGATATCAGGATTGCTTAGCTGAACCGCCTTGATGAGGGCATCCAAGTCTTGATAGATCAACGCATCAGCACCAATTTCCCGACAGATTTCCTCATCGGTACGCCCTGTCGCAAGCAGCTCATTGCGAGTTGGCATATCGATACCGTAGACGTTCGGATAACGCACAGGAGGCGCAGCAGAAGCAAAATACACCTTGTTGGCACCCGCATCGCGCGCCATCTGCACGATTTGCTGTGAAGTTGTGCCGCGCACGATAGAATCATCCACCAACAGTACATTCTTACCCTTGAACTCCATGCCAATAGGGTTGAGCTTCTGGCGAACGGACTTTTTACGCAGCGCCTGACCGGGCATGATAAAAGTACGGCCGATATAGCGATTCTTGATAAACCCTTCGCGATACGTCAGGTTCAGGGCATTCGCCAATTGCAGCGCACTGGGTCGGCTGGTGTCAGGGATAGGAATGACTACATCAATCTGCAAATGAGACCACTCACGGTGTATCTTCTCTGCCAGGCTCTCGCCCATATGCAAGCGGGTTTGATACACGGAAACACCATCGATCAGCGAGTCCGGACGGGCCAGATATACATACTCGAATATACATGGCATCAATTGGGCATTCTCAGCACACTGGCGTGAAAACAGATTACCGCCCATATCGATAAAAATAGCTTCGCCCGGCTCTACGTCGCGCACCAGTTTGAAGCCCAGCACGTCCAGCGCAACGCTTTCAGAGGCCACAATGTACTCGACGCCTTTCTCGCTTTCATGCTTACCTATGACCAGCGGGCGAATACCAAAAGGATCACGGAAAGCAATCAGGCCGAAGTTAGCCACCATCGCCACTACGGCATAGGCGCCCTTGCAGCGTCTATGCACCCCGGCAACGGCATCAAATATCACATCGGCATTGAGTACTGCGCTATGGGCGGTATGTTCTATCTCATGTGCCAGTACGTTCAACAGCACTTCAGAATCAGAAGTGGTATTGATATGACGTAAATCCTGACGGAACATTTCTTGTTTTAATTGCGCGGAATTGGTGAGATTACCGTTATGGCCAAGTACGATACCAAACGGAGAATTCACATAAAAGGGCTGGGCCTCTGCAGCAGAGGAGGAGCCTGCCGTGGGGTAGCGCACATGGGCGATGCCGGCATTACCCTGCAAGCTCCGCATATGGCGTGTCTGAAACACATCCTGCACCAGACCGTTGTTTTTATGCATGTAGAAAGTATTGCCATCGCAAGTGACAATACCAGCAGCATCCTGGCCGCGATGCTGCAATACCAGTAACCCATCATAGAGTAATTGATTGACTGGATTTTTACCGACAATACCGATAATTCCGCACATGAAGGTACACCTTAAATAAAAACTAAAATCTGATGGCTTAAATATTGAGCCAATTTCAATAAAATCAAGCCTTAACTAGTGATAGCGACTCAATTTAATCGTATTTGACATGCTTTGCAATGTCATTAGGAAACCACGGCATGGCACTCAGCACCATGGCTTCAAGCGGCGCACTAAACATGGCGCTGCGCCAGCGCGTATCCTGCGGCAGGCTGGTTAACCCCGCCAGAAACACCAGCACACCAACGATAATCAGGCCGCGCGCCAGGCCAAAAATCACTCCCAGCATACGATCCAGCCAACTCAAGCCCATATTCTTGAATAGCTGTGAAAGTGCAATTGCCAGCAGGCTACAGACTAATAACGTCGCTAAAAACAAAATAATGAATGCTGCCATGAAACGCAGCGACTCTGAAGGTATGCTCTGTGGCAGCAAGGGCGCCAATTCAAGGGTATATATCTTTGCCACAAAAAAAGCAGCCACCCAACTGGCCAATGCCAGTATTTCACGAATAAACCCGCGCATGATGCTTAACAACACTGACAACCCAATAATGGCTAGTACCGCATAATCAAAACTGGTCATTTTAAATACTTCTGCTCATCACTTACTGACGATCATGCCATTAAGACCAACATCCTTTAATTTGACCAGTGCACTTTCCGCATCTTGCCTGGAAGCAAAAGGCCCGGCACGCAATCGCGTTTTCTCGCCTTTGGGTGTATCAATTTTTTCAGTGTATGACTTCAAGCTAAGTGCAGATAATTTCTGCTGGAGTTGCTTAACGTTAGCCGCATCAGAGAACACGCCTATCTGAACATAGACTGGACCGGTTGCAGCTTCAGCTACTTTCTTGTCATCGACCAACCTTGCCGCAGCTTCTTTTTTGGGCTTAGGTGCTTCGGTTTTGGCTGGCTGAGATTTTGCGACTGGTTCCACAGTTTTAGGTAGTGATTCGGCTGTCACAGGCTTTGCAGGTTTCTCAACTGCCTTTTGTGCAGGTTCTGGGTTTGCTATCGGCACAGGAGGCAACTCTGCAGGCACTTCGACTATGGGCTCCTGCCCGGCAGCTGGCGCAACTGGCACAATCTTGGAGGTAAAGTCACTGTTTTCCTGGCTAGGAATAGAAATAGCAATTTCTTGCTGCGGCGTCTTGCTTACATGGTCATCAAGCACCATCGGTAACACTGCCACCATAATCAACACAAGCGCAATGGCGCCCACCAGACGACGTCTGGCACGCTTCTTAAACTGTATCTCCTGATCGTTCAATTGGGCTTGCGAATTTTCTGGGGGCATTCCGGTCTTCCTATTGATTGGCAGCAATTGTAGACGGCAACTCAGGCAAGGCGCGCATCACATCGGCCACAGTAAAAAACGATCCTAATACGACAATTCTATCATTTTCGCTCGCATCCAGACAGGCTTGATGAAAAGCAGAGGTTACATCCTGATAGGCTGTCAAAGTAGATTGTGGAAATTGCGCATGGACAATCGCCAGTAGTTGCAACGCCTGCGCACCCCTTACATTTTCAATACTGGCAACATACCAGCTATCTATTTCACCGCCTACGGCCTGAATAACTCCGACCATATCCTTATCCGCCAGCATGCCAAATACTGCCAGCGTTCTTCCCGAACATGGCATTTGGCTTAGATTGAGTGCTAACGACTGCGCCGCATGCGGGTTGTGCGCCACATCAAGAATCACTGGCGGCTTACTGCCATAACACTGAAACCTGCCGGCAAGCCGCACCGCATTTAGTGCAGATACCAGATGTTCAAACTTCACTGGCAGCACTGCCTGCAACTCCGCAACTGCCGTGATTGCACAAGCCGCGTTATTCAACTGAAAGCCTCCGACCAATGCCGGCACCGGCAAGCCAGTCATTTTCATGCCTGGGGTTGAGTAGACCCACTGATCCCCAGTTAATTCAACATTAAACTCAGAGTGAATCCGCTTCAATTCCGCACCAATGCTGTTGGCATGCTCGATTAATGACTGTGGCGGATTGGGGTCGCCACAGATGGCAGCGATGCCTTGCCGAAAAACGCCAGCTTTCTCAATGCCTATACTTTCGCGGCTATTGCCCAGAAACTCGATGTGATCAATGTCTATGCTGGTTACAATGGCACAACTTGGCTCAAATGCATTGACCGCATCCAGCCTGCCGCCAAGACCAACCTCAAGGATTGCCACGTCCACGCCAGACTGTATAAACAACCACATGGCCGCCAATGTGCCATATTCAAAATAGGTAAGTTGTGTATCTTTACGAGCCAGCTCTACCGCAGAAAACGCGCGAACCAGTTGCTCGTCCTGCGCATCCTGGCAAGCTACCCGAACACGCTCGTTGTAACGCAACAGGTGGGGCGAGCTATAACTTGCCACACGATACCCGGCCTCGTGGTAGATGCGCTCAAGCATTGCACAAGTGGAGCCTTTGCCATTCGTCCCGGCAACAATGATGATGGGGAAGTCGGGATAGAGATTTAAACGGTTCTTGACTTCATTGACCCGATCCAAGCCCATCGCTATGGACTTGGGATGCAAGGCTTCAATGTATGCCAACCACTCCGTCAGGCTTGTCGGCAGAGTCGAAGATTCCGGCACTAGGGTCGCTGGGGAAAGCAGGATCAGGCTGCTGCTGGCAGACGCATCAGTGTAGTCAACAAGGTGGCGATTCTATCGCGCATTTCACGGCGGTCCACAATCATGTCAACCGCACCATGCTCAACCAGAAATTCGGCACGCTGAAAACCATCAGGCAAAGTCTCGCGCACGGTTTGCTCAATCACGCGCGGACCCGCAAAACCAATAAGTGCCTGCGGCTCGGCAATAATAACATCACCCAGCATGGCAAAACTCGCGGAAACACCACCCATGGTCGGATCGGTTAGCACAGAGATATAAGGCAGGC
>JBAZTJ010000031.1:0-2406 GCA_041662005.1 Candidatus Methylopumilus sp.
ACTGACCAATTATCTATAGCTCAAAGCTACGCAATATGCTGGTATTCGGCTCACGCTCTAGCAAAAATTCAAACGATTTTTCCAGCAGTGATTCGACACTTACTGTATCTGTTGTGAGCTTTTTCGCGTAGTCGGGGCTGACCGTCACTATATGCGTGGTAGGCGTTCTGCCGCCAATGCTGACTCTAAACGTGGTGGCATCGATAGGCGCTATTTGAATGCTATTCATGCGTTTGTCCTGATGTTGAAAGCGACTATCAAGATATATTAGCGTAAGCGGTCAATATCAAGAGTTTAATTTTGTGAGCGACGGATTTTTACTTGAGGTTACGTTTAAAGATACATCTATGTCAGATAGAGATTGAGCAGTTGGTCTACTGACATAGCAATGGTCAGCATGTCATGCACCTTTAAAAAATCTACAGGAGAAATTCTAATGAACAAGTTTTTTGCAATGATCATGAGTATCGCAATCTCTGCCGCCTTCGTAGCGCCATCCATGGCTGGGACTAAAGACCCTCGCGTCAATCATCGTCAACACAGACAGGATGCACGTATTGCGCAAGGTATCAAATCAGGAGAGCTGACCAGGGCTGAAAGAAAGGATCTGATGGGTGATCAAAGAGATATCCGCCGTGAGGAACGTCAGTTCAAATCCGATGGGACATTTACCAAAGACGAACGTCAGGAACTACATCAGGATCAGGCGGCTGCTAACAAGGAAATCTACCAGGAAAAGCATGATGAGCAGGCTAGGCCAAAAGCTGAGTAACCGTTAGACGATACTACAAGGCCAGCCTTATGCTGGTCTTTTTTATGGTAGTGATATTTGACTTTCTCTTTAGCCTCAGTCGCCATGACTAACGCTATCTTCGATAGTGTCAGACTTTGAAGTAATCCCAAAATGGTGTGCAATTTTTGAAACTGGTGTTGATATCAGATACCGATTTTTGCGCACTTATCAAACTAAATCTATATTCTTTCAGAATTGAAGTAATAATTAATCCATTGAAGTTAAAAGAGATATTCGTAATTTTTTTTTACGGAAGGTAATAGGCATAATCTGTGCATGGTTATTTACTAAGGCATGACTGATAGTTGTCAAGGTTAGCTGCATGTCCATATCGTTATCTTGCGGTGAATCTCTACGATTACTCTGAGAGTTTAACTTTAAATCAGATTCAATTATTAAAAGTACGTAACCATGAAAAAACTCACTCTTTCTATACTCGCTATTGCGATTCCCATGACAATTTACCCAAATATGAGCTCGGCAGCGGTCATTGGTTTTTTGGGAAATTTTGATGTTATCAATGATACTGGCAGCACGGCCCATGGATTTGAGATCGATCTCGAGGGCCTATATGCAAGTGATATTACAGATACCTTTGGTGGCGCTGGCAGAGGATTTCCTAGCGGCCGTGGATTTGATCCATTAACTAGCGTGGAGCGTTATGGCGCCCCTTCAATTGCTGAATACAATAATGGATCAAGCTTCGGCACAAAAGTGACCTATCTTGGACTCTATGACAGTGCTAATAGTAGTTGGGATTTTGGAACGCCATCAGGAACGCAAATCACACCTGGCGACAACTGTTGGTCTGGTGGTGGCATAGGATACAGTGCATCAACTGCTTGTGATCATTTTGGTGTAGGCACCACAAAAAATGCAACCAAGACGACTTATAACTGGCTGCTTGAAACCGCGACACCTGGCCAGCTGACTAACGGTACTGTAAGTTTGCCAGCCCCGGCATGGACAGTAACGCCCGCTCCTGTAGTGGCAGGCCAACCTCCAGCTCCACCAGTAGTCGTTGCACAAATACAAGCTCCAGCTCCTGAGGTTGAAGCTCAGTTTGGGGAGGCGATCTGGGTGAAAGTTTACACTACAGAACTTGAGCATGAGGTTGGATTAGAGGCGCTGATTGGCGGTAATCAAGTAATTAACCAGGCAGAACAAAATGTTGAGACCGAGTGGCAATTGCTACAGGTTGATCCGGGCAACCCGCTCAGTGGACAACTTGAAAGTGGCTACGGTGCACCTGTAGGGCCAAATGCTGCCTCTATTATTCGCAGATATGAATTTTATAAATTCAGCGGCAATTACAACCCTGAGGATCACCAGGCAATGTTTGATGCTGGGTTCGGAGACTCTCACCCAGGACCTAATGATGTCGGAACTTACCTTGGTGCCCAAAATGCCGGGATCAATCTTAATGGACAACTTGTCGCTGCTGTACCAGAGCCGGAAACTTACGCTTTAATGCTGGCAGGACTCGGGCTGATTGGATTTTTCGCGCGGCGCATTAAAGCATCTGTGGTGAACTCCTAATTTAAGTTGACCTAAGACCAAGAAAGTCAATACTAGACATACTCACTGCGTTACACCAAATAGCACTTAAATTT
>JBAZTJ010000031.1:2416-17241 GCA_041662005.1 Candidatus Methylopumilus sp.
TTAAGGGAATAGTTTGAATACACATCTCAAATCGCTTGCACTTTGCACTATGCTTTTTTCAGGCATCACGCAGGCAGCAACCACTACCTTTTTCAATGGCTCACAATCTTACTCACTGGATCGGTCGGGACAGACTTTTGATACGATTACCAGCGAGGGCTATCTATTTACCTACACGCAGGACAAGTTGTTTACCGGTGGTTATGGCATGACAACGCCGATAGGCCGTAGCCAATATGTGACTTGGCCCAATGGACTGCATGCGCAAGGGTTGACCATTGCACCTTACGGAAAAGCTGCGGTGACTATCCAGCGAGTGGATGGAAATGTGTTTGATATCACAGCGTTCAGCGCAAAAGTGATCGGTAATACAGCGCCAGGCGGCGCAGACTTCGAGGTGGTAGCTAAGCTTCGTGGTGAAGACCTCTACAATGATCCTGTTGCTTTCTTTGCATCGGGATACTCTGGTACCACATTCAATTATAGCCGCTCACCAAATCCCGGACCGTTGAATCCATTTGGTCAAACCACGCTGCGATTAACCGGGGCCGATAGTTACACAATCGGTTTATATACCGATTTTGCTTTAGTTGGTTTAACCGTGGTAGATGCCAGTATTGCGCCACAACCTTCAGCGGTGCCTGAACCTTCATCTTATGCGTTTCTGCTAGCTGGTTTGGGGCTTATAGGTGCTTTAGTGCGCCGTAAGCAGGCTAACAGCTGGCATTGATACAGGTGAGTGTTGCTCTGCTGGATCATGCAATCAACTACGAAGCAGGCCTGTTGTGAGTTTACTGAGCTTGCTGTCTGGGAACAGCGTCGCGGCCAGCTTTTCTGGATCGACACCGAAGCCCTGTGCAATGATCGATGAAATGAGCGTATCCAGATGGGTGGTAGGTTTTAAATCGCGACCTTCATACAGTGCGCTGTTGCCCAGCCCAGGCCAATCTGCGATCACACGTCCGCCATTCACGTCACCACCCAAGATCATGGTTGCAGAAGCCGTGCCATGATCCGTGCCCCCAGTGCCATTGGCAGCGGCGGTGCGCCCAAATTCGGTGGCGACCACGATGGTGGTTTTTTGCCAAGTCTGGCCCAAGCCCTCGCGTAGGGACGCGACCAAGGTATCCAGGGCCTTGAGTTGCCTGGCGAGCCGTCCTTCCTGCCCGGTATGCGTATCCCAGCCCCCGGTTTCTATCATGGCGATACGCGGTCCATCTGCACGGGCAAGAAATGAGGCGGCGAGTTTGTCGAAACTGGCGGGGTCCTGCTTTGAACCTGGCTCATCTGCCATACTCCTGGCATCCATGGCTGCCATCCACAGGGCATGCAGTTGTGCATCATTCGAATAAAGCTGCGACACACGCATAAGCAGGTCGTCCGATGCCTGTGGCAGTGCAGATGGTGCGTAGGATGTGACTTCGACTTTGCCGCGCAAGGCCATCGGTACTGTAGAGGCGAAGGCAATAGCTTCGCTTTGCGATTTCGGCAGTAGTGTCAGCAAGCGGTTCAGCCAGCCATCCTTCATCTGGTAGGGCGCTGTGCCGCCGGTTTCCAGCACATTCTGGCCATCAAAATGCGAGCGATCGCGATATGGCGAAGCCACGGCATGTACGAACAAGGCCTGGCCTGAAGCATATAATTTTGCCGTCTCGACCAAGGATGGATGCAAGGCAAATAAGCTATCCAGCCTGGTGGCTTTTGATACGTCGATTGCCAGGGCGCCACGTAGTTTTGCATACGCCGGGTCCGCGTAGGGGATGACGGTATTCAGGCCGTCTGCCGCACCGCGCTGGATAATGAAGATGAAACGCCTGTCAGTCTCAGCACTGGCGAAGGTGATGTAAGGGGATGCCAGCAAGACCCCTGTGCCTACTGTAAGCAGGCGGAGAAAATCACGACGATTCATTTGCGTATCCATAGTCGGTGAGCGCATGGTTACCTCCTCAAGAACTCCGGTGAAACCAGCAGCAGTGCTAGGCCGGTAGAGGCGCTTTCTGACCTGGCAATGGCAGTTTGTGTCTGCGTGCTGATGGCGCCTATCAGCAATTTTTCGCCCAGCTTTCTTGCATCCAGCTTATCGCCCAATGGAGCTGCCAGTCGTTGTGCCAGCTCAACCCGGCGCATCAGCGCATTAGGGGCGGCCCAGGTGCCGGCAATATCGTCATATCCTGCGGGCGAGCCTGGCCGCCACACGGGCTGGCCTAACTGGTTGAGAATAGGGGCAATGTTGATGCCATCAAGGTTTTGCCGACCTAAGCCGCGTAAGGATGAAATTACCCATTCCCACGGCGTTTTGAATTTGGCCGGGGTTGGCGCCCATGTTTCTGGTGCTTCAACTAAGGTGCGGTACAGGCTGGTGAGGTTGCCGCCATCTTGTAGAAAGACCTTACTTAGGCGATCTATCAGGCTGGCAGGCGGCGTATCGCTGACAAAATGACGGGCCAGTTTGGTGGCAATGTGTGTTGCGGTGGCAGGCGATGCAGCTAAGTCTGCCAGCACGGCTGTTGCCTGTGCCTTGCCGGTTTGATTGTAACGCTTACCCATGATGGTTCGATTTCCCGGTTCATGCAGTTGGGGGCGAAACATGAAGCCGTTCGTATCAACATCATTATTTCGCTCCTTTCCGTTGCCGATACCCGCAATGCTCCACCCGGTCATGGCGCGTGCAAATTCGGTGACATCGGCTTGGGTATAGCCGCTGCGCACGCCTAGGGTGTGTAGCTCCATGATTTCACGCGCAAGGTTTTCATTCAGTCCGCGTTTTTTGTCAGGCTGGCGTTCTGCAGCGCGGCGAGCTGCCATACTTTGCGGGCCGATTGATCTGGCCTGATCCAGATACAGTAACATGGCAGGGTGCTGCTCAACGGCAAATAGCATGTCCTTGAAATTACCCAGCACATACGGGCGGATAGCCTCAAGTTCAAATGCACCGGCAAAGTCTGCGACAGCAGGTTTTTCGATGGAGATGGCAAAATGATTGGCCCAGAAGTGCACCAGGCGCTCAATAAATGGTGATGGGGTGGTTAATGCTGCCTCGGCGCGTGCTCTTACTGCCGCCAGGTAATCATCCCGCACCTCGCGTTTGAACATGCGTTTGGCTGATTTCTTTTCTTCTTCATCGGCCTTGCGCATTTCCATTTGTTTTTTTACATAGTCTGCTAGCAGTACCGAGGTTTTAGTCTGGTTTGCCCAAGCAGCAGGAGCGGGCTGATACAGACTGAATTGCGCCAGCAGCCACTTTTTTGGGTCGGCAGGCGCGGCTTCATCGGGGCGCGAGCCAAGCCCAAAGCGGTTGGTGGCGATGGCTGCAGGACTCATGTCAAAGACGGAGGTCAACATATTTTCCAATCAAGTCACTGCATCATTTAACCAGGTTGGCCTGTTCACGCAGTGGCCCTCTGCGCGCCAAGCCTTCTGCCAGCTTTTCCCGCTCCTCCTGCGAGAGTGTTGCAGCAAAATTGACCAGGGTCTCTTCAATGCGCATACGTAGCGCTATGTCTGCCTCGCGCGTGCGAGCAATGGCAGCAACCACTGCCGGGCGATCAAAGGTGGGGGCGGCGACCAGTTGCCTGACTTCAATGCGGGCTTGTTTAGACGCAGCTATTAAAGGCCTTGCTTCGCGCCGAGCTTCGCGCAAAGTTTTATGAAATTCTTTTTGACGTTCTATGGAGAGATCCTCTGCCGCAAAACGCAGACCACGCTGTCCGGCCTTAGCGGACAAAGGGGCTGAATCTGACCAGAACATGCGATATGCACCACCGGCAACCCCACCGATTAAAAATACATTGAGTACCAGTGAAACAATCAATATCCATTTGAGTTTGTGTTCAGTCATCATGATATCCAATCGTTACCAAAGTCGACATACATTGCCGTGCCGCCTACACTTTCCGTACTTTCCGGCAGCATGCCGGACATCCAGATGGAAACACAAAAAGCGCCGGCAACGGCTCCGGCAAAGCCAGCGCCAAGCAGGCCAATACTGGACCATGACCATTCCTGCCAAAAGCCCGTATGTTTCTGCGGAGCACTGGCAATGATGTTTGCGAACAGCTTTTGATCGGCTGCCACGACTATATGGCTGGCGAGCAGTTCATCCAGCATGGCTGCATCCCTCATCGCTAGCGCTAATTCTGGTGAATTCTGAGTAGCGAATTGTGCTGCTTCACTGCGTTCAGCTTCAGGCCAGCGACCAAGATCTGCCCCGTAGGCTGCTGTGAGTATGCGAAATCGTTCGGGTGTCATAGTGCTTCCTTTACAAAACCTGTATCTACAAGTAGCGCGCGCAAATTGCGTCTGGCCCGCGATAGCAAGCTTTCCAGTGCATCCACGCTAACGCCCATGAGTCCGGCTGCCTCAATATTGGATAGCTCCTGATAATATTGCAGCACCAATGCCTCGCGCTGCCTGGCTGGCAGCGCTGCCAGGGCATATCCTACTTGGTCGCGTTGCTGCACTCCTGCCAATCGTTCATCTGGGCGCTGACTCGGATCAACCTGCTCAGCAGCTTCACTCTCGCTATGCTCAGGTCTTGTCCTGAGTCTGTCATAGCAAAGGTTGAGAGCCACACGGTGCATCCAGGTATCAAATTTGGCCGTGCCGGGTTGCCACTGTGCTGCCTGTTTCCAGATACGGACGAAAGTCTCTTGCGCCACATCCTCTGCCTCGGCGCGGTCGTTAAGCATGCGCATACCCAGTGCCAGTAGTCTGGGCAACTTTCTGGCTACCATCTCCCTGATGGCCGATTGCTCTCCGCGCGCTATGCGGGGTAGCAGGTCGACATCAGGATCATGTTCAATCATGCATGATTTCCTGTGTTTTCATCTTTAAACGTGAAACAGAAAAAAATCCGTCGCTGGGCGTCGCAAATACTGATTTAAGTATATGGATATTCAGATTGATGGATGTGCTTGACGATATCACCCTTGAATTTTTTTTTATCATCCCCATTTAACGCACATCGTTAATTCAGTAGATGGGAGCTTAAACAATGTCCACCGAGACTATCCAAAAAGAGACCTTAGGTTTTCAGGCCGAAGTAAAGCAGCTGTTACAGCTGATGATACATTCGCTGTATAGCAATAAGGAAATTGTGCTGCGCGAGCTGATTTCAAATGCCAGTGATGCTGCAGACAAACTGCGTTTTGAGGCGCTGGCCAACAATGGGCTGTATGAAAATGATAGTGAACTAAAAATTCGCGTGGCGTTTGATAAGGCTGCGCGTACCGTGACTATCTCAGACAATGGTATCGGCATGAGTCGCGACGAGGTGATTGCCAATATCGGCACGATCGCCAAATCCGGCACCCGGGAATTCTTCAATGCACTGACCGGTGACCAGGCCAAGGACGCCAACCTGATCGGCCAGTTCGGTGTGGGCTTTTATTCTTCCTTTATCATTGCAGATAAAGTCACATTAACTAGCCGCCGTGCCGGTAGCGCCGAGGCCGTACGCTGGGAGTCTGCAGGCGAGGGTGACTACACCTTGGAAGCCGTAGAAAAAGCAACACGCGGCACGGAGATCGTATTGCATTTGCGCGAAGGTGAAGACGAGTTTTTGAGTGATTGGAAGCTGAAATCCATCATCCGCAAATACTCCGACCATATCACCCTGCCTATCGTGATGAAAAAGAGTGAGTGGAAAGATGGTGTGGAAGTCCCGACTGATGAGGATGAGACCGTCAACAAGGCTTCTGCGCTTTGGGCTCGCGCTAAGAATGACATTACCGAAGAAGAGTATAAGGAATTCTATAAACACGTTTCCCATGACTTTGAAGAGCCGCTGGCCTGGAGCCATAACCGGGTAGAAGGCAAGCAGGAATATATTTCACTGCTTTACGTGCCAGGCAAGGCACCGTTTGATTTGTATGATCGCGAACGTCGCCATGGCATCAAGCTGTATGTGAAGCGCGTATTCATTATGGAAGATGCTGAAAAGCTGATGCCGCAATACCTGCGTTTCGTGCGTGGGGTGATAGACACTTCTGATCTGCCGCTGAATGTCTCACGTGAAATCTTGCAGCACAGCAAGGATATCGATGCCATTAAGGCTGGTTCCGTCAAGAAGGTCTTGGGCGTTCTTGAAGATATGGCTGAAAACAAACCAGAGCAGTACAGCGCATTCTGGAACGAATTCGGCCGTGTACTTAAAGAAGGTCCGGGCGAGGACTTTGCCAACAAGGAAAAAATCGCCAGCCTGCTGCGATTCGCCAGCACCCTGGCCGATAACGACACGCAAGTGGTTTCTTTCAAAGACTATATTGCGCGGATGAAAGAGGGGCAGGACAAAATCTACTACATCACGGCCGACAGCTTCGCCGCAGCTCAGCATAGCCCGCATCTGGAGATTTTCCGCAAGAAGGGTATTGAAGTGTTTCTGCTATCAGATCGCGTGGATGAGTGGATGTTGGGTAGCCTTACTGAGTTTGACGGCAAGAAGTTGCAGTCAGTAGCTAAGGGTGACTTGGATTTAGGCACCCTGGAAGATGAAGCCGAAAAAGAGCAACAGAAAAAGGTCGAGGATGAGTTCAAGTCGTTGATCGAAAGAATCCAGCAATCGTTGGGCGAGAGCGTCAAGGAAGTGCGTGTTACGCATCGCTTGACGGACTCACCTGCTTGCCTGGTCAGTGGTGAGCATGATATGTCCGGCAACCTTGAGCGCTTACTCAAGGCCGCGGGTCAAAAAACACCGGATAGCAAGCCTGTACTGGAGATCAATCCGCAGCATGCTATTTTGCAGCGCTTGAATACGGTAGATGACGAAACTCGTTTCGCCGACTGGTCGAAACTGTTGTTTGACCAGGCATTATTGGCAGAGGGCGGGCAGCTCGAAGATCCGGCCAGCTTTGTCCGTCGGATGAATAGCCTGTTGGCGATTTAAACCTACATATTCGGCAAAGAAAGCGTTATGCCTTAACCCACAGTTGTGATGACTGTGGGTTTTTTATTGCCAATTGGTTGACATCTTAAATGAGAATAATTATCATTAGCATAAATGAAGCGGAGATTTAACCATGAACAAAAAGCACGAAGCCACGTACGACCCTGAGTTGCCAGATGCGAGCTCGGTGATGGCCTCCTTGTGTTGTGTCGCCGTGCAATATGCGAGTAATCCCTCATTGGAGCTTGCCAAGCTTGCCTCTGATCTCTCGCATAAATTGACGGCCCCTCAGTATGCTGAATCTAAATTGGTCATCGAAGTGGCCATGCGTTTGGTCAGGCAATGGGGAGCAATATTGCAAGAGCAAAATGGGTTGGCTGTAAGCATAGTGCCGGCCAGTCTCGCATTGCATTAATTCAAATATATAGAAGAAGCTGGAGTTTTCATGTCTCGATTTACTGGTCCAAGATTAAAAATTATGCGTGCTTTAGGTCTGGATCTGCCAGGCCTGTCACGCAAAAGTATAGAAGATCGTCCTAATCCGCCTGGCCAACATGGTGGCCGTGGCATGCGCCGCAAAAAGTCCGATTTTGGCGTCAAGCTGATGGAGAAGCAGAAGCTGCGTTTTAACTATGGGCTGACAGAAACCCAGTTGCGCCGCCTGATGATAGATGCACGCCGTGGCAATGCACCCACTGGTGAAACCCTGTTGCAACTGCTGGAGCGCCGTCTGGACAACGTGGTGTTCAGAGCTGGTTTTGCGCCTACGATTTCGGCTGCACGCCAATTGGTGAATCACCGTCATTTGCTGCTCAATGGCAAGTCGGTGAATATCCCCTCTATCCGCGTGCGGGTAGGCGATGTCGTCACCGTTAAGCCCGAGAGCTTAAAAATCCCGATGGTGGTGGAAACATTGAAAGATCTGCCGCTGGCGCGTCCCGAGTGGCTGAACTGGGATGACCAGGGACTTGTGGCTAGCATAGCCCATCTGCCTGCACCTGAAGATGTACCTTTCCCGGTGGATGTGCAGCAGGTCGTCGAGTATTACGCAAACCGGCTGTAGGCAAACTACTGTATTTAAGAAACTCCTCCTCGGTCGCTTCGGCGACCATTTTTTTATGGCTTTTAGTTTTTATGGCTTTAATTTTTTATGATTTAGGAGCGCTAAATGGAAACTGCAAAAACCTGTAAGCGAGTACTGTTGGCCGGAAACGATGGTTGTCGTGTGTTGTATTGCAATGAATGCAAGGTGGCTGAAATCGAGGTGGGCGCACTTAGCTTGCGGCTTGAAGCGCAGGCGTTCAAGTCCTTGAGTGAAGTGTTGCTGGAAGCTGTTTCAAGAATGTCCTCTATGATAGAAGTGGAAAAGTCTAATGGAGAGTTTGGGCGCAGGGCAGGGCGGATGCACTGACAGGATTTTGGTTGGGTGCTAGCCCTGCTAATATAAAGCGCGTAGAAAATAAAAAAGCCCATGAAGTTCATGGGCTTTTTTATTAAACATTACAATCAGAAATTGTAAATAAGCGTAGCCCGACCCGATAAAGGCGATCCGGGCGTTATGTTGTTATTGTTATGGGCATAGAGTGCGTAGTCTTTGTTGGTGATGTTTTCCAGGTTGATTTGCAGCCGCAGTTTCTCGCTCAGCTTTCCATAGATCGCAGCATCAAAACGTGTGTAACCGGGCAGGGTAGTGCTTGTCGTTGTGGTTGGCAGTGCAGCATACATGCTCGAGCGGCTAATGACACCCAGTGCTACTCCCCATGTCGGGTTGATGTCATATTTGTTCCACAGGGAGAATGTTTCCCTAGGTGTTTGTGCTAAATCGGTCCCCTTAAGAATGCTTGTGGATTGGTCCTTTGTGAGCTCTCCATCCTGATTCGCATATCCGCCAAAGATGCTCCATTTTGAGGTGAGACGACCACTTACCCCTAGCTCCAGGCCTTTAATCTCCTGGCCATCAACAAGAATTTGTGTCGAAGGTGCAGCGGGATTGGTGACAGCAACATTTTGACGCTCTAGTTTATAAAAAGCCGCAGTCAATGCTAAGTCCGGGGTGACATCCCATTTGGCGCCAACCTCTTTATTGATGAACTTTTCCGGATCGAAACTGCTGGTTGTAAAAGTTAGGTCAGTTAATTGATCTCCTGCGCGAGGCACATAAGACAGGCTGTAGTTGGTATATAGCGAAACATTTGCTATCGGCTTGAAAATTAAACCAGCCCGGGGCGATAGCAGATTATCCGTGCTTTCAATTTTTTGATTGGTGAGCACATTGGTATGTTTTGCTTCGAATTTATCATGCCTGAGGCCAATAATCACTTGCCATTGCGGGGTCAGGGTGAGCTGATCCTGAAGGTAGAAAGACGTGATATCAACATCACTTTTCCGGTCACGGGTTTTGTTATTAAACAGGATAGTGGCATTTGTTTCGGCTATCGTTGCTGGTACGCTGCCTTCCGCTGCAGTTGGTTCCAGGCGGGAGTTATCGGTTTTCTGGCGACCTATCTCCATGCCGGCAAGCAGTTTGTGCTCAACTTGACCTGTTTTCAGTGAGTAAATCAAATCCGTTTGATTAAACAGGTTTTCCCTATCTGTATTATCGCGATAGGAGTCAAGTGCAACCAAGCCATTATTTCTGACAGGACCGTTGGCAAACACGTTTTGATAATATTTATCGTAATCAGCATAACGCGTGCGGTTGCGGATAGTTAAGCCGTTGTCGAAAGCATGTTCGATCATGGCATTAAAGGCTTTGGTTTCAGTCGAGTTCGGACTTTGTTTTGAGCTACCAAAAAATTGTGAGTAATTGCCAATGTCATAGGGGCGATTATTCAGTGAGCGGTTTCCCGGGCCATTGACTGAAGGCACGCCTCGATCACTGGTGCGATCATCCTTGAAATATTCAGCATCCAGTACGATTTTTGTCTGCTCAGTAGGGCGCAGCGTAATGGTTGGGGTAATACCATAGCGCTCAAGGTTGTAGCCTTCGCGATAGCTGTCTGAGTTCTCATAGACCGTATTAATGCGGAAAGCGGCAACATCGTTAATGGCTTGTCCGATATCTGCCGAAATACGCTTGTGGTTATAGGCGCCATAGCTGGCGGTAACTTGGTGTATCGGATCCCAACCAGCTTCTTTAGACACGCGGTTGATCACGCCACCAGAAGCGCCACGGCCAAATATCATGCCGTTGGGGCCTTTCAACACTTCAATGCGGTCAGTGTTATAAAAGTCACGGTAAGTTTGAATATCGTCACGTACGCCATCAACGTAAAAATCACCTGTTGTAGAGTTGCCGCGCATAACAAGCTGGTCGCGATTACCTTCGCCTTGTGCTGCAGTAACGCCGGGTACGTAGCGAACGGCGTCAGATACGCTTTGTATCGACTGATCTTTGATTACATCCTGAGTAATCACTGAAATGCTTTGTGGCACATCAATCAGGTCAGTATCGGTCTTGGTGGCAGTTGTACTTTTCTTTGCGTTGTAACCTTTGACTGGTTGCGTATCGCTTAAGGCCGGCGCTGTGACCTGCACCTCCTTAAGTTTTAAAGGTTCAGCAGCGCCTTCCCCTGCGTAGACATTTCCAGAAATGCTTACTACGCTTATCCCCAGAAGCGCTGCATGTACAGCAATCTTTAACGGGGACAATTTTAGCTCCAATTGAATGGTGGGTTGATGGACGGTTGCTGCTGATTGCTTTGTCACGAGTTAGGCTCCTCACGAGATGGTTAATATTCACTTGCGTCTTAACGAATTTTAACAGGTGTAAACATTAATGATAATGATTTCTGTTAATATCCTTAAAATAATTACGGATTAAATAATCTTGGTGTTTTTTTACAAATCCACATAAATAATTTATTGAGAATCATTATCATTTGTATTAAACTGGTTGCCATTGAAGTTAATTGTTAATGCATAAACTATGAATGACACACTTAAAAAAATTACGCAGCCTGGGAAATTACTGCATCAACTCGCGGAGGGTAATGGGCAAAGTAACGCTAACCGATATACAAGTGAGTCGTTATTTCTAGGTAAGAACGAGTTATGTATTTCACACGGCGCGGAAGAGTATAGATTGCGTATTACCAGGCAAGGCAAGTTGATTCTCACGAAATGAAGCTTGCTGGAAATAATAATGGCGACGCAAAGTCAGGAAAAAAGTTGAATCAGTCTACTGATCTGAGTATGCCATTCGCATTGGCGCAGATGTTTGGATATCCCGCCGAAAAGGATATGGTGGTGTCCGAGTCGGCTGCTCTTGCAGTGGGCAGGTCATCATATAGTGCTGCCAATAAACATTCGAATGTAGCTTTAGTTCTAGTGATGGTGGCGCACGGGCTGGTTTTCTGGGCGTTATTAAATGCACCAGAAACCAAGCCGCTACTTGAAAAAGTGCCCATGCCGATGACGGTGAGTCTGATAAATGCTCCAACGCCGGAGCCGGAAGTCGTGCCGGTGATCCCTACACCGCCTAAGCCACAGCCGGTTGTTAAAAAACAAAAGCAAAAACCGCGTGAAGTGACACCTACGCCACAGCTAATAGAGGCGGCGCCAGCACAAGTGGTTGAAACGTCGGTACCAACGCCGCCTACGCCATCGCCTGTGGTTGCGAAAGCGCCTGAGGTTAAGCCAGAGCCGGAAAAGCCACAGGTGAAGGAAGATGTCATCGAAGAGCCAAAATTCGGTGTGGCATATCTTAATAACCCTGCACCTAACTATCCGGCGTTGTCACGTCGCCTTGGCGAGCAGGGTAGGGTGTTAATGCGAGTTCTGGTCTCGGTCAATGGAGATGCTGAAACAGTTACGGTCGAGAGTAGTAGTGGTTCCAGTCGGCTGGACCAGGCCGCGATGGAGGCTGTGAAGAAGTGGCAGTTTATCCCGGCCAAGAAAAACAAGCAGCCCATCAGTGCCTATGTATTGGTGCCGGTGAAATTCTCTCTTGATAATGCCTGATTTTCCAATTTTTAAATTTGTTGTTATAGAAAGCGAGTAGCACTATGCAGACCGGATATGAATTTAATAGCCTGAGTTTTATTACCAACGGCGGCGCGGTTTCAATCGCAGTCGCGTTATTGTTGCTGGCGATGTCGGTGGCGAGCTGGTATCTGATTGTTACCAAAGCTTACCAGGCGATGCGAGTGCGCAGCGCTTCGAACGACTTCAACGAGAAATTTTGGCAGGCGCCCACTCTGGAAGCTGCCATGCGCATCACCAATCAGGCGACACCGCTTGCGCGTTTGGCTAGCCAGTCTATCGAGGCCGCCGGCCACTATGAGCGCCATGCGGGTAAGCGTCTGGCTGATGCCTGTAGTCAGGATGAGTTTATCGCCCGCAGTATGCGCCGTAGCATTAGCCAGGAGGGCGCACAGATTGAGCATGGCCTCACTGTGCTGGCTTCGGTCGGCAGTGTGTCGCCTTTTGTTGGCTTGTTCGGCACGGTATGGGGTATCTACCATGCCTTGGCCAGCATTAGCATGAGCGGCCAGGCCACGCTGGATAAAGTGGCTGGACCAGTTGGCGAAGCATTGATCATGACCGCGTTGGGCCTGGCTGTGGCTATCCCGGCGGTATTGGCTTACAACGCTCTGGTGCGCAGCAATCGCGTGCTGATGAGCCAACTGGAGAATTCCCCGCATGATTTACATACCATGCTGACAACCGGCACAGCCTTGCCTGCCAGCGCTGCTTCAAAACAGCCTGCTACTGCACCAGCTAAAGCCCACTTGAAAGAGGTGACAGCATGATAGGTTCAGGCAATGGTTTCAGCTCAGGCCACCATAGTACGCCGATGGCTGAGATCAACACTACGCCGTTAGTGGATGTGATGCTGGTGTTGCTGGTGATATTCATCATTACTGCGCCTTTGCTGACGCATGCCGTCAAGATTGACCTGCCGCAAGCCAGCAGCCAGCCTTTGCCAGAAAAGCCCGAGGTAATTTCGATCGCAATTGATAATGCCGGCAAGATGTACTGGAACGATAGCCCGATTGTGGCAGGTGAGATGGAACTTAAGCTGCAGCAGGCAGCCAGCGCCAAACCGCAGCCTGAGTTGCAAATCCGCGCAGACAAAGAGACACGCTATCAAGTGCTGGCTGAGGTGATGGCTAATGCACAAAATGCAGGGATACAAAAATTAGGGTTTGTCAGCACGCCCAACACGAAATAGTTTTAATTTTTTTTAGTTTTAGATCTAGCCAGCCAGTGAGTGTTTGCTCAGGTAGCCAGCCAGTTATCGCTTACCAGGGGAAACACACATGCAGACTAGTCTGAAGAAGTTGCAATTTAATTTTAAGCCGAGTTATCTGGCAGTAGTCGCTGCCTTAGCTATAGTGCCAGTATCGAGTTATGCAGAAACGGCCGCGGAAAGTAGCGCTAAATCCGAACAGGTAAAATCCGGCAGCGTAGAAGCGTTGCCGGAAGTTTCGGTAAAGGCTAGTAACAAACCAGAGAGCAGTTATCAGCCATTAACCACAGTAACTGCCGCCAAGATAGAAGCCCCATTACGCGATATTCCTCAGACAGTTAATGTGGTTACTTCTGCGGTGATGCGTGATCAAGGTGCGCTTACCTTGCAAGATGCATTGCGCAACGTGCCGGGAGTTGGATTCAGCAATGGCGACGGTCAGCGCGACCAGGTGAATATCCGTGGGTTTACCGCCATCGGCGATCAGTTTGTTGATGGCATACGGGATGATGCGCTGTACTTCCGCGACCTTGCAAATGTCGAGCAGGTCGAGGTGCTGAAAGGCCCGGCGGCAGTACTTTACGGCAGGGGTTCTTCTGGCGGCATCATTAACCGAGTCACCAAAAAACCATTAGATAGATCATTTAGTGAAATAACAGCGATAGGCGGTACCACCGGTACTGCACGTGTTGAAGCCGACATTAACCAAAAGCTCGGGGATAGCGCCAGCTTCCGCATCAATGGGGCATATGAAGACTCCGATAGTTTCCGCCAGCAGGGTTTCGTGGAGCGTAGCTTTATTGCACCCTCGTTGTTACTGAAAATTAGTGATCAAACCAAAGTGACGCTGCAACTGGAGCATTTGGATGACCGCCGGGTGAATGACTTTGGCATGCCCGCAATTAATGGCCGTCCGGTCAGCACCCCTGTCAAAACTTACTATGGGTCTTCCAATGCCAGCAGGGATGATTATGTCCAGAGTCGTGTAACTTCAGGCACTGTAGTGCTCGAGCATGCATTTAATGATGATGTAAAAATCCGCAATGCGTTTCGTGCCTATAACTATGACCTTGATCGTAACAATACTGTTGCAACCAGTATAACTGCCGGTGCAAACCCCATGGTTAACCGTCGGTACAGTACGGTTCAGCGCCAAGAAGATGGTATTTTTAACCAGACTGATTTAACGGTTAAGGCAGAAGGTTTGGGCATCAAGCACACGCTGCTGTTTGGTTTGGAGTTGGCTGAGCAGAATAAAGATACCCAGTCTGGGAATGGCGCTAATCCAGGTGCGGTTAGTTTATACAATCCAGTCCTAACCCCGTCAAACAGGGCTTCATTGACCTATAACACGGTTAATACAGGCATAAGCAATACGACAGGTCTTTATGCTCAGGATCTCGTTACATTAAATAAGTACTGGAAAGCCTTAGTCGGCGTTCGATATGATAGTTTTGATCAAGACACGAAAAATCACCTGACTAACACCAAGCTGAGCAGGAAAGATGAGGAGCTTAGCCCGCGTGCTGGGCTCGTATATCAGCCTAATGAAGTGCTGAGTTTTTATGGCTCATATACCAAATCTTTCCAGCCATCACAGGAAACTTTTGCACTCGCCGCAAATAATGCTGATCTGGCGCCTGAAGAAACCAAAAACTACGAGGTTGGCAGTCGGCTGGATATGTTTGATGGCAATGTGACAGCGATGGCATCTCTGTATCGTCTTGAGCGCACTAATATTAAAACTAC
>JBAZTJ010000031.1:17251-21649 GCA_041662005.1 Candidatus Methylopumilus sp.
GCAAATAATAACTTGCTTGTCCCGGTTGGTGAGCAGCGTACGGATGGCCTTGAATTATCGGTGCTGGGCCGCCTTGCGCAGGGGCTGGATCTCACTGCCGGTTACGCTTTTATGGATGGCCGGATTACAAAATCCAATAGTGTTTCGAGTGGGGTCGCTATTGAAGGCAATAGGTCAAGTCTGACTCCGGAGCACAGCGCTAACCTCTGGTTGACCAAACGTTTCAACAATGGCTTCGGAATTGGCGGCGGTGCAGTTTATATGGGAGAACAGTTCGCCTCATCAAGCAATCTGGTCAAGCTTCCCGGATATACCAGGTTTGACGCGGCTGCATTTTATGAGACCAGGAAATATGACATACGCCTGGCGGTCAATAATATTTTTGATAAGCGTTATTTCATTTCAGCACATGGTGGCGCGGACTTGTACAACACACCGGGCGCACCTATGAATGCACTTTTATCCTTACGTCTTAAGTTCTAAGGAAACCAAATGAAGATAACAAAAATGAATACCATACGATTACCCTTAGTGATGGTCTTGCTGGGTTTTGCTTTTCAGGTGCAAGCCCACTACATCTGGCTGGAACCTGCCGAGGGCCAGGCACGGCTTTACTTTGGCGAGTATGGGGATAATCTGCGCGAAAAAACAGGGGGAAGGCTCGATAGCATTGCTGCACCGGCGATACAGACTAACTCTGCCGATAGCAAATCTACCAAGGTAGCTTATGAGCGTAAGGACAATCATATTGCCCTTAAAGCGCCAGGTAATGTGCCATTGATCGTGCAGGACACAGCAATGAAAGTGAAGGATTTACGCAAGAACAATATTGGTGTCGTTAAGCCTATGTACTATGCGCGCTTTGCCACCAATGATGTCGAGGCGGCGTCCAGCCTGGATTTTGATATCCAGCCGCTGGGTAATGGCAAGGTGAAGGTCAATTTGCACGGAGCTTCGCTGGCCAAGGTCAAGCTTGAGATTTTTGCCCCTAACCAATGGATGCGTGAGTACCAGACTAATGAGCTTGGTGAGGTTAGCGTAGACACGCCTTGGCCGGGTTTGTATGTGGTGCATGTGGTTTATGTTGAACCCGTCAAAGGTGAGTATCAGGGCGATGCTTATGAGGCTATCCGTCATGTCGGCACGCTCAGCCTGATTCGATAGCATGACAGCATCGCAGTTGAATTTTTCTGCCAGGGGCAGGTTCTTGCGGTGGCTACGTCGTATCCATGGCTGGGTAGGTTTATGGGGCGCCGTGCTGGGGCTATTGTTTGGCGCGACGGGGTTTTTGCTTAATCACCGCGCAGTGATGAAAATCCCTGCGGCCCAGCTGGAGGCCAGTAATATTGAGCTGGCCTTGCCGGCTGAGCGGCCACAAGATGCCCAAGCTATGGCAGCATGGTTGCGCACCGAGCTGAAGATTAATCGTGAGCCGCAAAAGGTTAGCACTGAACCGGCAAAGCAGGTGGTATGGGCTGGGCAACCTGTGCAGCAACCGGCCCTGTGGAAAGTAGATTTCCATGCTCCGCAGTTTGCCTACAATGCAGAGTACTGGGTGGGGAATAGCTTCGTCAGTGTGAAGCGGCAGGATGCCAATGCCTTTGCATTCCTGGTGCGCTTGCACAAAGGAGTCGGCATGAGCAAGGCTTGGATATTGCTGGCAGATTCGGTGGCGGGTGCTTTGGTGCTGCTTTCCCTGACTGGCGTGCTGTTATGGACCAAGATGCGCGGTTCACGCCTGGCGATGGCTGGCTTAGTTGGCTCTTCCAGCTTGCTGGCGCTGCTGTTTATCCTGCAGTCTATATAGATATAACCGCATATTCATCTTTTTGTCATACAAGCCCGGTAGTGTTTGGCAAGTTTTTTCGACGCTAGCTCTTTAAATTGGAGTTGCAATGCGTCGAGGCATATTTTGCATACACAACCGGGGATCTCGATGAAAAAAACCATGCTGAGTGTAGCGCTGGCTGCACTGTTTTTACCAACGCTGGCGACTGCTGCCAGCCCTTTTTCGGCCATTACCAAAGAGTGGACATATAGCCATGCCCTCACTGGCGTCAGTGGCCTGACTTCTGAAATCAGCGCATACGATGCTGCCACTAATTCAATATGGGTTGCTGGCGTAGTAGGCGTAGATGTACTGAATGCAAGCACAGGTAGCCTGATACAGCATATCGATACCAGCGGCTTCGGCGCTATCAATAGTGTTGCCATACACAATGGTGTGGCTGCATTTGCCATGGAATCCAGCGTACGTACTATCAAGCTTTACGATACCACTACCCGCAGCCTGGTAAGCGGTATCAATTCCATCACTGTGGGCGCCTTGCCCGACATGGTGAAATTTACGCCAGATGGTTCCAAGCTGCTGGTGGCTAACGAAGCCACGCCTACCAACTACTCCGGCTTCGACCCGGCCGGGAGCGTCAGTATCATCAATGTCGCCACGCGTACCCTGATAGCCAATGCGGGATTCGCCGGCGTACCTACCGCAGGCAGCAACATCCGCAATCCTGGCATGGATTACGAGCCTGAATATATTGCGGTGAATGCTGCCGGTACTAAGGCTTATGTAACCCTGCAGGAAGCAAATGCCATAGGCGTGCTTGATCTCAACACTAACAGCTTTTCCCAGATCATAGGTCTGGGCACCAAGAGTTTTAATGTACCAGGGAATGCCATAGACCCGACAGATCGCGATTACTTAAGCGGCAGCAGTGGCCCTACCAAAACCGAATTGCGCCCGGTAGCCGTGCAGGGGTTGTATCAGCCGGATGGCATTGCCGCTTATGAGTCGAGTGGCAAGACCTATCTAGTCACTGCCAATGAGGGCGATACGCGTGAGGACGAAGCAGACAAGGCCCGTGCGTCAACGCTGGCGGGCACGCCTAACGATTTGAAACGGCTCAATATTTCTACCACAGACTCCACTCCCGGCAATCTGGTGACCTTTGGCACACGCGACTTCACCATCCGTGACGAAGCGGGCAATATTGTTTTCTCCAGTGGTAACGAGCTGGATGCCAGGGCCATTGCGCTAGGTATTTACGATGATGGCCGTAGTGATGATAAAGGTGTGGAACCGGAGGGTGTTGAGCTGTTGGAGCTTGGCGGGCGTACTTTTGCCTTTATCGGCCTGGAACGCACCACCAAGAGCGCAGTTGCCATTTACGATATCACCGACCCAGCCAACGCCAGTTTTCTGGATATGCTGGTGACGGATGGGGATATTGCACCAGAAGGCCTGAAAGCGTTTGTTGTTGATGGCAAGTACTATTTGTCTATCGCTAACGAAGTATCCAATACAACTACGCTGTACAGCCTGACACCGGTACCCGAACCTGAAAGTTATGCCTTGATGTTGGCAGGCCTTGGCCTGGTCGGCTTTATTGCACGCCGCAAACGCAGGGCTTGAGTATGCTGTAATGAAAAGCCCGCGTAAGCGGGCTTTTTTATTTTCACTTTATTTTCACTTGGAGATATGAGTGATCGCTGTCATGATTATCTGGTCGTCCACCTTGCAGCACATCATTGTCTTTTGTGTATCTACAGGTGTGGTTTTTGCTTACTTCGTAGAGTGCGTGAACATCTTGTTTTTTTAAGATACATTTAACTGCTAGCTTGTAAAGTCTGAGCAAATCAATATTGAAAGAAGCCGTTATGATTATCCCTAAGCCTAAAAACACTTCAGTGACGCCTATCATTACTGAGAAGACGCCCGTTCCTCAGGCCTTACAAAACCACCTTCTGTTTTCAATGTTTAAAACCCCGCAAGTTGCCACACCACGCGACTGGTACGCCAGCACTGCCCATGTGGTGCGCGATCATGTCATCGAGCGTTGGGTCAATACGGTGGAAGCGTATCTCGAGCAGGACCCCAAACGTGTGTATTACCTTTCACTGGAGTTCCTGATTGGGCGCATGTTGTCGAATGCTGCACTAAACTTGGGCATAGAGCCTGAAATGCGCGATGGTTTGAACGCGCTTGGCCAGGAGCTGGAAAATGTAGTGGAGATGGAAAGCGATGCAGCGCTGGGAAATGGCGGGTTGGGACGATTGGCGGCTTGTTTTCTTGATTCCATGGCGAGTATGGACATCCCTGGAACCGGCTATGGCATTCGCTACGAGTACGGCATGTTCAAGCAAAGTATCAATAAAGGTCAACAGATTGAGAACCCCGATAACTGGTTACGTTACGGCAATATCTGGGAATTCCAGCGCCCTGAAACCACTTATACCGTGGGTTTCTACGGTAGCGTGGTCGAGTTTCCAACCGATCATGGCATAGAGCATCACTGGGTAGACGCTGAGCAGGTGGTGGCCATGGCTTACGATGTGCCTATCCCCGGCTATGGCACGAACACGGTCAATAACCTGCGCTTGTGGTCAGCCAAGGCC
>JBAZTJ010000032.1:0-20720 GCA_041662005.1 Candidatus Methylopumilus sp.
CAACAAGCCTTTCAGACGACCTATCATGCGCTTGCACCTGTTCGAAAAATAGTTCTGGACTTCATATCAGGCGCCCACCCTTGACACGGAAGCCTGCCGTCGCCAGCTTGCCCATGCCTTGTCCGCCATGCGCATGGCAGATGGCGCAGGCCAGAGCATCTGCGGAATCGGGCTTGGGAGTTGCGGGTAGTTTGAGTAAGCGTTTGACCATCTCCTGCACTTGCTCCTTGGCGGCGTGGCCATTACCCACGACAGATTGTTTGACTTGCAATGCAGTATATTCCGCCACAGGCAGGTTTTTAATCACAACTGCGCTGATGGCAGCGCCTCGTGCCTGCCCCAGCAGCAAAGTTGACTGCGGGTTTACGTTTACAAATACTTTTTCTATTGCCACTTCTTGTGGTTGGTAGGTCTGGATGACTTCAAACAGGCCGTCCAGGATAATTTTAAGCCGGGCCGGCAACTCTTCGCGGCCCTCACTATCCTCGCCTTTAACTTTGGCGCTGGCGGTCTTGATGGTGCCACTGGCAATATAGGTCAACTTTTCGCCTGACTTCTCGATCACCCCGAAGCCTGTTAATCGCAGGCCCGGGTCTATCCCCAAAATTCGGACTACTGGTCTGGGAGTTGGTATCACTCAGTGGTATCACTCAACTAGATTTGCTCGGCCTGATTTTTTCATCCCTGATTACTCATCAATGACGGCTGAGGTATACACCTCCTGCACATCATCAAGGTCATCCAGGGCATCCAGCAATTTCTGCATTTTGACACCATCATCACCCGCAAACACAGTTTCGTTACTGGCTTTCATGGTGACTTCGCCATAGACCGCAGTGAGTCCAGCAGCTTCAAGTGCTTCTTTTACAGCGGTGAAATCCCCAGGGCTGGTAATCACTTCAATACTGCCGTCATCGTTATTGATAATATCTTCTGCACCGGCTTCCAGGGCAGCTTCCATCACCTTGTCTTCATTGGTGCCAGGCGAAAAAATCAGGCTGCCGCAGTGCTTGAACATGAAGGCCACCGAACCATCGGTACCCAGGTTGCCGCCAAACTTGGCAAAAGCATGGCGCACATCAGCGACGGCGCGATTACGGTTATCGGTGAGGCAGTCCACTATCACTGCTGCACCGCCTATACCGTAGCCTTCGTAGCGAATTTCCTCGTAGTTCACGCCTTCCAGCGTGCCGGCGCCGCGTTTGATGGCGTTTTCGATATTGTCTTTGGGCATGGATTCGCTTTTCGCTTTATCCACCGCCATGCGCAGACGTGGATTGGTGCCCACATCCGGGCCGCCCATGCGTGCTGCCACTGTAATTTCCTTGATCAGGCGGGTAAATATCTTGCCGCGTTTTGCGTCCTGGCGACCTTTACGATGCTGAATATTGGCCCATTTGGAATGCCCTGCCATGTCTGAATCCTCTAAATCCGTGCCTTAAAATACAGGTCTTGAATGCGAAAAATTGCTTACTGAAAACTTGCAGAATTCTATCACATCAGGCTATCGGTTCTAAAGCAGTGTCCAAAGGGGGTGTAAAACTAAGGCTGGGCTGGGGTCAATCCTGCCCCATGGCCGGTTCTACCGGCTCATGTTTACGCATGGCGCGCACTGAAATTACGACCAAGGATAATCCGATAAGCGCCATACCGGCTATTTCCTGCCCGGCCGGCTCCTCCCCCAACTGCCACCATGCCGCCAATACGCCTATTACCGGTGCCAGCATGGAGGTCATGCTGGCGATTCCGGCAGGCAGGCGTTGCAAGGCATATAACCAAAGTAACCAGGCCAGGGCATTGCACAGCACGGCGTTGTAAATAATCGCTGCGGTGAAGTTCAGTGTCCAATTGACTGGCGGCGCAGGCACCAGAAAGGCTGCAACCATCAAGGGTATTGATCCGAACAACATTTGCCATGCCGTCAATGACAGCAAATCCAGGTCCGGCGCACGTTGGTGCAGTTTTTTTGCCAGTATCACAGCCAGCGCCCAGCTCATACCCGCCAGTATCGCCAGCACCATGCTGAACAAATCGGTTCCCAGATGCATGGGATCAAGAATAAACAGCAAGCCCAGCAGCGAAAACAGTACAGCCAACCACTGGGTATCGCGTATTTTTTCACCCAGCATCGGCCAAGCCAGCACCATGACCCAGAAGGGCATGGTATAGGTTAGCACCGCGGTTTTTCCGGCACCTCCCTCCACCAAAGCCCAGATAATCAAGCCGGTAAATCCGCATGTCTGCAACAAACCCAAAATCACCAGCGTAGGGATTTCCCGCGGACGCATGGGCTTGCGCAACACCACTAGCAAGGCCAGCAAGCACAGCGCGCCCAGGCTGGTACGTAGCGCGCCGAACTGGAAAGCACCCGCATCATGCAGTGCATGCTTCATAACCACCCAGTTATAACCCCACAGGATGGCAAGCAGCAGCAATGCAAAAAATGCGCGTATAACTGGCTTGTTATTAGTCATCACTTAATTCGCCTAATGCTTTTTTCTTCTCTAGCGATTAGTTCCAGATATGCGCAAGTACTTTCCAGCTGCCATCGGCCTGCTTCAGGTAGGTCACCTGCAGGCTACCCGCATAAGCTTTTCTTTCACCGCTTGCCTCGACTGATGCCGCACTCCATTTTGCACGCTGGAAGGCAAGGCCACCTTCGGAGACGACTTCAATCCGCTCGATGTTATGGTCAATAAAGCCCATGCCGATTACATTTTCCCAGAATGCCTGGATATCAGCTTTGCCCGTAACCTGCGCTGCACCTGCCGGCATGATAGTAGCTGCACCATCATAAAACGATGCGACCAAGGCAGCATTTTTGGCATTAAATGCAGCATCCCAGCTAGCATTCATGGTATTTACAGCGGCAATTAATGCTTGATCATTGGTTAAAACAGTCATTTTCATTTCCTTCTGGTGATTTAAAACTAGTGGTTTAAAAAATTAGGTGCCTAACTACATGGGCAAAAAAAAGCGGTTACTGGTCGGTAAAAGCATCCATCCCGGCATTAATGATTTGCAGAATCTGCCTGAGCTGTGTTCTTGCCGGCTCGCTCACGCCGGCCATACACAAACTCAAGCGTCGGTAATAATCCGGCATGACCGTGTCCAGCTTGGCCTGGCCCGCCGTCGTCAGTTGAATCGAGACGCGCCGCCTGTCATTCGGGTCAAAAATGCGGGTAACCAGTCCATCGCGCTCCAGTCCATCAAGCAGGCCAGTCATGGTGGCCCGGGCTACCCCAGCTTTTTCCGAGAGAGCGGATGGTGTTGAGGTGCTGGAATCTTCCCGCATCAGCAATATCAACACCCACCAGCGCCCTTGCAGCAAGCCATGGCGACTGAGGCACTCATCCAGCGAAACAGACAAGTCTGTGGCGACTCTAAGCAAATAGAGGAAGGTCGAAATCGCGCTGATATCGGCTTGCGGATAGCGTTGGGCGAATTTTGACAGGACTTCGGTAGTGGGTAGGTCTCGTAATTGCAGCATAGTTAGTCACATTATAGTTAGTTGACTAACTATGTCAACAGTTTAGAGTTTGGTTCTCACCCAGAAAGGTGTATATTTTCCTTTAATCCATAAAATCAATAAAAATTAATGCGAGGAGATGGTCATGAAAACAGCGCGACAACTACTGGATATTAAAGGCGGCAAGACATTCTCGGTAACCCCCGACACGATGGTCTATGACGCATTATTGGTGATGGCCGAGCATATGGTAGGCGCATTGCTGGTGATGGAAGATGACAGGCTTGCCGGCATTTTCTCTGAGCGCGACTACGCCCGTGAAGTGGTTATCAAAGGCAGGACATCGAAAACCACTTTGGTGTCGGAAATCATGTCATCCAAACTGATCACTGTCACCCCTGACACCACCGTGGACGAATGCATGAACTTGATGTCGGGTAAGCGTATTCGCCATCTGCCTGTGATAGAAAGCGGCAAGGTACTGGGCGTATTGTCCATTGGCGACCTGGTCAAGGAAACCATTGCCTACCAGGAATTCCTGATCAAGCAACTGGAAAGTTACATCCAGAGTTAACGTTAACTCTGGTTTGGCATTAGGGGTTAATGCGCCTTGGCATCAAGGTTTGGCCTCAGGCTTGCATCAACCTCGCCCCAGTTTTTATCCGGACTATCTGTCGTGGCCTCGCCAAGCTCCCGGCTTAACACCTGTAACAGATCCTCACGCGAGCGATGGCTATGCTCAATCAGCTTGTTGATATCATGCCGCACAGGGTGCGACTTACGCAGCATTGCCTCGTCATGCTGACGAAAACGTGAAACTGCACGGTGCGCCTGAAACGCCCCATACCCTAGCTCACGCAAACTCTGTTCACCAAGTTGCAGCGCAGAAAAGAAAGTCTCACGTACTGCGTCTATCTGCAGATCCAGGTAATCGAAGGCATGGGTACGGTTACGCGCCCGCGCCAGTATGCGCACCTGGGGATAATGCTGCCGCACGTAACGCGCAGTCTCTATGGCATCCTCAGGATTATCGATGGCCAGTATCAGCAGACTGGCCTGCTCAATGCCAGCAGCCACCAGCACATCCGGCCGCGAGATATCTCCATAATAGGCCTTGAAGCCAAACTGCCTGACTAACTCTATCTGGTTAGGGTCATGCTCAATCACCGTAGGCTTGATGCCCAGGCCATTCAGCAAGCGGGTCACCACCTGCCCAACGCGTCCGTATCCGGCCACGATAACCGGGCGCTGTATATCTATCGTCTCGAACTCCCCGGTTTTACGGTTCAGATTGCGCTGTGCCAGTGTATCGTAGAGCAATATCAACAATGGCGTAGTAATCATGGAAACCGCCGCCACTGCGTTCAACAGGCTAGTAGTCGGCATATCCAGCACCCCTTGCTGAGATGCCGCACTAAATATCACGAAGGCAAACTCACCCACCTGCGACAAAGTCAGCGCAAAAAACACGGCATCTGCCCTGCATTGTTTGAATAGTCGAGCCAAAGGATAAAGCAGCAGAATTTTGGCAACGATGAAAGCCAGTGCCAGCCCCACCACCAATAAGGGTTTTTGCAAAATCAGGCCCACGTCAACCGACATACCCACGGCAATAAAAAACAGCCCCAACAACAGGCCCTTGAACGGCTCAATATCCAGCTCCAGCTCCTGGCGATACTCTGAATCTGCCAGCAGTACACCAGCGATAAAAGCACCCAGCGCCATTGACAGTCCAACCAACTGCATCAGTACGGCAACCCCCATCACCAGGAATAGTGCAAAAGCGATAAATATCTCGCGCAAGCCGGTATTGGCGATATAGCGCAACACCGGCCGCAGCAGAAAATTGCCACCTACCACGATCAACACGACCAGCCCAATCGCCTTAAACAGTGGCATCCATTCAAAAGTCGCGCTGGCACTGGCAGGTGTCAGCAAACCCAGCAATAGCATTAATGGGATAACCGACAAATCCTGAAACAGCAGCACCGCAAATGCGGAGCGTCCTGCTGCCTGATCAAGCACTCCACGTTCCTTCAAGGTCTGTACCGCAATGGCGGTAGAAGACATGGCCACACCCATGGCGGCCACCAGGGCGATGCGCCAATCTATATGGAACAGCATGCCGGCGATAAAGATGACGGCTGTCGTTAGCACAACTTGCAAACCGCCTAGCCCGAAGATAGGCAGTTTCAGTTCCAGCAACTTATCCAGGTTTAGTTCCAGACCGATGAGGAATAGCATCATCACCACGCCAAATTCGGCAAAGTGCAATACCGTTTCCACCTCGGCTATCAAGCCAAACGCCCATGGGCCGATCAGGACACCAGCCAGCAAATATCCCAGCACCGAGCCCAAGCCGATACGCCTGGAAATCGGCACCACCAGAATGGCCGCACCCAGGTAAACCACTGCCTGGAGCAATAATGGGGGAATATGGATTTCACTCATGCGGCATCCCCATTCTCGATAAAATCGGCTTGCGCAGCATGCAGGGAATGTACTTTCTGCAGTGCGTCGCCGTTGATAAACCCCTGCAACCACGCCCTGTAACTGACTACCTTGGAGTCCAGGGTATCGTCATCCAGATTAATGGAGGCATCCGTCAGAAATGGCCGTAAGAAATACATACCGCACAACCTGGCCGTTTGCTCGAATGGCCTTAAAAACTCGGCGGGTGAAAAGTTGTTCTGGGCCCCGCGCTGATACAGGCTAGCTGCCCCGCCGCTAGAGATCGCGTTGACCCATGACTTGTGTTCGAGGGCGTTGCCACCCTCGCCATAAGCCCAGCCCCGGGTGAGTACCGTATCTATCCAGTTTTTCATCAAAGGCGGGCAGGAGTACCAATACAAGGGATGTTGAAACACGATGACATCATGCTGCGCCACCAATGCCTGCTCGGTATCCGCATCTATCAACTGTTCAGGGTAGGTTTCGTAAAGATCATGCACCGTCACGTTGGGCAAAGAGCTAACTGCGCCGAGCAAGGCCCGATTGACGCGCGAGGATTCAAACGAAGGGTGAGCGAATATCACCAATACCTTGCGCAGAGGCGCTTGTGTGCTAGCTGATACTGTCATATTCACACCAGTGCTCCATGTTGATGAGGTTGTTTCAACGCTGCCAGACGACAGAGTTACAAATAGCGAGCGACCATGGCATTTTCAAACTCACCGGCAGGGATAGGCAAGCGCACGGAAATACCACTGCCCGCAGCTTCAGTCACAGGCTCACCTTTTTTATTCAGCATGGCTTCCACAAGGATTTCCCGGTTGCCGCTGGGATGTATGATCTGCAAGCGGTCACCCACCGCAAAGCGGTTCTTCACCGTTATATCCGCCAAGCCCTTGTCCTCGTCGTAGGCAACAATATCGCCGACGTAAAGACTCTGGTTGGACTTGGAGTAACCCTGCATATAGTTCTGATGTTCCTGGGTATGGTGACGCTGGTAGAAGCCATCGGTATAACCACGATTAGCCAGGTTTTCCAGTTCGCCCAACAGACTCATATCAAAAGGACGACCCGCCACAGCATCATCAATCGCCTGGCGGTAGTTCTGGCAAGTGCGCGCCACGTAATAGCGCGACTTGGTACGCCCTTCGATCTTGAGGGAATCCACACCCATTTTTGTCAGCCGTTCCACATGCTCAATCGCGCGCAGATCCTTGCTGTTCATGATGTAGGTGCCATGCTCGTCTTCCATGATGGGCAATAACTCGCCAGGGCGGCCTTTTTCCTCGATCAGGTAGACCTTATCGGCCTCGGGATGGCGCTGCATGCTGCCACAACTGGACAGTGCGGATTTACCCATTTCTTCCTTGAAGTCGAACTCATTGAGGCGTATCACCCCGGCCGGGTCTTCCTGCGCATCGTGTACTTTGTAGTCCCAGCGGCAACTGTTGGTGCAACTACCCTGATTGGGGTCGCGATGGTTGAAATAGCCTGAAAGCAGGCATCGGCCGGAGTAGGCAATGCACAAGGCACCATGCACGAATACTTCCAGCTCCATCTCCGGACAGCGTTGGCGAATTTCTTCGATTTCATCCAGCGAAAGTTCGCGCGACAGGATGACGCGTGTCAAACCCAGCGTCTGCCAGAATTTAACCGTCGCATAATTCACAGTGTTGGACTGCACGGACAAATGCACCGGCACTTCCGGCCATTTCTCACGCACCATCATGATCAGGCCGGGATCGGCCATGATCAGGGCATCCGGCTTGAGCGCAATTACCGGCTCCATATCCGCCAGATAGGTTTTAAGTTTTGCGTTGTGCGGCATGATATTGCTGGCGACGAAGAATTTCTTGCCGCGCGCATGCGCTTCACTGATGCCTTGCCCCAGCTCTGCCAGCCCAAAACCATTGTTACGCACGCGCAAGCTATAACGTGGCTGGCCCGCATAAACCGCATCTGCGCCATAGTCGAATGCGGTACGCATGCGATCCAGATCGCCTGCTGGCGCCAATAACTCCGGGGACTTGATTGCCATATCGTTCATAAAATACTTTCTTGCTAGGCTTATTCGCCGATGACTTTCACCAGCACCCGCTTGTTGCGGCGCCCGTCAAACTCGCCGTAAAAAATCTGTTCCCAGGGTCCGAAATCGAGCTGGCCATCAGTCACGGCCACCACCACTTCACGCCCCATGATCTGGCGCTTCATATGCGCATCGGCATTATCTTCACCGGTGTCGTTATGGCGGTAGCTGCGTATCGGCTCATGCGGGGCTAGTTTCTCCAGCCATTGCGCGTAATCATGATGCAGGCCGGATTCATCATCATTAATGAAGACGCTGGCGGTGATATGCATGGCATTAATCAGGATCAGCCCCTCGCGCACGCCGCTCTCGCGCAGGCATTCGCGTACCTGGGGCGTGATGTTGATAAAGGCGACACGGGTAGGTGGGTTGAACCAAAGCTCTTTACGATAACTTTTCATAAGAAACCTCTTTGAAATTAACAGGCTTTAACCAGGGCGATTATAACGCGCCCAGGCATAATCTTTGTGACTGCCGAGCGGGCGCTTAGGTAGCCGCTTACTTCACATCGTCCGGTAAGTGGTATTGCCGTTCACGATAAAGCATGGCCGGCAATAGCACGTTAGCAAGCGCTCGCTGCTCCACCTTGGCTGAGTCCGGCGGAGTTGCCGTGATGGACAGACTCTTGGTATTAGGGTCATACAGCGCATGCGTAGGCGCCTTGCCTGAGCGCAGCACCACGACCTTATCGCCTTCCATCCACGCATAATGCTGTTCAAATTGCATCATGGCGCGGCCGGGCGCATCCGCCGGCTCCTTGCTGATATCGCGGCCCAGCATGGGGTGATCTGCCTCTATGCCCATCAGGGAAAGTGCCGTTACCGGCAAGTCTACCTGGCTGGATACTGACTTGATCTTGCGCGGCTCCAGGTCGGCACCGAGGATAAGAGCCGGAATATGGAAGTTCTTGATGGGCACCAGGCTATCGCCGCGCACCCGGATATCATGGTCTGCCACTACAATAAATAAAGTGTCTTTCCAGTAATCACTGTTTTTGGCTTGCTCAATAAATTTGCCCAGGGCGTAATCCGCATATTTGACGGCATTGTTTTCCGTCGCCTTCACCGGGTCATGCAACTCTATGCGCCCATCGGGAAACTCGAATGGCGAGTGGTTGGATGACGAAAACACCAGGGTAAAAAACGGCTTGCCCTGCTCATGCTGCTTGCTGATCTGCTCATGCGCCTTGTTAAACAGGTCTTCATCCGAGGCCCCCCAACTACCCACGAACACCGGATTTTTGTAGTCTTTTTGATCGGTGACTGCCTGAAAGCCGTTACCCATGAAAAAGCCATTCATGTTGTCGAAGTGGGATTCGCCGCCATAGATAAATTCGGTGTGATAACCGCGACGCCCGAGTAAATCGGCCATGGAAAAGAAATGCTGTTGCGACAATGACAGTTTGACCACGCTTTGCGCAGGCGTGGGGAGAAAGCCGGTCACCACCGCTTCGATGCCGCGCACCGAGCGCGTACCGGTGGCGTACAGCTGCTCGAACCACCAGCCCTGCTCTTTTAGTTTCTCCAGCTCCGGGGTCACCGGCACGCCACCCAGGGAGCCAACAAAGGTAGCACCCAGGCTTTCTTCCAGGATAACCACTAGGTTCAATGGTCGCTCACGCTGGCGACTAGGTACCAGATGATTCAGTGTTGGCATGGCATCATTGCCCAGGAAAGGCGCCGTGCCAGGATCATTAACACGATCCTCGGCAATCAGCCGGATCATGTCCTCGCGCGACATTTTGCCGTACATTTCGCTGGATTTACTTTCGTGCTTCAGGCTGTATATCGCATGCGTAACCGACCAGGCCGAATTGAGTATCAGGCTGTTCACCATCGAATCCGTGGTGATGGCAAACATGGCAGGATTGGCAGGACGATGTCCGGTAGTGGAGCGTATGACAAAGGCAAGTAACAGGAATACGACAGGCCATGACAGCAGAATCATGGTGATACTCCAGGTATTCTGCTGTGTCAGCCAGGGCTGCATAAAGCGGCTCATCAGCCATACCGTCAGAGCCGTTACCGCCACGCCCAGAAACACATGCACACGGAAGCCATTCCACAGCATGGGCAACACCTCTTTAGGATATTTCAGGTACTCGACAAACAGGCGGTTAGGGCGAACATCGTACTCCGCGATAAAACCGGGAGTCGCCGCCTCCAGAAAAAATAGCAGCGTTATGCAGGCAACGACCCAGATAAAAGTGAATTTCTGCCATGCTGGCCACAGGCCGCTGAACGCTGCCAGCGGCAACAAAAGTAACGGAATCAGGCACAGCAAAGCCAGCTGGATAATATCCACACGCACGCCCTGAATCAGCATTTGCGGCCATACCCCGGTCGCCGCAACACGCGGTGCCTGCCATAGCATCAGGCCGGCGCGGGACAACGTCAGAAACAGCAACCCAACCAGGAACAAGGCCACCAACGGGGCGTAAGGCCCACAATGGGAAAGGAAACGCCAAAAAGCTAGCTTTATCATACGGACAAACTACGAGGCTGATGCAAACAAGGGAACTGCAACATGGAGGACTCCAGAAACAAATCTATTAAGGCACTATTTTCAAACCGAACTGTCAGTCTTGAATTATCTAGTATCGGATATTGAGGAAATATGCCTATTTTCAAGCCCTGCATGGTAGCGGAAAACCCCTTATATTGGCAAAAGCAAATGCTGCAGGCATTGGCATGCCCCACCGATATCGAGTAGCAACGCTAACTGGAACCGACTTAGCCGAGCCATGCATTGCCCAGCAACACAAATATAATATATATATAATTTTTCAATTACGACTTTACTTTATAATTCGATAAGATTCATTTTAAATGCTTAGTTTTGAACGTCACTTAACTTGTTTTGCTCTTAATATATAAGAACGAATGAACACTGTGTTTTACAAAAATCGCTCCTTGCTGATCGTGATCTGGTTGATCGCAATGCAGCTGGTCGCGCCTTTTATACACGGACACCCCAGTGGCATAGGGGCCGTAACCGGTGTTGGCATTCACTTGCATGTAGTGGATGATTTAGATGTACCAAAACACGCGTCTGAACAGCCGGTCATCCAGACCGAAGTCATCCATCAGCACATAGTTGCGGTCGCCAGCGGTATTGCCGAAAAACTGAAAGTCAACCTGATTGCAGCTGCGCTTTTACTGACTATCGTTTGGGCATTTTTCAATACACTTGCTTCAAGATACTACTCCCCGCTTGCATCACCCTTTGTTAAACCCCCGATAAACCGCACCCGCCCCTCCCGAGCGCCCCCGACTTCGAATTAATGCATTAGCGGCCTGTGCCGCTGTACTTCATCGCCAGCCTTTGACGATGCTTATTGCATTATTTGGAGTAACTAATGAATCAAAATACTACCCTGATTAGCAGGTCATACTTGTGCTTACTGGGTGCGCTCTTATTCGGCTTGCTGTTGACTGGCGTTTCGCGGGCCGAATCACCAGAGCATGATGACGACCTAACGCTCAATGCCCAGATCACATTGCACAGCGTACTCGAACAAACCATTGCACGTTACCCGGACAGCCGCGTGCTGGAAGCTAAACGGCTGGAGGTGGAAGCACGCGGCAAACATGCGCGAGGCTGGTTGCCTTTTGCCCCGGCAGTCGGGTTCAGAAACCAGAATGATGTCATTACTTCCGGTCGGGGTGAGCGCGAGTGGGAGGCCGACTTTGAAATCCCGACATGGCTGCCGGGGCAACGTGCCGCACGCGAAGCTATTGCCCAGGATGCACTGTCCGGCCTGACCGACAGCCGGGATCATTTATCCCTGCAGGTGGCTGGGCTATTGCGCGATGCCATATGGGACATTTCCATGATGACCAATCAGGCCTCTTTGGCAGAAAGCCGCCATCAGACGGCCCTGGCCTTGCTGCATGATGTTGAAAGACGGTTCAAAGCCGGCGACCTGGCAAAAACCGATGTCATGCTGGCGCAGAACGAAGTGTTTCAGGCCGAAACCATGAAGCTGCGGGCAGAAGCAGAAGTCAAGCACGCACAGTTTCGCTACACCATGCTGACCGGGCTGAAGATGCTGCCGCTACAGATTAGTGAAGCCAAGTCCGCAAACTCCCTGGATGAACAGCACCCCAGCCTGCGCGATGCTGCCAAGAAAATCCTGGTGGCAGATGATGAGCGTAATCTGGTACGCGTCGAGCGTCGCGAAAACCCTTCCATATTCCTCAATGCGCGCAGCCAGCGCGGCGCTTTTGATAACCAGTCGAATGACAGCCTGGGCTTTAAAGTGCGCATTCCACTTGAAAGCGCCACTCGCAGCGCGCCATTACTTGCCGGTGCCGAGATGAATTATGCAAGGAATCAAAGTGATGCTATGCGTTTGCGTTATGCCCTGGAAACGGCATTTCATGAAGCGGAACATAACCTGGAGGTAACCCAGGCAGAACTTGCGGTGGTCACTCGTCAGCAAGCCAATGCACAAGACAGCCTGAACCTGGCAAAGAAAGCGTTTTCCCTGGGCGAAATCGATTTAGTCAATCTGTTACGCGTGCAAGCGCTGGCTTATGAAGCCGAACGCGCATTAAGACAAAGGCAGATCCAGTTGCAATGGGATACAGCCCGCTACAACCAGGCGGTAGGGGAGTTGCCATGAACCTTAAACAGGAGTTTGCAGGCAGTGCCTCTCGCACCCAACGACTTATCAAGAACACTGGAGTAACAATGTTTACCTTTGCATCATTAAAAAATACCGCAATAAAAAATACAATAAAAAATATAAGTACCAAGAATACTGGCTGGCTATTGCTATGCCTCGCTCTGGTAATGCCTGGCTTTGCCGGTGCAGCGGAAATCATCAAGATATCGCCCGCACAACAAAAAACCTTGCATTTAGAGCTGGCCGCTCTCCAGCCGGCTAACGCAACCACCAGCCAGCGCCTGCCTGGCGAAATTGTGGTGCCGGTGGGACAATCCCGCGTAATCAGCGCTCCGCAAGCTGGCTTGATTGATGAGGTGATGGTGGCAACCGGACAAAGCGTGCACAAAGGCCAGGTGCTGGCACACTTGAGCAGTCCGGATCTGGTGGCCTTGCAACGTGATCACTTGCAAGCACTATCCCAGCAACGTTTATCGCAAAACTCGCTTAACCGCGATGCCGAGCTGTACAAGGACGGCATTATCGCTGAACGTCGTTATCTCACCTCTAAAAGCACCCACGCTGAAGTCAGCGCCCAACTGGCAGAACGCCGCCAGGCCCTCAAGCTATCAGGCATGAGCAACCAGGCTATCAGCAAGCTCGAATCTAGCGGCAGTTATGCTGGCGGCATGAGTCTGGTAGCGCCTATTGATGGCGTAGTGCTGGAGCAGCTGGTGACTACAGGCCAGCGCATTGACCCCTCCATGCCAATTTATCGCATCGCCAAACTGGATCCGTTATGGCTTGAAATCCGCGTGCCAGCGCAAGCACTGAGCGGCTTGGTCAATGGCATGCAAGTAGCTATTGCCAACTCTAAGGCGACTGGCAAGATCATCGCCATCGTACGCAACATCAACAAGCTGGATCAGACCGCACTGGTGCGGGTTGAAATCACATCGGGCACGGACACGATATCCCCGGGTCAACTGGTTGAAGCTGAAATTTTGCGCACTACGACAGAAAACAGCTTTAGCGTACCCAAGAGCGCCGTATTTCAGAAAAGCACCGGCAAGGACAGCAACGAAAGTTATGTTTTTATCCAAGTCGCAGGTGGATTTGAACCACGTAAAATCGTGATGGTCAGCAGCGAAAGCAGTCAGGCAGTCATTCGTGGCGATTTCAAAGGCAGTGAGCGAGTCGTCAGCGCCGGCATTGCCGCGCTAAAAGCCAAATGGCTGGGCATAGGGAGCGAATAATGCTGAATAGCCTGATTGAGTTTTCCCTGCGCCAACGCCTGTTGATGATGCTGTTCGTCCTGGGTTTGGTGGGCGGCGGCATGTATGCCATGCAGAATTTGCCGATTGATGCATTCCCCGATGTTTCCAGCACCCAGGTCAAAATTATTATCAAATCCCCCGGTTTGACGCCTGAAGAAATAGAGGCACGCATCACCGCCCCGGTCGAGGTAGAAATGCTAGGCTTGCCCAAGCAGACCATGCTGCGCGCCGTCGCCAAATACGGCCTGACCGATATCACCATAGACTTTGCCGACGGTACCGATATCTACTGGGCGCGCCAGCAGGTGGCCGAACGCCTGAATAATGTGTGGGGGAATCTGCCCACGGATATTTCCGGCGGCATGGCCCCCATGACGACGCCACTGGGCGAGATGTTCATGTTCACGATTGAAGGCGGTGATTTGTCGTTGGAAGAGCGGCGCAGCCTGTTGGACTGGGTGATACGCCCGCAACTACGCAGTGTACCCGGCGTAGCGGATGTGAACTCGCTGGGCGGGCTGGTACGCAGCTTTGAAATCATCCCAGACCTGGCGCGCATGACCGCGCGCGGCATCACCCTGGAAGCATTGCAGCAAGCGCTGGACCGCAACAATCGCAACGATGGTGCGGGCAGGCTGAGTGAAGGTGAGGAATCACTCATCGTCCGCTCAGAAGGCCGTTTTAACACCCTGGACGATGTGCGCAACACCGTCATTAGCGCCACTGCCGGTATGCCGGTGCGCGTCAATGATGTCGCGGAAGTGAAGATAGGAGCACTCACCCGCTATGGCGCGGTTAGCCATAACGGCAAGGGTGAGGCGGTAGAAGGGCTGGTTTTAGGGTTGCGCGGTGCCAATGCACGCCAGGTGGTTGAAGGCATACGCACGCGGTTGGCGGAGATACAGCCTACCCTGCCCCCGGGGGTGACCACGCAAGTATTCTATGACCGTGGCAGCCTGGTAGACCGCGCCATTCATGGCGTGTCCAAGGCCTTGCTGGAAGCCATCGTGCTGGTCGTGATACTGCTTATCCTGTTTTTGGGCGATCTGCGCGCGGCATTGACAGTGGCACTGGCTTTACCGCTGGCCGCGCTGGTGACCTTTATGCTGATGCGCAGTTTTGGCTTGTCAGCTAACCTGATGAGCCTGGGCGGACTTTCTATTGCCATCGGCATGTTGGTGGATGCCGCTGTCGTCGTGGTAGAAAACATTGCAGCGCATCTGAGCCAGCACCAGAAAAATCTGGAAGAGTCTGCGCTGATCGCAGATCCCGAGCAACCTGCGCTTGCAAAGAAAACACGCCTTGAGCTGATTACATTTGCGGTGCAGGAAGTCGGCGTGCCGGTGACTGCAGGCATACTGATCATCATCACGGTGTTTTTACCTTTACTCACCTTGCAAGGGCTGGAAGGCAAGCTATTCAGCCCGGTGGCACTCACTATCGTGTTTGCACTTGCCGGTTCGCTGGTATTGTCGCTGACCGCCATCCCGGTACTGGCTTCGTTGCTGCTGGGTAAAGTCAGTCACGCAGAACCCTGGCTGGTACGCAAGGCCCTGGGCATCTATACGCCAGCGCTAATTTGGTCGCTCAAACACACACGTATCGTCGTCATTAGCGCGTTGCTGGCCTTGGTGGCGACCGGTTTCGTCTATATGCAGATCGGCAAGATATTCATGCCTACCATGGATGAAGGCGACATCATTATCGGCACCGAAAAGCTGCCTTCCATCAACCTCAAACAAAGTCTGGCGATGGACGGTAATTTGCAACAAGCCATCTTGAGCCGGGTACCGGAAGTGAAGCAGGTAGTGTCGCGCGTGGGTGCCGATGAGCTGGGGCTGGACCCTATGGGCTTGAACCAGACCGACCAGTTCCTGATACTCAACCCCAGAGAAACCTGGCGCTCACCCGACAAAAACGTGTTGATCGATAAGTTGAGAGTGGTGATGCAGGATTTCCCCGGTATGGCTTTCAGCTTTACCCAACCTATCGACATGCGCGTCAATGAAATGATCCTGGGCGTGCGCGGCGACCTCGCCATCAAGATTTTTGGCAGCGACCTCGATGTGTTGAATAAAACTGCGCAAGCCATCAAACACGTGCTGGAAAACATTCCCGGCAGCCAGGATGCCTACACTCCGCAAAATAGTGGCGTGCAATATCTGCGAGTGGAAATCGACCGCATGGCGGCCGGTCGGCTGGGCTTTGATATCACCCAGATCGAGGATATTTTACGCGCGCATGTTGAAGGTAAAGTGCTTGGTATCGTGCAAGAAGGCCAGCGCCGAACACCGTTGTTACTGAGGGGAACGGAAGCCCTGCGTTTTTCGCCTGCCGAGTTTGCCAACTTGCGCCTGACTTTAGCCAACGGCGCCAGCGTGCCGCTTTCCAACATCGCGCGCCTGGTCAGAACCGATGGGCCGGTGAAGATAGATCGTGAACGTGCTGCGCGCATGGTCGTGGTCACCGTTAATGTGCGGGGGCGTGATCTGGTCAGCTTTGTAGAGGAGGCCAAGCAGCGAGTTGCGGCTGATGTCAAACTGGCTGAAGGCTACCACTTGCTTTGGGGCGGCCAGTTCGAGAACCAGCAACGCGCCGCACAACGGCTGGCGATTGTAGTTCCGATTGCCTTGGGGCTGATCTTCATGCTGCTCTATACCACCTTTAATTCGGTACGGCAGTCCGCATTGATTCTGGCCAACATTCCATTCGCCATGATAGGTGGCGTGTTCGCCTTGTGGATTTCAGGCGAGTACCTCTCCGTGCCGGCTTCTGTTGGTTTTATCGCGCTATTGGGCATAGCCGTACTGAATGGGGTAGTGATGGTGAGCTATTTTAACCAACTCGCCAGTACCGGCATGGCAATGGCACAAGTGGTGGTTGAGGGCGCCAGGCGGCGTCTCAGGCCGGTATTAATGACCGCCAGCATTGCAGCTTTTGGCTTGGTGCCGCTGTTGTTTGCCACCGGGCCAGGCTCGGAGATTCAGCGCCCACTCGCTATTGTCGTGATCGGCGGCCTGGTGACATCTACGCTGCTGACACTGATTTTGCTGCCTATGCTGTATAGAAGATTTGGTGCTGAAACAGCCGAGCAATAGTCAGCTGATATTAAAGCTATCTTGTTTCCAGGGGCTAAATTCACAAGATTACCCCAGATAAATAGCAGTACCTTTATCTGGGGGTTTTACGTCTGTCGTATTCGATGATGCTGATTTCTTTCACTTCAATACCGAAGTTACTTTGCTCCAGAGGCACTATCAAATCCTCATATTTCTTGTAATTGCTCTGGGTTTGCAGGGTAGTCGTAGCCTCCCTGGCTTTACGTGGTTTTTTAACGTCTATTTTTTTAGATTTAAATAGCAAACTCAGTAAATTTGTCATGATTTAACTTTCTCTTCAGGCATAGGGCGAATGCCATATCTGAAGAGATGCAAGCTATGTGCCAAATAGCTGAGCCATGCTTATGATTGCCACAACCAATAACAACCTACTGATAAATATGGGAAATACTCATCTAAAGTTTTTGCAGTTCAGTAGCACAAGTAAACTGCTTAATTATTTGTCAAAAACTTCGACGATTTTGTAAACCCCTGTACGAATTTTCGACACATCTTATTCTGTTTTTAGGCATGAGTTTCCACTCAAAATAAGCTAGCCCTGCACGCTCTCAGTCATCTGACCGCAATAGCCTTCCAGGCTTTCTGGTAACTCTTTCGGGCATACCCCGCATTGCTGGTTGCCGGGCACAGCGTAATCAATGAACTTGGGATACGGTAAGTTTAAATTGGCCATTATTTCCTTAAACTCATCCATGGTTTTCCCACTGCCTAATCTTGGATTGCGCATTTTTTCCTGGCCTATCGAAGATACAAACCGGTTGTGATAGTCATGGCCCGGATACACCAGGTACTCATCCGGCAAGGTAAATAGTTTGCGATGAATACTATGGTACAAATCTTCCGAGCTGCCGTTCTGAAAATCTGTGCGGCCACAGCCATCCACTAGCAATGCATCCCCGGTGAATACCCGATTGCCGATAGAATAAGAGAAATGCCCCAGCGTATGGCCTGGCGTATGCAATGAGTTCAGTTCGATACTGCCAACATGCAGCGGCTTACCTTCCTCCAGATACTCATCGGCACAAGGCAGCCTGTCGATAATCGGATTGGCGATGCGGCTACCAACGCGCTTCTTAAGCTCCAGGGCACTGGTAATATGGTCGGCATGGATGTGCGTATCCACACTGTAGGCGAGCGTGAGCCCTAATTTGTGTACCTCGGCCAAATCCCGATCTATGGCTGAGATCACCGGGTCTATCAATATGGCCTTACCGCTATCCTCGCAACCGATAAGATAGGTATAGGTGCTGGATAAAGGCTCAAAAAGTTGGCGAAATATCATGGTTTTCTCCGAATTAATATTGCATCATTTAATTAAATAACATAATATATATTTGTATATTGTTATACAAGCATTTTAATGACAGGTTTAAAAATGGACACCACTGAACTTTCCCGGGAAATTACCCTGGATTTTGAAACGATGCGCAGCAATGCAACGCAGGCCAGCAACTTTTTGAAAGCACTGGCTAACCCTGATCGCCTGCTACTGCTCTGTCAGCTCAGCCAGGGCGAAAAATGTGTAAGCGACCTGGAAGCTACGGTGGGCATCAAACAACCATCGCTCTCACAACAGCTGACTGTGCTGCGGGCAGAAAATCTGGTGCAAACCCGGCGCGAGGGTAAACAAATTTACTACAGCATATCCAGCCAACCCGCATTACTGGTCATGAAGTTTTTATATCAACAGTTTTGCCAGCAAGCGGTATCTGCAAAAACGGAGGAAACACTACATGATTAACTGGGCTGAATTCACCCCACTCAACTCCTTGCTTGGAGGGATGCTGATAGGCTTGGCAGCATCCATGCTGATATTACTCAATGGCCGGATAGCGGGCATCAGCGGCATACTGGGCGGCCTGCTGACGGCCAAAGGTAACGATACCAACTGGCGACTGGCATTTCTCTCAGGCCTGATCGTTGCCCCCTTGCTGTATGGTGCAGTGCACGCACTACCAGCCGTCACTATCAACGCTGGCAACACGACCATTATCATCGCCGGTTTACTGGTTGGCATTGGTACTCGCTATGGCTCAGGCTGCACCAGCGGCCATGGGGTTTGCGGCATAGCCCGGTTATCTCCGCGCTCCATCGCGGCAACATGCATTTTTATACTGGCTGGTGTGGTTACGGTGTTTCTAGCACGCCAGCTGGACTGGTAAGGAGGTCATGATGATATTAATTTCTGCATTTATGTCCGGCCTGATTTTCGGCATAGGCCTGATACTCTCAGGCATGACAGACCCGGCAAAAGTGATTGGTTTCCTGGATGTCACCGGCAGCTGGGACCCGTCGCTTGCATTTGTCATGTTAGGTGCCATTGCAGTGGCCTACTTTGCTTTTCGCATCGCAACCAGACAATCAAAAACCATCCTGGGCGAGACGATTGCGCTTCCTGCCAAAAAGGAGATTGATACACGGCTCATCGTCGGCTCCATCACCTTTGGCATAGGCTGGGGGCTGGCTGGCTACTGCCCCGGTCCGGCAATAGCATCCATTGCCACCAATGCCAGCGAGCCCATCCTGTTTTCGGCCGCCATGCTGGCCGGCATGGCAATCTATGAAGTGCTGCAAAAGCTAATGCCTTCCAGCTAAATCAACCATGCTGCTAACAATCACACTAGGGATATTCATCGGCCTGCTGATGGGGATAACCGGCGCAGGTGGCGGCATACTCGCGGTGCCCTTGCTGGTGTTTCTGTTGCACCTGACAGTAGCCGAGGCTACCCCTATCGGCTTGTTAGCCGTTGCCACCGCGGCAGGCATAGGCGCTATAGCGGGCGTGCATGGCGGGCTGGTGAGGTATCGCGCCGCTTTATTGATGGCATTTGCTGGCGTGATATTTTCCCCGCTCGGCATCTGGCTTGCACACCGAGTGGCTAATCAATACTTGCTGGTCCTGTTTTCCGTCATTCTGCTGTATGTGGCCTACGACACCATACGCCATCAAACCAAGACGGCGAATGAGAGCCAAAGCACCCCCACCTGCAGCTTGAACAGCCAGACCGGCCGGTTTGTCTGGAACAGCCGCTGCTCAGTCTCCATCCTGCTTTCAGGCACTATCGCCGGCTTCCTGTCTGGCCTGGTGGGGGTGGGTGGTGGCTTTGTCATTGTGCCGGCCCTGCAAAAGCTCTCCAGCCTGTCCATGCAATCTGTCGTAGCTACCTCGCTAGCAGTGATTGCGTTGGTTTCCACCACCGTAGTCGCCGGTAATTTAGCCTTGGGTAACCTGAACTGGATGATTGCAGCGCCATTTAGCCTGGGTGCAATTTTTGGCATGGTTTTAGGTCGAACCATCGCAGGGAAACTGAATGCCAGATATGTGGGCTTTAGCTTTGCCACTCTGGCCACAGTAGTGGCATTGATGTTGTTAGTTAAAGTGTTCAGTTAAGTAGCTGCTATAGTCTTTGAAACTAGCTGTAACCGACACAAGGAGGGATTCAGCATCGTGGAAATTGAGCTAAAACTGCTGGTCGCTTCACAAGATACAGAAGCATTGCGGCATCACCCGCTATTGAAGAAATATGCGATTTCGCCGCCGCAAATACTGGAGATGTCCGATATCTACTTTGATACCGCCGAACTCAACCTGTGCCGCTGCGGCGCCGGCCTGCGTGTACGCAAGGTAGGCCGCGACTGGATACAGACCATCAAGGGTGGCGGTAGCGTCGAAGGCGGCCTGCACAAACGCCACGAGTGGGAGTCGCAT
>JBAZTJ010000033.1:0-20666 GCA_041662005.1 Candidatus Methylopumilus sp.
TATGAGAATAATCTTAGCAGCGAAGTAAAAGCCGGTGAAAATTCGGGCCGCCAACTCCGGCACGAGTATGTGGTGCGCGAGTTGTATGGGCCATATCGTGTGGATGAAGTGTCAGGGAGTGAGTGGCGCCAGGGGTTAACATTGAATAATGTATGGAAAAACCGCGATATTGGCATTGCCGCCTTTGTGCAAAACCGGTCTAGTGGCCAGGTTTTACAGGCGTTAAGCCTGAAATCCTGTTTCTAGAGATAGGTATTAGCCAGCAACACAGACCTTATTGCGTCCGGTACGCTTAGCTTCATACAGCGCCTCATCTGCGTGATGCAACAAAGTATCGATATTGATCTCCTTGCCCTTGAGGGTGGCCACACCGATGGATACGGTCACATGTAGCGGCAGGCCTATTTCAAGCGCTATTTCCGTACCTGCAATCAACAGGCGAATCCGCTCTGCAACCTCCACGGCCTTTTCCAGCATGGTCTCCGGCAGTAGTATCGCAAACTCTTCGCCTCCAAGCCGGCCTATGATATCAACCTCACGCAAGGCCCCCTCGCACAACTGGCTCACTTTCTGCAGAACAATATCCCCAGCCTTATGGCCGTGAGTATCATTGACCAGTTTAAAGAAGTCGATGTCCAGCATCATCAGGGAAAGCGGCTTTTTATAACGCAGCGCACGAGCTAGCTCGGCCTCCCCTTCTTCTATGAAATGGCGTCGATTTGAAAGTCCTGTCAGGTAATCCACTTGTGCCTGACGCTCAACTTCAAGTTGCAAGGCCTTGCGCTCAGTGATGTCCTGCCCTGCACTGATAAAGTACATGGGTACTTTTGCTTCGTCTCGCATCAGGAAAACCGACAGATGCACCCAGGCAATGTTGCCGTCTTTTCTGATGTAGCGCTTTTCCACCGAGTAGCTAGCCCCCTCAGTTTCGAGCAAATTTGCCAATTTTTTTAAATCCGCAGGCAGATCATCAGGATAGGTGAGATGCCTGGAAGTTATACCTTGCGTAAGTATTTCATGCGAGGTATAGCCCACAATATTACAGAACGCTTCATTAACCTGCAGGTATCGACCCTCGGTCGAAATCTGCGCAATACCGATAGCTGCATTCTCAAAGATGCTCCTGAAGCGTTGCTCACTCTCTTTCAATGCAGATTCTGCATGCTGGCGTTCTATGATATCCAGCTCCAGGGCTTTTCTGGCAGCCCGCGCCGAGTTGGCCTGGACTTGCTCGGCAAAGGCGCGGTTGATCGCCCATGCGATGGCAATCGCCAGCAATGCACCAAAAACCAATACCAGGTTAAGGTAGGTCTTATCATGCGAAATATCGTGGCCCAACTCACTTTGCAGAGCCTGCCACAGCAACACCGTGACCGTCAGCACCCCTATGCCGACAGGTACCGACAATGTATTAATCAACCCTGACGTATTCTGGGTGCCTTGATACCAGGCGAGCACCAGCAAGCCACAACTCAACACCACAAACCCCAGCGAGGTATGAATCGCCATACGCGTCAAGGCACCCCAACCAAAGGCAGTCTCCACCCCCATCAGATAGCCCGTGAATGCCACCAGGCTTAAACCTAACAATATGGCACCGGCAACGCCGGTCAAGATGGGGAGCCAGCGATGCCTCCTGATAGAACCTAGTATCAAAAGCGTCAGGCCGATGATACTGAAGCAAAGCGCGGTATTCGGCGCCATTCTGCCGGGATTGGAGGTTTTCACTGTGATGTAGTGTTTCATCAGCAGTTGATCCAGCCCAATATCGCACGCAAATACATATTGGGCCAGTGTCAGCAAACCCATCGCCGCGATCACCATACCGCAAAAACTGGCAACTCGCGGATGCCTGGAGATCACTGTAATAATGCCCATGCCGCTTAATACGAAACCCAGCGCCGTGTTGTACTGCATGGGCACATAAGCCGGATCAATCTGGATAAGCCGAGCATTGTGGGTATACCAGCCCAGCAATACGGTCGCACCAAGGACTATCGAGGCAATGCAGGACGTTAAAATCAATGCCTTGAGGCACAATAATCCCTTGTTGTCTCTTTTTAACAGCGCATCCACTAAGTTGATCATTGTCGTTGCAGTCTCATCGGCAAGCCATAAGCTTGATGTTCACTCAGCTAAAAAATTGACCTCGCTCTTCTGCAACACCGTGTATTTGCTGTGTTGCGCTTAATGACTATCAGCATGAATCATGCCTGACTGACTACCCTCACGAATTAAAGTCATACTCTATGATCAAGGGTGCATGATCCGAGAACCGTTGCGCCTTATATATTTCTGCACTTTTGGCCGTGTGCGCTAGGCCTGCAGTCGCAATCTGATAGTCGATACGCCACCCGACATTCTTGGCCCAGGCCTGCCCACGATTACTCCACCAGGTATAGCATTCATCCGTAGTATCAGGATGCACCACCCGATAAACATCCACCCAACCCAGCTCACCGAATAGCTGCGTCATCCATGCGCGCTCTTCGGGCAAGAATCCCGAGTTCTTCCTGTTACCTTTCCAGTTCTTAAGATCCGCCTCCTTGTGGGCAATATTCCAATCGCCACACACCACGACATCCCGTCCGCTAGCCTTGAGCGCCGCAAGATGCGGGTAGAATCTAGCCAACACGCTGAATTTGACATTCTGACGCTCCTCGCCACTTGAGCCGGAGGGCAGGTACAACGAAACCACACTCAGATTGCCGAACTGCAATTCCAGGTAACGACCCTCGGCATCAATATCGGCATGCCCCAGCCCGACGATGACTTGATCCGGCTGCTTGCGTGTATAAATGCCGACGCCGCTATAGCCTTTTTTCTCCGCATAATGAAAATAGCCGAAATAACCCGGTGGATTCATCATCTCGGGGGTTAAATCTGCAGCTTGTGCTTTAAGCTCCTGTAGACAAAAAATGTCACCATTTTGCTGTTGCATCCATGAAAAAAAGCCCTTATTCGCCGCCGAGCGAATACCATTGAGGTTTGCAGTTATAATTCTTAACAAATCCATTCCTTTACATAAAAATGTCCGACTTCACACACGAGTTTATAGAATTTGCAATTGAAAAGCAGGTATTACGCTTCGGTGAGTTTAAAACCAAAGCGGGCCGCCTGAGCCCTTATTTCTTCAACGCAGGCCTGTTTAATGACGGGTTCAGCCTGATGAAACTAGGCGAATTCTACGCAGCAGCCATATTAAAGTCCGGCATCCAGTTCGATATGCTATTCGGCCCGGCCTACAAGGGCATCACCCTCGCAGCAACCATCGCCATTGCTCTGGCACGACAAGGGCGTAATGTACCTTATGCCTATAACCGCAAGGAAGCAAAAGACCACGGCGAGGGTGGAACCGTGGTGGGTGCCCCATTAACTGGTCGAGTTTTGATCGTGGATGACGTAATTTCAGCAGGCACATCGGTGCGCGAATCGGTAGACATCATCAAGTCCTGCGGCGCAGTCCCCTGTGGGGTGGCCATTGCCATTGACCGCCAGGAGCTCGGCACCGGTAGCCTCTCTGCCGTACAAGAAGTCGAAAAAGACAATGGCATCCCCGTTTGCAGCATCGCCAATCTGGAATCCCTCATTAAATATTTGCACAACCAATCTAATGTGTCGCAAAATCATGATGTTGTGCAGTACTTAAGCGCCATTGAAAGCTACCGCCGCCAATACGGGGCTACCTGATTTAAATATGAAGCTTCTAGGCCACCCTGACAGGAAACTTATGCATGCCTTTTTGGTTTGGATTGTAAGAGCATTCATCCTCTGCCTGCCGCTTGTATTAGCGACGCCGACACGTGCAGCTGAGCCCGGGAAATCCAAAGATATAAAAATTAATAAGTGGGTGGATGAGAAAGGCAGAACACATTATGGTGATGTCTTACCAGCACAGTACACTAATCAAAATAGCGTGATCAACTCGCAAGGCATAACGATAAAGCGCAATGATCCTAAGAGCACACAAGTAGTCGAAGAGTCCCCAGAAGCCATTGAGCAACAGCGTAAAGACCGTGCATTGCTGGCCTCTTTTACCGATGAACAGGAGATAGATCTGGCGCGCGACCGCCATTTGCAAATGGACGAGATTGCTGTACAGGGACTACAGCAACGGCGGGTAGGCGCTGTCAAACAACTAGATACCAACAAGAAGTTTGCGGATGGATTCAAGCAACGCAAGAAGCCCACTCCAGAGGATCTGGCGCAGGATATCAAGGACAACCAGGCAGAAATTGGCCGCATTGATAGTCAGATCAAGCAACAGCAAGATAGCATGGTCGCCACAAGAAAACGCTTTGCTGCTGACAAGCAACGCTTTACCGAGCTCAAGTCACAACATTCAGCCAAGTAGCTGAGCCTGCCAGGGGCAATTCTAGCTAGCCAGCTTCCTCTTCAAGACTTCATTCACCTGCGCAGGGTTGGCCTTGCCTTTTGATGCTTTCATGGCTTGACCCACCAATGCGTTGAAAGCCTTTTCTTTTCCGGCTTTGAACTCTTCCACCATCGCTGCATTAGCCGCCAGCACTTCATCGATGATAGCTTCTATAGCACCGCTATCCGAGACTTGCTTGAGGCCCTTTTGCTCGATGATGTTATCGGCATCGCCCTCGCCCGCCCACATCGCTTCAAATACCTGTTTTGCAGCATTATTTGAAATCGTGGCATCGCTGATTCGCTTAAGCAATTGCGCGAGTGCTTGCGGGGCGATTGGCGACTCGCCTATCGCTTTGTCTTCAGCATTCAACTTGGCGGCCACACTACCCATCACCCAGTTCGCGGCGATCTTGGCCTCTGTCCCAGCACTGACCACTGCCACAAAATAATCCGCCAGCGCACGCGAAGCGGTGAGGGCGGTAGCATCGTACTGCGCAAGGCCGTACTCGCCCATAAAGCGAGCCTTCATCGCTTCGGGCAACTCCGGCATCTCAGCTTTCACTGCGCTGATATCGGACTCGGAAATTGCCAATGGCAGTAAGTCGGGATCAGGGAAGTAGCGGTAATCGTTGGCTTCTTCCTTGGATCGCATGGCGCGTGTTTCACCAGTATCCGGATTAAATAGCACCGTGGCTTGGTGAATGGTGCCGCCATCTTCCAGCGTCTCAATCTGCCAGCGGGTTTCGTATTCGATGGCCTGTTGCATGAACTTGAACGAGTTGAGGTTCTTGATCTCGCGGCGAGTGCCAAGTTTTTCTGTGCCTTTTTTGCGTACAGACACGTTCACGTCGCAACGGAAACTACCCTCTTGCATATTGCCGTCGCATATACCTATCCACTGCACCAACTCGTGCAGCTTCTTGGCATAGGCCACAGCCTCGGCAGCGGAGCGCATATCCGGCTCGGTGACGATTTCCAGCAAAGGCGTACCGGCTCGATTCAGGTCTATACCGGTCACGCCTTCAAAATCGCCGTGCAATGATTTACCTGCATCCTCTTCCAAGTGTGCGCGCGTGATACGAATAGTCTTTTCAGTGTCGCCCACGAGCACGGTCATTGAGCCCTTACCCACTACCGGCAGCTCATACTGACTGATCTGGTAGCCTTTGGGCAGGTCGGGATAGAAGTAGTTTTTACGCGCAAATACCGACCTTGGCGCGATCTCGGCATCCACCGCCAGGCCAAATTTAATGGCACATTTGACCGCTTCTTTATTCAACACCGGTAGTACGCCTGGCAAAGCGATACTCACCACGCAAGCTTGGGTATTAGGCTCAGCGCCAAAAGCAGTGGAAGCCCCGGAAAAAATCTTGGTTTTGGTTTGCAGCTGGGTATGTGTTTCCAGCCCGATGACGACTTCCCATTCCATGGCTAGATCCCTTCCGGCATTTGTAAGTGCCAATCTGTTACTTGTTGATAGGCATGGCCCACGTTCAACATGCGCGCTTCATCAAAATAATTACCGATAATCTGGATACCGACCGGCAACGGTTTGCCATCCTGCTCAGCAAAACCGGCAGGGATGCTCATACCGGGCAAGCCGGCCAGATTAACGGCGATGGTGTAGATGTCCTGCAGATACATGGAGACCGGATCATCAGCCTTCTCACCGGCTTTAAAGGCGGTAGATGGCGCGGTTGGCCCCATAATGATGTCGCATTGCTTGAATGCATTTTCAAAATCCTGCGCAATCAGGCGGCGGATCTGCTGGGCTTTCAGGTAGTAGGCATCGTAATACCCGGCGCTTAATACATAAGTCCCGATCAGGATACGGCGTTTGACTTCGGCACCGAAGCCTTCAGCACGGCTCTTGCAGTACATATCCATCAGGTCCGTGTATTCAGCAGCACGGTGGCCGTAACGCACACCATCGAAGCGTGATAGGTTACTCGAAGCCTCAGCAGGTGCCAGCACATAATAAACCGGGATGGAAAGCTTGGTGTTGGGCAGGCTGATGTCGACAATTTCGGCACCTAGCTTGCGGTACTCGGCAATCGCACCCTCTACTACTTTGGCAACATCTGCACCCAGGCCCTCAGCAAAATACTCCTTGGGCAAGCCTACTTTTAAACCGGCTAAAGGTTTATTCAGGTCGCGAGTGTAATCTTCTTTTTCGCGCTGCAGACTGGTCGAATCGCGTTCGTCAAAGCCCGTCATCACATTCATCATCAGGGCCATGTCTTCACAGGATTTAGCCATGGGGCCAGCTTGGTCGAGCGAGGAGGCAAACGCGATCATGCCGTAGCGCGATACCAGGCCGTAAGTCGGCTTAAGGCCGGAAAGCCCGCATAACGAGGCTGGCTGCCGGATAGAGCCGCCGGTATCCGTGCCGGTAGCTGCCGCACACAAGCGAGCTGCCACCGCTGCGGCGCTGCCGCCCGAACTACCGCCGGGCACACGGCTGCGATCCCACGGATTCTGCACCTTGCCAAAATAGCTGGTCTCATTAGACGAGCCCATGGCGAACTCATCCATATTGGTCTTGCCTAGATTCACTGCCCCAGCGACATCGAAGCGTTCGATCACGTTAGCGTTATAGGGGCCAATAAAGGTTTCCAGCATTTTGGAACCGCAGGTGGTTTTCCAGCCCTTGGCCACAAAAATATCTTTTTGCGCGATAGGGATGCCGGTCAAGGCATCGGATTTACCGCTTGCCAACAACTGGTCTGCAGCTTGCGCCTGCGCCAATGTTTTGTCGGCATCTACCGTAATGTAAGCATTGATATCGGGGTTAAGTGCAGCGATGCGCTTCAAATACTCCTGTGTAAGTTCGACACTGGAAATCTCTTTGGCTTGCAGCATGCTGCCAAGCTGTTTCAGGCTTTTGTTAATCATGTGGGGACTATTCGATAACTTTAGGGACGAGGTACAAACCGGCTTCTACAGCGGGCTCGACAGAGCCGTTGCCGACAGCGGGGGCAATAGACTGGAACAGCTCGCGCTGATTGGTTTCCGTCACCACATCTTCACGCAAGCGCTGCACCACATCCTGCGAGTGCGACATGGGCGTGATGCCGGTGGTATCCACCGCCTGCATTTGCTCAATCAAGCCAAGAATGCCTGAGAGCTTGTGCAGGGTGACTTCTACTTCTGCATCACTGATTTCAATACGCGCGAGATGCGCAATGCGTTTAACATCGGAGCTACTTAAAGACATTTTACGTTCCAGACTTTAGATTTTCACTATTCTTGCGCCTACATTCAGGCCAAATCTTAATTTTCAACACGGTCTTAAAATTCAGGACTATATAGGGTATTATAACTTGATTTTATGCACATCTTCAGCCGCAACTAATCAACGCTTAGAATTTACCCCTAGATAATTTGCGGCCGTTCGCTCAGGATACAACAACAATGTTCGGTATTTTAAACAGCTATTTCTCAAATGATCTCGCCATTGACCTTGGCACAGCTAACACCCTGATTTACGTACGCGGCAGAGGCATCGTACTGGATGAACCTTCTGTCGTGGCAATACGTCAGGAAGGCGGCCCGGCCGGCAAAAAAACATTGCTTGCCGTTGGTATAGAGGCCAAGCGCATGCTGGGCAGGGCGCCAGCCAATATTACCGCTATCCGCCCCATGAAAGACGGCGTGATTGCGGACTTCACCATTACCGAGCAGATGCTTAAGTATTTCATCCGCAAAATCCACGAATCACGCTGGTTCTCACCCAACCCACGCATCATCATCTGTGTACCGGTAGGCTCTACCCAGGTGGAACGTCGCGCCATTCGCGAATCAGCCATTGGTGCCGGTGCGCGCCAGGTATATTTAATCGAAGAGCCTATGGCGGCTGCAATCGGTGCTGATATGCCGGTAGCGGAAGCCACCGGCTCCATGGTGGTAGACGTGGGTGGTGGCACCACTGAAGTGGGCGTGATCTCACTGGGCGGTATCGTTTACGCTAAATCCGAACGCGTGGGTGGCGATAAATTTGACCAGGCCATCATCGACTACATTCGCCGTAACTACGGCATGCAGATTTCCGAGCCTACCGCCGAACTCATCAAGAAAAAAATCGGCTCTGCCTTTCCAGGCTCTGAAGTCCTGGAAATGGAAGTCACCGGCCGCAATCTGGCTGAAGGTCTGCCACGTAAATTCACCATTTCCAGCAATGAAATTCTGGAAGCACTCACTGAGCCGCTCAATGCGATTGTTGGCGCAGTAAAATCCGCACTGGAACAAACTCCTCCAGAGTTGGGTGCAGACATTGCGGAAAAAGGCATGGTACTCACCGGTGGTGGCGCATTGCTTCGCAATCTGGATCGTTTGATTGTGGAAGAAACAGGCCTGCCAGTGGTGGTAGCTGAAGACCCGCTGACTTGCGTAGCGCGTGGCAGTGGCCGTGCCCTGGAAGAAATGGACAAGCTGGGCAATATATTCGCCCAGGAATAAGCAAGGCGGCAGTCATCTTCCCTATGGGCTGCTGCTGGATTAAACCGCTGACTTAACCTAGCTTTAGATCTACTGAGCAGGCCGTTTTTACGGCCTGCTTTATATTAAATGCATTACCTTGAGTTAAAGCCAGTAAAGGAATTTGGTGCTACAAGCACGGAACTCAATGCCAAAGATACATGACACCACAGGCCACCATACCCCGGGCTTACCAACCAGCACCCTGCTTCGTACTGATATGCAGCTGCAACTCCTGATGAGGGAGTGCCGCTAAATGCGACGCGCGATTAATCCCCAGCATACCCAGGCTTTCTTTGTCCGTGGTCCCAGCCCTTTTGCCCGACTGGTGCTATTTGCAGCGCTGTCCTTAACCTTAATGGCGACCGACTCGCGCCTGCATTACCTTACTGAGATCAGGCAAGGCCTGATTGCGCTGCTGCACCCATTGCAAATACTTGCCAATGCCCCATTCAATGCCTATAAGGCTACCGGGGAGTATTTATCTACGCACAATACCCTGCTCAAAGAGAACACCGAACTCAAGCAACAAGCGTTATTTCAAAGTGCAGAGCTGCAGCGACTGAAATCGCTGGAAAATGAAAATGCCAATCTCAGGAATTTACTTGGCGCCGCGCAGGCCTCCAAGCAGCCGGCAAAACTCGGCGAGATACTGCACATGGGACGCGACCCTTTCGTACACCGGATAGTCGTGAACCTGGGCGCCCACCATGATATCGTTGCCGGCCAAGCCGTGATTGATGGCACCGGCGTGATTGGACAGGTCACCCGTGTCTACCCGTTCAGCAGTGAAGTCACCCTGATTACCGATAAAGACCTGGCCATTCCCGTCCAGATTGAACGTAATGCCCTACGCGCGATTGCTTTCGGCCATGGTCGCGACACCTCGATAGACCTGCCCTACCTGCCTGCCAATGTTGATATCCGCCAGGGCGACAAGCTGGTGACCTCTGGCATAGATGGCATTTATCCTACCGGACTCACGGTTGCAGAAGTGGTCAGCGTCAGTAGCAATGCCAACTCGCCATTTGCGCATATTGTGTGTAAACCCGTGGCAGGCATAGAAAACCACCGACAAGTGCTCTTGCTAGGATTGCAGCAGCCTGAAGCAGCTTCTGGCGTGGCCGCTAATGCCGCAGCCACTACCAAAGAGACAGCGCCTGCAAAAGCAAGCCCTCCGCCTAAACCCAAAACCCCAGCCAAACCCAATGCCAGTCATTAAGTTACACTCCATCTACCTGTCGCTGTTATTTGCGCTGGTTCTGCAAATCCTGCCTTGGTCAGGTCTGGGGCTTATGCTGCGGCCGGACTTTGTATTGCTGACCCTGATCTACTGGCTATTACGTGCCCCGCAACTATGTAATATCGGCACCGCCTGGTTCATCGGCATACTCATCGACATCGCCACTGGCGGCCTGTTCGGCCAGAACGCCCTGGCATTTGCGTTTAGCGCATTCTTTGCTGTTATCTACCAGCGCAGATTGGCCTTATTCAACATCTGGCAGCAAGCCGCCTATGTGTTTGCCCTGCTGGTACTGACCCAGGCTACATTGTGGGTACTCAAACTGTTTGCGGGCGGCGAAAGCCCTGGCTGGGGTTTCTTCCTGCCTTGTGTCAGCGGCATATTGCTATGGCAAACCGTCATATTTTCTCGTATTGGCATTGATGGCCAAAGCGGTAAGAATTAACTTCAGTTCATGAGATCACACTCAGAGCTCAGGAACCACCCACTAGAGCAACATCACTTTCGCATACGCCTTGGCGTTGCTGCTGTGGTGATATTGGTATGCTTCGGCATCCTGGCATCCAGGTTTTTCTTTCTGCAGGCAACCAAGCACGATTACTTCCAGACGCTGGCAGAAAACAACCGAATTTCACTGGTTCCCATCGTGCCCAACCGGGGCTTGATCCTCGACCGCAACGGCGTAATACTGGCGCATAACTTTTTTGTCTACACCCTCGAAATCACGCCCTCCAAGGTCAAGAATGTTGACCAGATCATTGATGACCTGAGCAAGCTGGTAGAAGTCAGCGGCATGGATCGCAAGAGGTTCAACAAGCTCAGGGCTCAGAGCCATAGCTTCGAGAGCGTGCCCATTCGTACCCACCTCAATGAAATCGAAGCCGCGCGCTTTGCGGTAAACCGCTTCCGCTTTCCCGGTGTAGAAATCAGGTCGCGACTGTTCCGGCATTACCCACAAGGCACCCTCGGCTCACACATGCTGGGCTATATTGGCCGCATCAACGATAAAGATATCCTGTCGCTGGAAGAGTCGGGCGATGCCTCTAACTACAAAGGCTCCGATCACATAGGTAAAAGCGGCATAGAGCAATATTATGAGCGCAACCTGCATGGCACGACGGGCTTCCAGCAGGTGGAGATAGATGCAGATGGCCATGCAGTGCGGGTGCTATCCAGCACCGCACCTATCCCCGGTGAAAACCTTATCCTGTCCCTGGACAGCAAGTTGCAAAGCATTGCCGAACAAGCTTTTGGCGAGCGACGTGGGCCATGGTCGCCATTAACCCCAAAAATGGCGAAGTACTGGCCTTTGTCAGCCAGCCCACTTTCGACCCCAACCTGTTCGTGGATGGCATTGATTCCGATAGCTGGAAAGCGCTGAATGACTCCCTGGATAAACCCCTGATTAACCGTCCACTACGCGGGATTTATCCGCCGGGCTCCACTTTCAAGCCTTTCGTGGCAATGGCCGGGCTGGAAAACGGCAAACGTGAACCGCCATTCAGCATCAGTGACCCAGGATTTTTCACCTTGCCCGGCAGTTCACATCGTTACCGCGACTGGAAACCCAGCGGCCATGGCCAGGTGGATATTCAGCGCGCGATTACCATTTCCTGCGACACTTTTTTCTATGGTCTGGCCATGGACCTCGGCATAGAAAAGCTCACCTCTTTTGTTAGCCATTTTGGTTTCGGCAGAAAAACCGGCCTGGATATTCACGGTGAAATCGGCGGCCTGCTACCTACCCCCGAATGGAAATGGCGCCGCTGGAAGCAGCGTTGGTATCCGGGTGAAACCGTCATTGTCGGTATAGGCCAAGGCTACACTCTGGTTACTCCCATGCAGTTAGCCCATGCGACCGCGACTCTGGCCAATAATGGCGTAGCCATGCGCCCGCACTTGGTGGCCAGCATACAGGCCAATAACAGCGGCGTTAATCGCCCTGTCCCGCTGCAGGCCATGGATAGGGTGCCGTTAAAGCAGGAAAATATCGATATCGTGCGGGCCGGCATGATGGGCGTTACCCAGCCCGGCGGCACAGCTGCCGCAGTCGGAGCCAACAGCCCCTACACTGTCGCCGCCAAGACTGGCACGGCGCAAGTGGTCGGCATACGCCAGAATGAGAAATATAATGCCAGCAAACTGGATGAGCGCCATCGTGACCATGCCTTGTTTATTGCTTATGCCCCGGCTGAGGATCCCAAAATCGCGCTTGCCATCATCGTGGAAAATGGTGAGCATGGCGGCTCAACTGCAGGCCCCATTGCGCGCAAAGTGATGGATTACTATCTGCTGGGAAAATTACCAGAGCCGCCAACTGCAGCACCAACCGCACCTGTCGAAGCGCCACCGCCGGAGGAACCCCTGCATGATTAGAGACTTATGGAAAGGCCTGATCAGGCATATCGACCCGTTCCTGATGGGTTGCCTGTTTCTTACGCTGTTAGTGGGCTTGTTTGTCCTATACAGCGCCTCAGGCCAGAGCTTTGAGCGCGTAGGCTCACAGTCTGCCAATATCTTGGTGGCATTCGGCATCATGTGGGTAGCTGCCAATATCCCGCCACAACATCTGGAACGCATCGCACTGCCGTTGTATGTTTTCGGCATGATACTTCTGCTGGGGGTCGCCCTGTTCGGCGAAATCAGCCATGGGGCAAGGCGCTGGTTGCACTTGGGTGTGGCTCGCATCCAGCCTTCCGAACTGATGAAGATAGCCGTGCCCATGTTGCTAGCCTGGTATTTTTCCAAGCAGGAAACCACGTTCCGCCTGAAAAATCATGCCATAGGCGCGCTGCTCTTGTTTATCCCTGTGGCATTCATCATGAAGCAACCCGACCTCGGCACCTCACTGCTGATAGGCGCATCCGGCTTTTATGTGCTGTTCCTGGCAGGCCTCAGTTGGCGCCTGTTGATAGGGGCAGGTATTTCACTGGCAGTCATGGCGCCCATCTTCTGGTCCATGCTGCATGATTACCAGCGCAAGCGCATAGAAATATTGTTCGACCCGCACCAGGACCCTTTAGGAGCAGGCTACCACACCATACAGGCCACTATCGCCATCGGCTCCGGCGGCATGTCGGGCAAAGGCTGGCTCAAAGGCACACAGTCCCAGCTCGATTTCCTGCCTGAACGCACTACCGATTTCATTTTTGCCGTATTTGGTGAAGAGTTCGGATTGCTGGGCAACCTGCTGCTGCTGACCCTATTCACATTGCTGATCGCGCGCGGCATGGTGATTGCCTCTGAGGCGCAAAATACCTTTTGCCGCCTGCTCGCTGGCAGCATAGTGCTAACCTTCTTTACTTACATCTTCGTTAATATGGGCATGGTCAGCGGTATCTTGCCTGTGGTTGGCGTACCATTGCCCATGATCAGTTACGGCGGTACATCCTTAGTGACGCTGATGCTGGGTTTTGGTATCTTGATGAGCATACATACCCATAAAAAACTTGTAACTTCATAAGGACACCCATGAATACAAGCCGGACTATCACCATCGCATTACTGAGCCTCATGCTGATTGCATGCGGTAGCCGCACGGTTAAGCCAGACGCTGCCGAAGGTGCGGCCACCGACAAAACCACGGCTACTGACAAAAAAACCGCAACCCCGTCAACAAAACGTGGCGGTTATTACCTGGATGATGGCCCGGATGATAATCCGCCAGCCAACCTGGATAGCATCCCCGATGCCATACCGCGTACTGAGCCTGTGCTGCCGCGCGCCAGCCGCCCTTACAGTGCACTAGGTCAGCGCTATACCCCCATGACAAGCTACGCCCCTTACAAAAAACGTGGTGTCGCCTCGTGGTATGGCAAACGTTACCATGGTCAGAAAACCTCCAGTGGTGAAGTCTACGATATGTACACCATGTCCGGCGCGCACACCATCCTGCCCCTACCCAGTTATGTCCGGGTGACCAATCCTGACAATGGCCGCTCTGTCATTGTACGTATCAACGACCGCGGGCCGTTTCATAGCGACCGGCTGATTGATCTATCCTACGCCGCAGCCTATAAGCTGCGCCTGATTGAAAAGGGCAGCGGCGTGGTAGACGTCGAGGCGATTGATGCCCGCAGTTATGACAAGTCGGCCACCTCCAGCAGCACCCCAAGCCCAATCAATGTAGCCGCACCAATTGAGGTAAAGAGCCTGCCACCGCCGACTGAACTACCTGCGCCTCAAGCTGCTGCAAGTCCCCCTGAAACGCTTGGCACCAATGCTGCAGTAAGCGCCGGCAGCTATGTGCAGGTAGGTGCCTTCAAGAGTAAAGATAATGCAGAATTACTTTGCCAGAAACTACGCACGCAAAACCTTGTCGAAAATGCACCCGTGAATAGCTGGTATAATGAAGGCATGCATCGAGTACGCATTGGCCCCTTCGGCAGCCGTGCAGATGCAGACCGCACCGCCTCTAAAATCAAGCAAGCACTGCATGTTAATACCTACGTCATCAACCAACCTTAAAGTCTATGCGCACACTATCTTTTAGCTCTATTTTTGCTGTTTCCTCTGCTTTTGTACTGTCTTTTGCTTTTGTGTCTGGCACCCAAGCTGCCGACATCCCGCCACCGCCGGCATTGGCGGTCAAGGCCTTCCTGCTTAAGGATTTCAGCAGCGGCAATATCATCGCCCAGGAAAAAAGTAGCGAGCGCATAGAACCGGCTTCGCTGACCAAGCTCATGACGGCTTACCTGTCGTTCAAAGCGCTCAAGAATGGCCACCTGCAACTGACGCAAACTCTGCCGGTGAGCGTCAAGGCGTGGAAGGTCGAAGGCTCCAAGATGTTTATCGAGCCCAACAAACCGGTGACTGTGGATGAGCTGTTGCACGGCACCATCACCCAGTCCGGCAATGACTCCTCCATTGCACTGGCTGAAGGTATTGCTGTCACCGAAGAAGCCTTCGCTGACTTGATGAACAAGGAAGCCGCTCGCCTGGGCATGAGCAACACCCACTACATGAATGCCACCGGCTTGCCTGACCCACAGCACTACACTACCGCTTATGACTTGTCAGTGCTGGCCACTGCGCTGATTCGCGATTTTCCCGACCAATACAAACGCCTGTATGCCAGCAAGGAATACACCTACAACAAGATTACCCAGCCTAATCGCAATCGCCTGCTATGGCTGGATCCGTTTGTGGATGGCGTCAAGACCGGCCATACACAGAGTGCCGGTTATTGCCTGATCTCTTCGGCCAAACGCGGCGATACCCGCCTGATCTCTGTAGTGCTTGGCGCACCCTCTGATAGTGCACGGGCTACCGAGAGCCAAAAGCTGCTCAACTACGGCTTCCAGTTCTATGAATCAAAACTGGTGTACAAAGCGGGCACTGCCATCAGCACACTCAAAGTATGGAAAGGGGCAGACAACACAATTGCGGCAACCGTGCCCAGCGACCTGTTGATTACCTTGCCTAAAGGTGAATACGCGCGCGTGAAAGCCAAGATCACTTCCAAGCAGCCATTGCTTGCGCCGATTACCAAGGGCCAGGAGATAGGCTTGATCCAGTTCACACTGGATGACAAGGTGATCCATGAACGCAAACTGGTGGCTGCCAAGGAAGTCGTCATTGCCGGAATTTTTGGTCGCATGTGGGATAGCATCAAGCTGATGCTGCAATAAGTTTTGTGGAAGCGTGCCTGTCGCATAAGGAGCAAGCAATGGTGACACCTATAGATAAAAAACCGATACATCCTTCCGAGCAGGAAGATGCCATCCAGCCAGAGGAAACCCTGATTGAGTTTCCGTGCGACTTCCCTATCAAGGTCATGGGCGAAACCCACGACGATTTTGCCAGCACCATGATAGAAGTGATACGCCAGCATTTACCGGAGTTCAGTGCTGAACGGGTTGAGATGCGTGCCAGCAGCGGTGGCCGTTATATCAGCCTGACCTGTACGGTCTATGTGACTTCCAGGCCACAACTGGATGATATTTACCGCTCGTTGTCATCGCACCCTTCGGTCAAGTTTGTCCTCTAAGCTGATCGTCAAAAATATCGGTTTTACCGATTACGAGACCACCTGGCGCGCCATGCAGCAATTTACTGCCCAGCGTACTGCGGAAACGCCGGATGAACTCTGGCTCACCGAGCATGCAGCGGTCTACACGCTAGGCCTCAATCGCAAGGATGTGCGCCTGCCGAGCCGCGATGATATCCCTGTAATATCAGTAGACCGGGGCGGGAAAATCACCTACCACGGCGCCGGCCAGATCATTGTATATGCGCTGATAGACCTGAAACGCAAAGGCATCAATGTGCGGCAGCTGGTGAGCGCAATGGAAAATGTCATTATCCAGTTGCTTGCCGGGTTCGATATCCACGCCGTTGCCCGTGCCGATGCGCCTGGCGTCTATGTTGACGGTAAAAAAATCGCCTCCCTGGGCTTGCGCCTCAAGAACCAGTGCAGCTATCACGGTCTGTCACTCAATGTGGATATGGATCTCGAGCCTTTTGCGGCAATAGACCCTTGCGGTTACCAGGGCCTGGAGGTGACGCAACTCGCAGATTTAGGCGTATGCCTACCGCAAGATGAAGTCGCCGCAAAGCTGTTAAAATACCTGTCAACCGCATTGAACTGAGCCGTTAAACCCTCATGAACGACACCCAGACAACAAGCCCTGATCTAGCCCCAGCCAAAGCTTCAAGCAAGGTTGCTGGCGTCAAGGAAACAGGGGCCGCAAAAACCGCGCGCATCCCGATCAAGATCATTCCTCAGCCCGCCATGCGCAAGCCTGAGTGGATACGCATGAAGGTGCCGGACAGCGCGCGCTTTCAGGAAATCAAGCAAGTGCTGCGTGAGAATAATTTGCATACTGTGTGTGAAGAGGCTTCCTGCCCCAATATCGGCGAATGCTTCAGCGGTGGTACGGCTACTTTCATGATACTGGGTGACATCTGCACGCGGCGTTGCCCGTTCTGCGACGTAGCCCATGGCAAGCCACTGGCGCCGGACAGCAATGAACCGGAAAATCTGGGCCGGACTATCGCGCAGATGCGCCTAAAATATGTAGTGATTACCAGCGTTGACCGTGACGACCTGCGCGATGGAGGTGCCCAGCATTTTGTCGATTGCATCGCCTCGGTACGCGCGCATAGCCCAAGTATCAAGGTAGAAATCCTGGTCCCGGATTTTCGCGGTCGCCTCGATCGTGCCATGGAAATCCTCACGCAGGCACCGCCTGACGTCATGAACCACAACCTGGAAACCGTGCCGCGCCTTTACAAGCAGGCACGCCCCGGTTCGGATTACCAAAACTCACTTAGCCTGCTAAAAGCCTTCGGCGACCTACACCCGGAAGTACCAACCAAGTCGGGATTGATGCTGGGGTTAGGTGAAACCGATGAAGAAATACTGGAAGTGATGCGGGACTTGCGCCAACATGGCGTGACCATGCTCACGCTAGGTCAGTATTTACAACCAAGTGCACACCATTTACCCGTCCTGCGCTTTGTCACGCCGCAACGCTTTGCCCAGTTCGAGCAGGAAGCACTCGCCATGGGCTTTACCCATGCGGCTTGCGGGCCTATGGTGCGCAGCAGTTACCATGCCGACCAGCAGGCGCATTCTGCGGGTGTTTAGCCAAGCACTGCTTTTAAACAGGCAAAATAATAAATGCCATTTCGGGAATAACTCCCGATTTAGTCATGAGGATTGACCTTCCAGTTGAGAGTCATTATCATCTTCTGGCTTCCTATACAAACCCTGTGAAACTCCTCCCCGTGCTCAAATCAACAATTCTCAGTACTATCGGCCTGCTTCTCTGCGCCCTGCTAAGCGCTTGTGGCAGCAAAAATGCCAGTGATCAAAATACTGACCAGCCGCTGCAGGACGTTAGCGTGATTACCGTCCAGCCCACTGCTGTGCCGGAGTTTTCTGAATTGCAGGGCAGGCTGAATTCTATTCGTGTAGCGCAAGTACGGGCGCGCGTGCCCGGCGTGCTTGTACATCAGGTACAAGGCGGCATGGATGTCAAACAAGGCCAGCTGCTGTTCCGTATCGATCCCGAACCACTGCAAGCAGCCTACAACAGCGCAGAGGCTAATCTGCAGAAATCGCTGGCGGTGCAGACCCAGGCACAGGCCAAGGCTGACCGTTTCAAGGCACTGGTGGAATATAACGCCGTAAGTAAACAGGATTACATAGATGCCGTTGCGGTCGCACAAACCGCAGTCGCCGATGTTGCTGCAAATCGGGCCGCATTGCAGACTGCCCGGCTCAATCTGGGCTATGCCACGGTTAACGCGCCTATCTCGGGTTACATGGGCCGCCCGCAGGTAACCGAAGGTGACCTGGTCGGCCAGGGCGAAGCCACTCTACTTGCCACCGTGCAACAGCTGGACCCTATCTACATGGACCTGACGCAATCCAGCAATGAAGTGTTGCGCATCCGCCGTGCCATGGAAGCAGGTAAGCTGAAACGTACCGGAAAAGATGAGATCAAGGTCACGCTGGTGCTGGATGACGGCAGTCACTACGCGTTACCGGGCAAACTGCTGTTCTCAGATATCAGTGTAGATCCCACTACCAGCATGGTGACGCTGCGTGCCCAATTCCCCAACCCCGATCATCTGCTCTTACCGGGCATGTTTGCACGGGCACTGGTAGAAGAAGCCATGGATAGCCAGGCCATATTGCTGCCGCAACGCGTGGTGGCTCTGGGCGATAACGGTTCTGCGAGCGTGATGATCGTGGGCGCTGATGACAAGATTGAAATGCGGGAAGTCAAACTGGGTGCAGCACGCGGCGATAAGTGGATAGTGGCCGATGGCTTGCATGGTGGTGAAAGGGTGGTGATTGAAGGCTCACAAAAAGTGGCACCTGGCGTGCAGGTAAAACCAGTGGCATTTAACCCAGCCGACAACAAGGCAGCACCGTCATCACCCGCCAATAACCAAGAACCTAAGCCGCACGTCAAATAGCGCAGCAAGCACCAACTTAAGGAACGCCTGCATGGCAAGATTTTTCATTGATCGCCCGATTTTTGCCTGGGTGATCGCTATCCTCATTATGCTGACAGGCGGCATGGCGTTGAGCCAGCTGCCGGTGGCGCAATATCCAGTCATTGCACCACCGACTATCTCGGTCAGCGCCAATTACGCAGGTGCTTCAGCGCAGACCGTTGCCGACTCCGTCACCGCTGTCATTGAGCAACAACTGAACGGGCTGGATGGCCTGTTATATATGTCATCAGCCAGCGAATCCAGCGGTGCGGTGAGCATCAACCTTTACTTCAAGCCTGGCACCAACCCGGAAATCGCCCAGGTACAAGTGCAGAACAAACTGCAGCTGGCACTGCCGCGCTTACCGCAAGTGGTGCAACAAACTGGGGTGCAGGTGCTGAAAGCCAGCAATACCTTCCTCATGTTTATCACTGCTGTGGCCACCGACGGCAAAACCGATGAGGCCGCACTGGGCAACTACCTGGCGGTGAATATGCTAGACCCCTTGCGCCGCACATCTGGCGTTGGCCAGGCCGAGTTATTCGGCACAGAACACGCCATGCGCATCTGGCTGAATCCGAATAAGCTAAACCAGTATCAACTGGTGCCGAGTGATGTGGTGAGTGCCATCGAGGAGCAGAACATCCAGGTATCTGCCGGTGAGTTCGGCGGCATGCCTGCAGTCGCAGGACAACAACTTAATGCCAGTATCGTGGCGCAAAGCCGTTTAAGCACCGTCGAGCAGTTTGAAAATATCCTGCTGCGCGTCAATAGCAATGGTTCGCAAGTCAAGCTGCGCGATGTAGCGCGCGTTGAACTGGGCGGCCAGAGTTACGCCATCAACTCCCGCGTAAGTGGCAAGCCGGCTTCTGCCATCGGTATCAAGCTGGCACCGGGCGCTAATGCGCTGGCTACCTCAACGGCTGTGCGCGAACAGGCGACTGCGCTGGCAAAATCGCTGCCGCCTGGCATCAAAATAGAGTTCCCATACGACACCTCGGCTTTCGTCAAAATTTCAATCAAAGAAGTCGTTAGCACCTTATTCGAAGCCATCGCGCTGGTATTCCTGGTGATGTACCTGTTCCTGCAGAACCTGCGTGCTACGCTGATACCGACCATCGTGGTCCCAGTGGCATTGTTCGGTACTTTGGTGGTGATGACACTGTTCGGCTACTCCATCAACGTGCTCACCATGTTTGGCATGGTGCTGGCCATAGGCCTGCTGGTGGATGACGCCATCGTGGTGGTGGAGAACGTAGAGCGCATCATGAGCGAAGAAGGCCTGCCAGCCAAGGAAGCTACACGCAAGGCCATGGGCCAGATCACTAATGCACTCATCGGCATTACGGTAGTGCTAACAGCGGTGTTTATCCCCATGGCCTTTTTTGGCGGTTCAGTCGGCATCATCTACCGCCAGTTCTCGCTTGCCATGATCTCGTGCATGCTGTTTTCAGTGTTTCTGGCACTTTCACTCACACCCGCGCTGTGCGCTACCTTATTGAAACAGGTAGAAGCCGGGCATCATCATGAAAAATCCGGCTTCTTTGGCTGGTTCAACCGTGGCTTTCATAGCACCAGCCTGGGTTATCAAGGTGTGGTGGCGCGCATGCTCAAGAAA
>JBAZTJ010000034.1:0-20477 GCA_041662005.1 Candidatus Methylopumilus sp.
GAGCTATCCACCGTCATACCGGCGGGATGGTTGATGCGCTCGCCGACCTGGTAGTCATCCCACAGGTAATTGCCACCGGTAACGCTGGTGTTGAAATTGCGCGCATTCAGGAAATCGGGGATGCTGAGGTCAGCAACAGCGACCTTGGCCGGTAGTTCAGGTATCTTGGTTTCCGGCGCAGGCGCATCCAGGTTGTTTTTGATCACGCTCACCCAGCGCACCCAGCACAGCACCTCCTGATGGTTCTGGTTGCTGGCGACCGAATACACATAGACGATGCCATTCTTATTGCTGGAGTTCTGTTTCAGGCCAATCACGGTGGAGGTCGTAGTCAGCGTATCGCCCACGTACACCGGGCTGAGGAATCGCACATCGGCATAACCCAGGTTGGCCACGGCATTGACCGAGATATCGGGCACTGTCTTGGCAAAGGCCAGATGAAAAGCCAGCAGGTCATCTACCGGGCGGCCAGGGTGGCCCAGGCTTTTTGCTACCGGCTCAGCACAATGCGTAATCTGGCGCGCCCCCGTCAGTGCTATGTACAGTGCGCATTCGCCTTCGGTGATGGTGCGTGGTGTGGCGTGGGTAAAAATCTGACCCAGCTTGAAATCTTCAAAGAAGTTGCCTGCGTTGGTTTTACTCATGAGCATCCTCAAGGTCATCAATTTCAAGTTCGCTGATCATGTCAGCCAGGTCCAACAGTCTTTTGGCCGGGGCTATGTGGTGATGTTCAACCAGCCGGTCATTGACCACCACTGTGCCGCGTCCGGCGGCATTGGCCTTGGACAGGCCTTCGATAATATCCCTGGCAAACTGTACTTCAGCAGGCTTGGGCGTATAGGCATCATTGGCATAATCGAGTTGCGATGGATGTATCAGCGATTTGCCGTCAAAACCCAGGTCACGTCCCAGGCGGCAGGCATACTCAAAGCCTTCCATATCTTTCAGGTTGCTGTTAATGCCATCTACCACCCCGCGCTTGTAGGCGCGTGCCGCCAGTACCACCAGTGACAGGCTGGAAAGCAGTGCTACGCGGTCATGCGTGGCGCGGGCATTAAGCTGGGAAATCAGGTCGGAGGTTGCCATGATGACGCAGCAAATGCGGTCTGAAGCACTGACGATCTCCTGTGCATGCAGTACCGCCAACGGGCTTTCTATCATTACCATTACCGGCAAGTCCTTGCCACCTGCTGCATCCAGTTCTTCCAGCGCTTCCAGCACGTCGTTACGGCTTTCTATATTGGGAAACAAAATCGCATCTGCGCCTATATTGGCAACAGCCTTGATATCGTCGCGGCCCCACGGTGAGTTCAGGTCGTTGACCCTGACCACAACCTCACGCTTGCCGTAGCCGCCAGCCTTGATCGCCGCCACTACATTCTGGCGCGACACTTCTTTTGCTTCCAGCAGGATAGGGTCGCCCAGATCCAGAATGACTGAGTCCACACGCAGGGTGCGCGCCCTGTCCAGGTAGCGCTGATTGCACCCGGGCACATACAGCATCGACCGACGTGGGCGGAAGTACTTATTCATGGTGAAAGCTGGCTCTGTTTATTAGCATGTTCTCTAATCCTTTGTGCTTGAAAGGTACTCACTTTTCGGCGTCAACCGCAGGCTTGTAGCATGAACCGATTTTAGCGATGCATGGTAATAAATGTCAACTAATATCTTATGTCTTATATAAGACATATAACATAAGGCGCTCAAATGTATATGACTGAAATATCGATATTTACTTGTGTGCCGACAGCTGTTTCAGTATTTCCGGGTTCTCCAGCGTGGAAATGTCGGCAGTGATCTCCTCGCCTTTTGCCAGCGTGCGCAATAAGCGGCGCATGATTTTTCCGGAGCGGGTTTTGGGCAGGCTGTCGCCGAACCTGATTTCATCCGGTTTGGCGATAGGGCCGATCTCCTTGCTTACCCACTCGCGTAGCTCGGCGGTAATCTTGCTGGCTTCTTCGCCCTCCGGTCTATGCCCCTTGAGCACCACATAGGCCACAATGGCCTCGCCCTTGATCTCGTGGGGTTTGCCTACTACCGCGGCCTCTGCCACCAGGGGGTTGCCTACCAGTGCCGATTCAATTTCCATGGTGCCCATGCGGTGGCCGGATACGTTTAGTACGTCATCAATGCGGCCGATGATGGTGAAGTAGCCGGTATCAATGTCGCGGATGGCGCCATCGCCAGCCAGGTAGAGTTTGCCGCCCAGGTCTTCGGGGAAGTATGAAGTGCGATAGCGTTCAGGGTCGCCCCATATGGTGCGTATCATCGAAGGCCAGGGTTTTTTGATAACCAGAAAACCACCGGTGCCCCAATCCAGGTCCTTGCCAGTCTCATCCACGATTGCAGCCTCTATGCCTGGTAGTGGCAGTGTGCATGACCCTGGCACTAATGGTGTTGCTCCCGGCAGCGGCGTAATAACGTGTCCGCCGGTTTCGGTTTGCCAGAAGGTGTCCATGATAGGGCAGCGCGAGCCGCCAACCTCCTCGTAAAACCATAGCCAGGCACTGGGGTTGATGGGTTCGCCAACCGAGCCCAGCAGGCGCAGTGACGACAGGTCATGTTTGCGCGGAAGGTGGCCGCCCAGTTTGATCAGTGCTCGGATGGCGGTGGGTGCGGTGTAGAAAATAGTGACTTTGTGCCGCTCTATCATTTTCCAGAAGCGCGATGGGTCGGGGTGGGTTGGGATGCCTTCAAAAATGATCTGGGTCGCCCCAGCCGCAAGCGGGCCGTATGCGACATAGGTGTGGCCGGTGATCCAGCCCACGTCTGCGGTGCACCAGAAAATGTCATTGTCCTTGAGGTCAAAAGTCCACAGCATGGTATTGATGGCATGCAGTAAATAGCCTGCAGATGAGTGCTGTACACCCTTTGGTTTGCCGGTGGAGCCTGAGGTATATAGCAGGAATAGTGGATGCTCGGCATTGACCCACACCGGTTCGCAAGTGTCGGCCTGGCCTTTGATTAGGTCATGCCACCATATTTCACGCGCTGCATTCCAGCTCACTTCCATCCCGGTGCGTTTGTTGACGATCAGTTTTTCAACGCTGCTGCATTGCGGGTCAAGCAGCGCTTCATCGACGGTAGCCTTCAGTGGCATTGTCTTGCCGCCGCGGAACTGGCCGTCACTGGTGATGATGACGCGAGCGCCGGCATCGTGGACGCGTTCGACCAGGCTCTTGGCAGAAAAGCCGCCGAATACCACTGAGTGTATGAGGCCCAGTCTTGCGCACGCTTGCATGGCGACTACGGCTTCTATGCCCATGGGCATGTAGATCACAACGCGGTCGCCAACGGCGAGATTCAACGTCTTGAGGCCGTTGGCTAGCTGGCACACTTCATGATAAAGCGCTTTGTAGCTGACGCTTCTGGTGGAGCCATCATCCGCTTCAAAAATGATCGCGGTCTTGTTGGGCTGGGTTTGCAGGTGGCGATCCAGGCAATTGTAGGACACGTTGAGTTCGCCATCGGAAAACCATTTATAAAAGGGAGCTGCCGACTCATCTAATGTCTTGGTAAATGGTTTTTTCCAGATCAGCAGCTTGTTGGCGAGATTGGCCCAGAAGCCTTCATAGTCAGCGGTGGCGGCATCGCACAGTGCCTGATAGGCATCCATGCCGGAAATGGCAGCGTGCTCGCGCACCGATGCGCTGGGTTCGTACAGGCGTTGAGCTATCGAATCATCTTGCATTTACTTCTCCCTCAAAAAATCTGTTGTTTGATGCGCAGTGCAGAATTTTATGTGCCAGGTGCCAGGTGCCAGGTGCCAGGTGCCAGGTGCCAGGTGCCAGGTGCTTGGTCTTGTTTTGGTTGCTGCATTTTAATTGCCGTCATGGCAAGGCTGTTTATGCGGCAATTTTGTCATGGGATGGACACTAACTTAGAGAAATCTTGCTGTCAATAACAATCTTATGTCTTATATAAGATATAAAACTATAGACTTAAAAATCAAGTCGTGATAGATTTTGTTTACGTCAATCCGGATGAGCACGAAATGAATAACATAAACACCTCTTCGCCAAGTTTTAGACCTCTTTATGAGCAGATTAAAGTCCTGCTCACGCAGAGCCTGATAGCGGGAGAGTGGCGACCGGGTGATGCAATTCCCAGTGAGATGGAGCTGGCCAGCCGGTTTAAGGTAAGCCAGGGCACGGTACGCAAAGCGATAGACGAGCTTGCTGCGGAGAACATTTTGGTGCGCCGGCAAGGTAAAGGCACTTATGTGGCCACGCATAATGAAGATGGCATCAAGCTGCGATTTTTGAGATTGACAGCCAGTAACGGTAAAAAAGAGGTGCTACAGAATGAGCTGCTGGAATGTACACGTAGTAAGGCAAGCGCCGAGGTGGCAGCATTGCTCGGCCTCAAGGCTGGGACGGCCATTATAGAAGTGAAGCGACTGCTGTCATTCTCGGGTCGCCCAGTGATACATGATCACATCATTATCCCGGCTGGCCCCTTTAAAGGCTTGAACGCAACGCGTATTCAGGAAAAGCAGGGCTCCATGTACAGCATGTACGAGACGCAATATGGCATCCATATGATACGTGCGGAGGAGCGCCTGAAAGCCGTTGCGGCCACATCAGATGTTGCCGCCAAGTTGGGCCTGGCTGAAGGTGCGCCATTGTTGAGCATAGAGCGCGTCTCTTATACCTACGGTGATAAGCCTATGGAGTGGAGGCACGGACTTTGCGTGACGGATGATCACCACTATAGAAATGAGCTTGAATAGTGCTAACGGTGAAATCTCAACAACTTGCATTTTAATGGGCCAAATATGAATAACTTAAAGCAAAAAGCACTGGATTATCATGAGTTCCCTAAACCTGGAAAACTGTCCGTTGAGTCATCCAAGCCTTGCCTGACGCAGGAAGATCTATCCCTCACCTACACGCCTGGGGTTGCAGAGCCGGTTCGCGAAATACACCGCGACCCGGAAAATGCATATCGCTATACCAATAAAGGCAACCTGATTGCTGTAATTACCGACGGTACTGCCGTGCTGGGTCTTGGTGATGTTGGTGCGCTCGCGGGCAAGCCGGTGATGGAGGGTAAGGCTGTGCTGTTCAAGCGCTTTGCCGGGATCGACGTTTTCGATATCGAGATCAAGGCGCCTTCGGTAGAGGCTTTTATCGAGACCGTGGTCAATATCTCACCTACCTTCGGTGGCATCAATCTGGAAGATATCGCTGCACCGCATTGCTTCCGCATCGAAAAAGAGTTGCGTGAGCGGCTGGATATCCCGGTATTTCATGATGACCAGCATGGCACTGCGGTGATCGTGAGTGCGGCCCTGCTTAATGCGCTGACCTTGCAGGACAAGCAACTGGAAACGGTAAAGATCGTATTTCTCGGCGCAGGTGCCGCAGGCTGTGCTTGTGCCCGGTTGCTCAAAGTCATGGGCGCCACCAATATCACTATGGTGGACAAGGCCGGGATATTAACCAGCGACCGCGATGACCTGCATGACATGAATCGCGACCTGGCGATTACGACTACAGCCAAAACGCTGGAAGACGTGATGGTGGGTGCCGATGTGTTTATCGGCGTATCCGCCGCCAATGCCTTGCCTGCCGAGTTGTTGCGGGTGATGGCCCCCAGACCGGTGGTGTTCGCCCTGGCCAATCCTGATCCGGAAATTTTGCCGGCGCTGGCGCATGCAGTGCGGGATGACTTGATTATGGCGACGGGCCGCTCGGATTTCCCTAACCAGGTAAACAACGCACTGGGTTTTCCCTTCTTGTTCCGCGGGGCACTGGATGCACGTGCCAAGCAAATCACCACCGCCATGCAGATTGCAGCTGCCAAAGCACTTGCCGAAATTGCGCGTGAGCCGGTGCCACAAGAGGTGCTGGATGCATACAAGCTGACTGCGCTGGAATTCGGCAAGGAATACATCATTCCCAAGCCGTTTGATCCGCGCTTGCTGGTGCGTGTGTCATCTGCCGTGGCCAAAGCTGCCGGGGTGTAAATTGAAGACTGATGCGACCATCAAAAGAAAGCGGCCGAAAAACCTTAACCTGGCCAAGGTGCGCCTGCCGATACCCGCGCTGGTATCTATCCTGCACCGGCTAAGCGGCGTAATCCTGTTTTTGATTATTCCGGTTTTTCTGTGGGCTTTGCAGCAATCGCTGGCATCGGCAGAAGGTTTTCAGGGATTGCTGGCGATTGCAGAGCATCCTTTGGCCAAGCTTGTTTTACTGGGTTGCACCTGGGCTTTCCTGCACCATTTCTTTGCCGGGGTACGCCACCTGGCTATGGATGCGCGCTGGGGTGTAGAGCTCAAGCAGGCCAGGCTTAGCAGCAAGCTAGTGCTGGTGGTCAGCCTGTTGCTGACTGCAGTGACAGGGGTGTTGTTATGGTGATGCAAATTTTCAGTAAAGCGTTTCATGGCTTGCGCGACTGGCTGGTGCAGCGTGCGACGGGGGCCATTATGGCGCTGTATACGGTGTTGATGACCGGTATGTTGCTGGTGCAGCGCCCGGACAGCTATGAGGCTTGGAAAGCCATGATGGGTGCGGGCTGGCTCAAGGTGAGTACCTTGCTGTTTCTGCTCAGCCTGTTTGTGCATGCCTGGCTCGGGGTTAATGATGTGCTGGTGGATTACGTCAAGCCTTTGCGTATACGCCAGGGGCTGCACTACGCAGCTGGGGTTTCTTTATTTTTCTATGCAGCCTGGACGGTGCAAATTTTGTGGAATGCATGATGCTGTTAGGTAGCGATAAACATGGATATTAAACAATTTGATGCAGTCATCGTCGGTGGTGGCGGTGCAGGGCTGCGTGCGGCTTTGCAGTTGTCCAAGTCCGGATTGAATACCGCGGTCATTTCCAAGGTATTCCCCACCCGTTCGCATACCGTCGCCGCGCAGGGCGGCATTGCGGCCTCGCTGGGCAATGTCGGCGGCGATAACTGGCTATGGCACATGTATGACACCATCAAGGGCTCGGATTACCTGGGCGACCAAGATGCTATCGAGTTTATGTGCAAGGGCGCAGCAGAAGCGGTGTATGAACTGGAGCATTTCGGCATGCCGTTCGACCGCATGGAAAACGGCAAGATTTACCAGCGTCCTTTCGGCGGTATGAGCCAGAATTTCGGCGAATCGCCGGTATCGAGAACCTGTGCCGCTGCCGACCGTACCGGCCACGCCATGCTGCACACGCTGTATCAGCGCAATATACAAAGTAATACCCAGTTCTTTATCGAGTGGCTGGCGCTGGACCTGATCCGCGATAGCGAAGGCACGGTACTTGGCCTGACCGCCATGGAGATGGAAACCGGTGAAGTCAGCATCTTCCAGGCCAAAACCACCATGTTCGCCACCGGCGGCGCAGGCCGTATTTTCCAGGCCAGTACCAATGCCTTTATCAATACCGGCGACGGCCTGGGCATGGCAGCACGTGCCGGCATCCCGCTGCAGGATATGGAATTCTGGCAGTTCCACCCCACCGGCGTAGCCGATGCCGGTGTGTTGATTTCGGAAGGGGTGCGCGGGGAAGGCGGGTACCTGGTCAATAGCGAGGGCGAGCGCTTTATGCAGCGCTATGCGCCGTCCGCGATGGATCTGGCCAGCCGCGATGTGGTATCTCGCGCCATTGCCACTGAGATCAAAGAGGGACGAGGTGTAGGCAAAAACAAGGATGCGGTGTTATTGAAGCTGGATCACCTTGACCCGGAAACCATCATGCAGAAGCTACCGGGCATACGCGAGATTGCAATGAAGTTTGCCAATGTAGACCCTATTAATGAGCCAATTCCTGTGGTGCCTACCGCGCATTACATGATGGGAGGTATCCCCAGCAATATTCATGGCCAGGTATGTGACAACACCACTGGAAAAGCAGTGGATGGGTTTTACGCCGTGGGTGAGTGTGCCTGTGTTTCGGTGCATGGCGCAAACCGCCTGGGCTCCAACTCATTGCTGGATCTGATGGTGTTCGGTAAATCTGCCGGTTTGCATATGGCTGACTATGTGGACAAAAACCCCACGCACAAACCTTTGCCCAGGGATGCCGCAGATCTGAGCCTGGCGCGCCTGGGTCGGTTGGACAGGCAACAAAATGGCGAAAATGTCACTGAAGTTGGCGCTGAAATGCGCCGCGTGATGCAAACGCATTGTGGCGTATTCCGCTTTCCCGAATTGTTGCAGCAAGGCGTGGAAGAGATACGGCAGGTGGCTACGCGCATCCGCCGCACTGAAATCAAGGACAAGAGCCAGGTGTTCAATACCGCCCGTATTGAGGCGCTGGAGCTGGATAACCTCATCGAAGTGGCGGTTGCCACCATGACAGCCGCGCATGCACGCCAGGAAAGCCGCGGCTCGCATTGCCGCGAAGACTTCCCCGGTCGTGACGATGAAAAGTGGCTGACGCATTCGTTGTATTACAGCCAACAACAGAAGCTTGAGTACAAGCCGGTGGTCATGAAGCCGCTTACTGTAGAGCCGTTTCCGCTTAAACCAAGAGTTTACTAGGAGTCTGTCGTGAAATTTTCCATCTATCGCTTTAACCCGGAAACCGATCTGGATCCTTACATGCAGGATTACGATATCGAGCTGCAACCGGAAGACAAAATGCTGCTGGATGCGCTGCTGCGCATCAAAACACTGGACGACACACTCAGTCTGCGTAAATCCTGCCGTGAAGGTGTGTGCGGTTCGGACTCCATGAACATTAACGGCAAGAATGGCCTGGCTTGTGTCACCAAGCTGGAAGACCTGAAAGAGCCTGTGGAAATCAGGCCCATGCCCGGCTTGCCGGTGATTCGTGACCTGATCGTGGACATGACGCAGTTCTTCACGCAATACAACTCGGTGAAGCCTTACCTGGTCAACAATGACCCTGAGCCGGTAACGGAGCGGCTGCAGTCGCCCGAAGATCGCGCCAAGCTGGATGGTTTGTACGAGTGCATCCTGTGCGGAGCCTGCACTACCTCATGCCCGTCATTCTGGTGGAACCCTGACAAATTTGTTGGCCCTGCAGGCTTGCTGCAGGCATATCGCTTTATTGCCGATAGCCGTGACCAGGCAACCGAAGAGCGCCTGGAAAACCTTGAGGATCCGTATCGTCTGTACAAATGCCACAACATCATGAATTGCGTGGATGTTTGCCCTAAAGGCCTGAGTCCGGCCAAGGCCATCGGCAAGATCAAGGAAATGAAAATGAAGGGTTTACAGGCATCGCCAGGCAAATTCAAACCTGCGGAGAAATCCGGTCAGCATAAAGAAATTTCCATCAAGCGGGTGGACTGACCATGGAAACCAGCACCAGGCGCATGGTGTGGCGCTGCCGCAGGGGCTTGCTGGAGCTGGATCTGTTGCTAGGGAAATTTGTAGTGCAGGACTTTGCGGCAATGACCACGGCGCAGCTGCAGATACTGGATAAATTGCTGGATTTCCCGGATAACGAGTTGCTGGACCTGGTTACGGACAGGGTGCAAACGGCAGATGCCGACACCCGGGAAATGTTGCAGTTGATACGTGGTTTGCAAGAAAAGCGCTGAACTGAAGCAAGTGTGATCAAAATAAAAATAAGTAGTTTTACCGGATGCAATCATGCATTTGAGTAAACCCTGATTAGAGGAGTTGATATGGTAACAAACCAATCCATTGCATCTGAGCTGACTGCTACTGAAGTAAGCAATGACTCTGCGGCTGAGCCAGTACAGGCCTTCAACAAGGAAATCCTGGGCGACTACTGGCCAGGGATACAGCTGTATTATCCGCCGGTGAAATATGCCCCTTCTCTAGGGATATATGAGGACCTGGAAGCAGCTGCTGCGCGCATGAAACGGCATGCCCATAACACGCCTGCCCACACACTGATATTCGATCTGGAAGACGGTTGCCGCCAGAAGGAAATGAGCCGCCAGCTGTTACGCCAGGAGTTGCCGCAGTTCAGCCGTGAAAGAGACGTGACCATCGCTATTCGCGTCAATCCTTTCCGTACCGAGGAGTATGAGCTGGATATGGCCATGGTGCGGGATATGGCCGACCACATAGATGTCATCATGCTGTCCAAGGCTGGTGAAGCCTATGGCGCGGCCGAGGTCAGGGATCTTTCCAGTACTCTGTTTGGACTCAATAGCCACATCACTATCCAGCCGATTATTGAACACCCCAAGTCGCTGAAAATTGCCCCTGACCTGATGCAATACAACACAGTCAAACATGTGGTGTTCGGTATCCATGACTTTTCCAAGGCCATGGGGATCAAGATTACGCCTGAGCACTGGACTACCGAGCTTTCCTACTTTCTCAACCAGATCATGTTTGAAGCGCGCATTGCCGGTAAGGGCGTGATAGGCGGGGTGGAAACGTTAATAGGCTCCAGCAGCATGCCCGAGAAATTTGTCGAGCCGAATGACGTCAGGCGCTGGCTCGACCTGCATGGTGAAAATGAGTCGCGCATCGTTTACAAACACGCCTGCCAGGAAGCCGCCATGGGCCTGACCGGCAAGCAGGTAATACATCCTGGCCACATACATCTGTGCAAGGTGGCTTACGTGCCTTCCCCTACAGAGGTGCAGCATAAAATCAAGATACTCAAGGCAGCCATTGAAGCTGATGCATTGCTGAGTGGCGCTATCCGTTTTGAAGGCGAGATGCTTGATCCACCCATGTTCGGTAAAGCCCTGCAGACCTTGTTGCGGGCAAAGGCACTGCGGGCATTGAACCGCGAAGATACAAGCTTTGCCATGACGGTACTACAATTAATGCCGACTCAGGTAATCCGCGAAAACTGGCCATATGGAGTAATACTGTGAAATCTGCGAGCCAACAAACGAACCCACCCATCACACTTGCCTCCTTTGCGCCATGGGTATGGCAACTGCCGGAATACTTCAATATCGGGGTGGCGTGTAGCGATGCCCATCTGGGCAGTGCCATAGAGAACCATCCTGCCATGATCGTGGAAGATGATCAGTTGGGTACTTCGAAAATTACCTTTATCGAGCTGGCGCACCAGACCAGCCGCTTTGGCCAGTTGCTGCGCAATATGGAGGTCAAGGCTGGTGATCGCGTACTGATACGCCTGCCTAACTGCCTGGATTACCCGATTGCCTTTCTGGGGGCCATGAAGCGCGGCGCGATTTCCGTGCCTACCTCCACCTTGCTCACCAGCGAAGAGGTGCTCTACCTGGCGCGCGATTCCCGTGCTGCGGTGCTGGTGACTGACAAAGCCATGTGGAAAGATCTGTACGATAAGCTGGGTGAGCTGCCAAATCTGCGCCATGTGTTGTTGTCCGGCCCGGGAGATATTATTCCGGTGGCTGGGCTCAATGTGCTGGACCTGGCCCAGGCGCTGGCTGGTATCAGTGAATGGCTCAAGCCTTACGCAACCAAGGCGGAAGACCCGGCTTACTTGGTGTATACATCGGGCACGACCGGCTACCCAAAAGGCGTGTTGCATGCACACCGTGCGCTGATAGGCCGTAAGCCGGCCACGACTTACTGGTTCGACTTTGCTACTGAAAATGCATCAGGGGAGCCGGATCGCATCATGCACTCAGGCAAGTTCAACTGGACTTACGTGCTGGGCTCCGGACTGATGGATCCGCTCTACCTGGGTAAAACCGTGATCGTGTTCGAGGGTAAGAATGACGCCAACACCTGGCCACGACTGATTGCCAAGCACAATGCCACCATCTTTGTCGGCGTGCCTACCATCTATCGCCAGATATTGCAGAAAAGCACGTTTACCCAAGCTGACGTGCCTAGCCTACGCCACTGCATGAGTGCAGGTGAGCATCTGTCCGATGAGGTGCTACAACAATGGCGCGAGCGTTTTGGCGGCGATATTTATGAAGCGGTCGGCATGTCGGAGTTTTCATATTACCTGTGCCAGACCAAGTCGCGGCCCATCCGCCCCGGTTCCGCCGGTTTTCCACAGCCTGGCCACGATATCCGCCTGCTGGACCCGGAAACCATGCAACCGGTAAACCCGGGTGAAGAGGGCATGATCTGCGTGCCAGAAAATGACCCTGGCCTGTTTCTGGAGTACTGGAACATGCCCGAGGAAACCGCCAAGCTCAAGCATGATGGCTGGTTCTTTACCGGCGACTATGCGCGCTACGATCATGACGGCTATATCTGGTTCCTCGGTCGCAAGGATGACATCATCAAGAGCTTCGGTTACCGGGTATCACCCTATGAAATCGAGCGTGTATTAAAATCGCACCCCAGCGTGGCGGATTGCGCATCGGTGGCGGAAGAAATTGAAACCGACAAAGTGTTAGTGGTGGCTTACATCATTCTGCGCCCTGATGCCGCGGCCACACCGGATGAATTGCTGGCTTTTGGCAAAGAGCATCTGGCATCCTACAAAGCACCCAAGACCGTGTATTTCGCCAAGGATTTTCCGCGCACCAAGAATGGCAAGATACTCCGGCGCGAGATCACCCCGGATATCGCCATAGCCAAATCCAGCAGATAAAACCAATAGATAGATTGAACGAGACCAGCAAGCATGCAAACCATACGCGAAGAGGACTTTATAGAGAGCATTGCAGATGCACTGCAATACATCTCCTATTATCATCCGCTTGATTATATCCAGGCGCTGGATGCAGCCTATCAGCGCGAGCAGTCACCAGCGGCCAAAGACGCCATTGCGCAGATACTCACCAACTCGCGCATGTGTGCCGAGGGGCGCCGCCCGATTTGTCAGGATACCGGCATCGTGGTGGCGTTCGTCAAGGTGGGCATGGATATTCACTGGCAGGCCAGCAGAAGCGTAGAAGATATGGTGAATGAGGGCGTCAGGCGCGCTTACACCAATATCGATAACCCGTTGCGGGCTTCGATAGTCAGCGACCCTGCCGGAGCCAGAAAGAATACACGCGATAACACCCCGGCAATCACCCATATCTCCCTGGTCCCCGGCAATACCGTGGAAGTGAGCATTGCCGCCAAGGGTGGCGGTTCCGAGAATAAAGCCAAGTTTGCCATGCTCAACCCCAATGACAGCCTGGTGGACTGGGTGCTGAAGACAGTACCTACCATGGGCGCCGGCTGGTGCCCGCCGGGCATGCTGGGCATAGGTATAGGCGGCACGGCAGAAAAAGCCATGCTCATGGCCAAAGAGTCATTGATGGAGCCCATCAACATTCAGGAATTACAGGCGCGCGGAGCCAGCAATAGGGTGGAAGAGCTGCGCCTGGAGTTGTACGACAAGGTCAATGCGCTGGGCATAGGTGCACAGGGGCTGGGCGGTCTCACCACGGTACTGGATGTGAAGATACTGGATTACCCCACCCATGCGGCTTCATTGCCCATCGCTATTATTCCCAATTGCGCCGCAACCCGGCATGTACACTTTGTGCTGGATGGCAGCGGGCCGGCAAACTTGGTCCCGCCGGATCTGGAGGCATGGCCCAAAGTGACATGGGTACCTGCTGCAGATGCCAGGCGCGTAGACCTCGATAGCGTCACCCGTGAGCAGGTCGCCTCCTGGCAACCGGGAGAAACCCTGTTGCTCAACGGCAAACTGCTGACCGGACGCGATGCTGCCCACAAGCGTATTGCCGAGCTGTTTGCACAAGGCAAAGCCTTGCCAGACAGTGTCGATTTCACCAACCGCTTTATCTACTACGTCGGCCCGGTTGATCCGGTGCGGGAAGAGGTGGTCGGGCCAGCAGGGCCAACCACAGCCACGCGCATGGATAAATATACCGACATGATGCTGGATAAAACCGGCCTGCTGGGCATGATAGGCAAGGCTGAGCGTGGCCCGGCGACTGTTGAGTCGATACGCCAGCATAAATCGGTGTACCTGATGGCCGTGGGTGGCGCTGCCTACCTGGTGTCTAAAGCCATCAAGTCTTCACGCGTGGTAGCTTTCGCCGACCTCGGCATGGAGGCCATCTACGAGTTTGAGGTGAAGGATATGCCCGTCACTGTCGCTGTCGATTCCACCGGTAACTCGGTGCATGAGACCGGCCCCGCGCTGTGGAAAAGCAAAATTAACGAAATCCCGGTAGTCGTAGCTTAAGCTTTATAGAAATGAATTGAACCCATGACCACACTGTTATCCCAATATCGCCAACATGAAGCCGAGCGTGCAGCGCTGAGCTTGCCGCCACTTCCGCTTAATACCGAACAAACTGTGCAACTGGTGGAGTTGTTGAAAAATCCTCCGACAGGAGAAGCCCCAACACTGCTGCCCCTGCTGGAAAACCGGGTACCTGCGGGTGTGGATCAGGCGGCCTATGTCAAGGCGGCTTTTCTGGCGGACATTGCCGAGGGCAAAGCCAGCTCCAGCTTGATTACGCCGCTCGCTGCCGTCAGTCTGCTCAGCACCATGCTGGGTGGTTACAACGTGCATGCGCTGGTGAAGTTGCTGGATGGCCCTATGGCGGCAGAGGCGGTGCAAGCGTTGATGCATACCACGCTGATGTTCGACGCTTTCCACGATGTGGCCGAGAAGATGCGTGCCGGTAATGTGCACGCAAAAAAACTGATCGAATCATGGGCCAATGCCGAATGGTTTACCAGCAAGCCAGCGTTGCCCGAGGCGATTCGTGCTGTGGTATTCAAAGTGCCCGGCGAAACCAATACCGATGACTTGTCGCCGGCGCAGGATGCCTGGTCGCGCCCTGATATTCCTCTGCATGCGCAATCCATGTTGGTGAATAAAATGCCCGACGTGCTGGCCAGGATAGCAGCCTTGAAAGCACAAGGGTTGCCGCTGGTCTATGTCGGCGATGTGGTGGGTACCGGCTCTTCACGCAAGTCCGCCATCAATTCGCTGCAGTGGCTGATGGGCGACGATATTCCGCATATTCCCAATAAGCGTACCGGCGGTATTGTGATAGGCGGCAAGATCGCACCTATCTTTTTTAATACGGCGGAAGATTCGGGTGCCTTACCTATCCAGTGCGATGCCTCAGCCATGAGCACGGGCGATGAGATTGTAATTCGCCCATACGATGGAAAAATATTGAGCAAGCTGGGCACGACTATCGCCACTTTCACTATGGCACCGCTGACCCTGGCGGATGAAGTGCGGGCTGGTGGGCGTATCGCGTTGATCATAGGTCGCGGCCTTACTGCCAATGCACGGCAGGCTTTGGGCTTGCCACCATCGGATTTGTTTATCCTGCCGGAGGCCCCGGCGGATACCGGAAAAGGCTATACCCTTGCACAAAAAATGGTAGGTCGCGCCTGTGGTCTGCCCGAAGGTACGGGCGTGCGCCCCGGTACTTACTGCGAGCCCAGGATTACAACGGTTGGCTCACAGGATACTACCGGTGCCATGACGCGCGACGAGCTCAAAGAACTGGCTTGCCTCGGCTTCTCGGCTGACCTGGTGATGCAAAGTTTCTGCCATACCGCCGGTTATCCCAAGCCGGTGGATATCCAGCTACAACATTCGCTGCCGGATTTCATGTCCAGCCGCGGTGGTGTCAGCTTGCGCCCGGGTGACGGCATTATCCACTCCTGGCTGAACCGCATGTTGTTGCCGGATACCGTGGGCACCGGCGGCGATTCACATACGCGCTTTCCCATCGGCATCTCTTTCCCGGCAGGTTCGGGCCTGGTGGCATTCGGTGCCGCCATGGGCGCCATGCCGCTGGATATGCCGGAGTCGGTATTGGTGCGCTTTAAAGGCGAGCTGCAGCCCGGCATTACCCTGCGCGACCTGGTGAATGCAATTCCTTATGCCGCCATTCAACAGGGCGAATTGACCATAGGCAAGCAAGGTAAAAAGAATGTATTCAACGGCCGTATCCTGGAAATCGAAGGCCTGCCCGATTTAAAGGTGGAGCAGGCATTTGAACTGGCTGATGCCTCGGCCGAGCGTTCAGCCAATGGCTGTACCATCAGGCTGAATGAAGCGCCGGTTATCGAATACCTGACATCCAATATAGCGCTGCTGCAAAACCTGGTCAGCACGGGTTACCAGGACGCTCGTAGCCTGCAGCGCCGTATTGACGCCATGCAGGCCTGGCTGGCCCAGCCCGAACTGCTGCAACCGGATGCCGACGCCGACTATGCTTTTGTGCTGGAGATCGATCTTAACCAGATTACCGAACCGCTAGTGGCCTGCCCGAATGACCCCGACTACATCCAGCCGCTTTCCGCAGTGGCGGGCGATAAAATTGATGAGGTGTTCATAGGCAGCTGCATGACCAATATCGGCCACTACCGCGCTGCTGCGGCAGTGCTGGCGGAAGCTGCGGCCATCCCTACACGACTGTGGATTGCGCCGCCTACCCGCATGGATGAGGCGCAATTGCGTGAGGAAGGTATCTACTCCATATTTGGCCGTGCCGGCGCACGCACCGAGGTGCCCGGCTGCTCGCTATGCATGGGCAACCAGGCACGTGTGGCAGACAAGGCCAACGTATTCTCAACCAGCACTCGTAACTTTGATAACCGCATGGGCAAGGAAGCGCGGGTTTACCTGGGCTCTGCCGAACTGGCTGCCGTTTGTGCGAGGCTGGGACGCCTGCCTACACCGCAAGAGTACCTGGATACGATGGGTGAGAAAATCAATGCCAATGCTGACACTATTTATCGTTACCTGAGTTTTGATCAATTGCCGGCATATCAGCCTAAGGCAGTCATCAGCATAACGGAAGTTGCGCACTGACAGCCGGGGCTGGCACCCGTTTCGTTAGCATGGGTCTCGCCATAAAACGACTTGGATACCAGCCAGTAAATCAGGTACTCTTGAGCCTATCAGCGTGGTATTTCAAACCCGAATCGCTATGACGCTATCAGGCAACTACTATGATTATTGATAACAGGCTCTGGCTCAGTTTCGCCGTTGCTTTGGGCATAGGCCTGCTCATAGGCACCGAACGCGAACGTAGTAACGGCGTTACCCCGGCAGTCGCAGGGATACGCACTTTCACCATTGCGGCTTTGCTCGGCGCAATCAGCATTACCATCAACTTCTGGCTACTGGTCGTCGCCTTGATTTGCGTGACCATTTTTACTGCCACCGCCTACTTTATACGTAAGGATGATGATCCCGGGCTGACTAGCGAACTCACGTTGATATTTACGGTGATCCTGGGTGGGCTGGCGATGAGCGCTGCATCCTTCGCGGCCAGCCTGGCCGTGATTGCAGCCATCCTGCTGGCGGCTAAAGAGCCTATCCACGGCTTTGTCAGGGCCAGCATTACCAGGGATGAGTTGAATGATTTCCTTATTCTTGCTGCGGCAACCCTGATAGTCTTGCCGCTGGTCCCCAATGAGTTTATCGGGCCATACGGGGCCATTAACCCGCGTAATCTGTGGCTGGTTGTAATCCTGGTGATGCTGATCAGTGCGCTTGGCCACCTGGCATTACGCTTACTGGGCGGGCGCATCGGCTTGCCGCTGGTTGGCCTGGTTTCCGGTTTTGTGTCCAGTATCGCTACCATAGGCGCCATGGGAGAGCGCTCCAAGCAGGTTCCGGCGCTAATGGGTGCGGCCGTGGCTGGTGCTACCCTGTCCAGTCTCGCTACTATTGCTCAGCTCACGATGATACTGGCGGCAATAGATCGTCATACTTTGGTTGCTATCGCGGCACCCCTGATATTTGGCGGGGTTTCAATCAGCCTTTATGGGATAGTGATTACCTTGAGCTCCCTGCGTAAACATGAAGCCGATATTAGTAAACCCGGCCGATCGTTTAGTATCAAAACAGCACTGATGCTGGCTGCGGTTATTGACGGCGTTTTGATGCTATCTGCAACCCTCAAGGCATGGTTTGGTCAAGCCGGGCTGGTGCTTGCTTCCGGGCTGGCAGGCTTGGCAGATGTGCATGCTTCGGCTATCTCTGCTGCCTCCCTGGTGACCGCTGGCAAGCTAAGCCCTGAAGGTGCCGTCATACCCATACTGGTGGCTTTTTCGGTTAACTCAACTTCAAAAGCCGTCATGGCGGTGGTCAGTGGCGGCAAGGAGTTTGCACGCCAGGTGATTCCGGGACTGATCTTTCAGGTTTCAGCCACCTGGCTTGGATGGTGGCTGTTTGTGGCGTAAGCCCGAGCTATTTTTCTGCGAACCTTTTCAGATTAGCCAGCCCATCTTCAAACATCCCACCAACCATTTTGTCGCAATCGAAAAAGACGCTCATTACTTTTGCCATATAAGGCTGCGGACCATGCATTGCCCAAGTGATATTGGTGGTATCTCCCTGTGGAGTGAGCGTGAATTCAACGATGTTATGGGCCTCAAATGGCGTAAACATATCGAGCTGCATGATGATTTTGGTCGCGGGGATGGACTCGATAATCTCATTCCGCCCGCTGCCAACTTCTTTATTCCCTTCCCATTCGAAAATAGCGCCCTTACCGTTCCCTGCTCCGCTGAAAGTTTTTTTCATCGCGGGGTCTAGCTTTTCCCATGGCGACCAGTTACTCCATTGATGGTGGTCATCGATAATAGCGTACAATTTTTCGGCTGGCGCTTGGATATTGGCCGACCGCTGGATATGGAAAGTATCTGCCCTAAAAGCTGCGTAGATAAAAAAGACTATCAGCACTGCAGCCAGGGTAATCAATATGGTCTTTAGCATTTAGATCGCCTCCTCAGGCAAACATTTTACCGGCGGCAGCCTGAATCTCGTCAAGGCTGACATCGCGCACATGCGTCGCAATCGCCCAGCAATGGCCGAATGGGTCTTCGACGATGCCGTATCTATCACCCCAGAACATATTATCAGGCGGCATTTTGGCTTTGGCTCCGCTCTTGATGGCTTGCCCAAACACGTCATCTGCATCATCTACATAGAGGTGAATGGTAACAGGAGAGCCCTTGAGTGTTTTGGGGCCAGCGGAGCCGCACTCTATAAATTCATCCGCCAGCATGATTTTTGAATCGCCGATTTGTATACAGGCATGCATCAGTTTGCCTTGGGGCCCCTCAATACGCATCAACTCCTGTGCGTTAAAGGCCGTTATGTAGAACGCGATAGCATCGGCAGCCCCGGCACATACCAAGTGTGGTGTTACGGTATGCATGCCATCGGGCTTGGGTTTTGTTGAGGTCGACATTGATATCCCCTTTATTCAACAAAGTTTGATATGTACAGTGAGAACAATTAAACCTCCGGTTGTGGACACTGTCAACATTTAGTATGAATACTCTCGATAACAATAATAAGTTGGTCAAGCGTAGTACCTATCACCACGGGGATCTGTATCGGACATTGCTGGAAGCTGCTGTGCAAATGGCCAGGCAGGGCGGTGCGGATGCCATTGTGCTACGGGAAGTTACCCGACAGGCAGGCGTCGCGCCAAATGCCGCCTATCGGCACTTTGCCGATCGCAATGCCTTGCTACAAGCGGTGAGCCAGGCCGCGCAAGCCGCGCTCGCAGTGGCGATAGAAAGGGAAATCACCGAGATAGAAAAGTCCGGCGACCTGGTAGAAGACGCGCGCGCACGATTGCGGGCGGTGGGTACCGGCTACATCAGGTTTGCACAAGCTGAGCCGGGGTTGTTCGGCATGGCGTTTTCCATCCCCAGCGACCTCAGCAACGCCGACAATCCTGCCAGCGCGGGAGCCAGCGGCCTGACGCCATTCCAGCTGCTCGGTGCTGCACTGGATATGCTGGTAGCAGCAGGTAGCCTGAAGCCTGAGCGCCGCATGTATGCGGAAATTTTTGCCTGGTCAGCGGTACATGGCTTTGCCATGCTGTTGCTTGAGGGGCCATTAAGGGCATTCGATAAAACACAGGCCGAGTTTATCGGGCAGCGTTTGATTGATATGGTGGAGCGGGGGCTATAGCGCCAGGTGTTTGCATAATCAGGCTAAAAAATGTCCGGGTAATGACATGTAATCAACCCGACAATTGCGACAAAAGCACTGTGGCAGTAAAGCATGGATTTAAATTAATATGATTTAAATCATTGCCTTATAAAAAATAAAATAGATGGCATAGGGATTGCTAGTTTAGATTTAACTAGTCTTCCCACGGGATGTGTCACATGAGCAACTTGCCTATCTATCTGGACTATTCCGCTACTACCCCGGTAGCTCCGCGCGTCGCAGAAAAAATGATTTCCTACATGACCGAGCACTTCGGCAACCCTGCATCGCGCAGCCATGCCTATGGCTGGGAAGCGGAAAAAGCCGTGGAAACGGCACGCGAGCAGGTGGCTGCACTGGTCAATTGCGATCCCAAGGAAATCGTCTGGACATCGGGTGCTACCGAATCCAACAACCTGGCGATCAAAGGGGCTGCGCAATTTTACTCGGGTCGCGGCAAGCACATTATCACCGTTAAAACCGAACATAAAGCCGTGCTGGATACCGTGCGGGAGCTGGAGCGCCTGGGTTTCAGCGCCACTTACCTGGCCCCACTGGAAAATGGCCTGGTCGACCTCGACGTGCTCAAGGCTGCCATCCGCCCGTACACGGTGGTGATCTCGGTAATGCTGGTCAATAACGAGATAGGTGTCATTCAGGATATAGCCGCTATTGGCAATATCTGCCGCGAAAAAGGCATCATCTTCCACGTGGATGCCGCGCAGGCCACAG
>JBAZTJ010000035.1:0-20113 GCA_041662005.1 Candidatus Methylopumilus sp.
CGTTTCTGGCCTGATCGTTCATAGCCGCCAATTGTAACGCCGCCTGGGCTATTTGCTGCTCAAGCGCAGCATAACTCACGCTGCCGCGCGCGCCCTGCAAGGCAGTACTGTCGGGCGCGGCCTGTGCAGCCTCATGAATTGCACTTAAGATCAAATTTTGGCAGATCAGATCGCGAGAGATCAAACTCGGGTTGATTGCGTGCGGGGCAACTGCCTGCATGAGCTTACTCAATTGTGTGTTCACTGAAGTAAATAGCCAGCATAGCGATTACCCCTTGCGTCTCACCGCCATCACTTGCGGGTTTTCGTCATAGTAGCTGCCCCAGTCGGCGTGTTCGTTTTCAGGCAATGCCTTCAACTCGGCGTTTGCCAGAACTTCCAGCGGGATATTGAGCTTAGCCAATGAATTACGCAAGGTTGGGATCCCGGTAAATACTGCCCATTGGGTTGAAGTGCCATGTAAATACAGGCTCACACTAGACAGCAGGCTACGTATATTGGAGCGATTCGCTACTGCCAGGTTACCCACTTCAATAATGTCCTTGCGTGCGACTTGCTCACCTGTAGTTTTAGATAACATCTGCTCAATTGGTTCATTCAGGTAGGCCTCCAGAAATAGCGGGCTTTCATCGGCATGGCGCAAGCCACATACGGCGAGCAATTGCCCCTGGCCATCGCGCAAACTCATCAGTTGCGGCATGAAATGCTTGATATCCGCGCCATAAGCACGCCTGAACACATCCCGCACAAAAGCTTCCAGCTCTTGCCGCTCTTCTGCGTATGGTCCGGATAATGTAGTCACAATCTGCGGTTCTCCATGGAGGAGTACTGTTGCCTCCCGGCGCGGGATGCGAAAGCTTGGGCTTATCTCGGCCCAGGTAGGGAAAACGGTTTGGCTCGCTTGCAACATGACAGCACTCCATAAAATGAATGCTATAAGCTTTGCAATCGTTGTGCCAGTGCTTGCAAAACCATTCCACGACTGTGCTCCTGCGCATAGAGATACCTCAGGAGAAAACCTATTTACTGTGTTAAATCATGATATTGAAGCCACATCTGGACCACTAAAAGATCAGGTTAAGGTGGATTGCAGTAAGGTCTTGGTGAATGTCTGTCTGGGATTAACAATAATCCGACTCTGGTTTTCATACAAAATTTGCAGGGTTATGCCGAAATGCACATACCAAGCCTGCATATTTTATTAAGCTCTCAGTTTTAATGCCCTGGCTTATTACTGAGCTGCACAATCCCGGCCTGAGGTTGATGGGTTTGCAACGCCGTCCTCATCCAGCCAGAGCACAACCTTTACCCGGCCATCTACCTTACATGCATCCACATACCCTATAGCACCCGGGGTTTCTGCGACAAACCTGAGCATGGCTTCTTGCGAGGCAATGACGTGAGGGGGGGATGTGCCGTGATAATACAAGCCATTCCAGTATTCCGTCTGCGTCTCCGGCAGGCTACCCAACACTAGCTGCGAAAACTGGCGACGCAAGGGGTGGTCAGTCGGGAAGTTGACCGGTTGCATGCGTTTGCCGTCCGCCCAGTAAAGCTTTTTGCGCCAATAGATCAGTGAAACATCCGTAATACTGAGTGACCGTAAAGCATGGTTAGGCGCGACAATCACGGCCAGTGACTCGGTTCCTGCTGCCGACACAGAACCGGGCAACAGCAAGCTAGCCAGAATAAGTAAGTAAGACAAGCTACGCATCAGAATAAAATCGCAAATGAGGCCAGAAAGCCTTTAGGGGAGTCCACGCGCTCTTCGTCACCGCCCGCGTACTCAAGCTTTAAAATCTTACTGGGGGACATCCGCCATGCGGTTCCCAGCAACCATCTGTCCGAAGAGCCTTCCGCCGGGCGCTTGAAACCTTCCAGCCGGGCAATGGCAAACCAGCCATTCCCTGCACCATGGTCGCCTATAGGCGCCACCCCTTGTAAGTAAGCACCATTACCACCCTCATTGCCATTGCTGTAAAAGCGCTGAAATGCTTCGCCACTTAACTCCCAACCATTATGTTGCGTCAGGAAATCCAGTCCAATCATGCGAAACCTATCATTCATAGGAGATTTCTCTGTGAACTCCAGCAGCGAAACTCCCAGGTTCACCTTCCCTGAAAGTACGAACCTCGCCCCGCGAGCATCCCTGAACTGGATCTCGTTTCTATCCTCGTCCTGATCTTTAAGGGCCTCCACAAAAAACGTGTATTCAAAAGCTTTATCACCCAATGGCGCCGCGCCGTAGACCATGGCGCCGTTGGTTGAAATTGGGAACAAACGACTGGTTGCCAATGGCCGGGTTGAGGTCCACACCAGCGGAGCAGCATGTAACAGATTCCACCGACCTGCTGGGGTCAGGAATCGCCCAGCACGCACATTGACCTGTTCCGACAGGTTGTAGTCGAAATAGAGTCGCTCAAGATCGACTTTGGAGCCATGACTGGTAAACCTGGCGTCCTGGTTCCAGGTCAGCGGGTGTTCAAGTTCAAGTTCGCCAAAAAAACGCAAGCGGCTCTCGCCCTCCCAACGTAGGATAAGGCTGACCTCATTTAAGGCAGCATCTTTTTCCCCGCCCGGATGAATATTTAAGCCAGCACTGGAATATCCCCCAAGCTCAAACCCTTCGAGCAACGAAGCTTTGTGGCTGGTAGCAGTAACAGCTGGCTCGACTACCTCGTGTGGAACCGGCCCATTCGACTCTGCACCCGCTGGCTTGCAGATACCAAGAGCGACAGCTACACTGATTGCAATCAGCAGGCGTAAGACTTGCATGGCTTCTCCATTAACTTCCAACCCCTGATAAGACATAATCCAACATAATGCCCGCATTCTCGCACTGAATCCTATGTTACGAAAAGCGCTACCTATCCGCTTTATACTGCTTTGTGCATTTTTACTTGCAGGTTTGTTGCCGACCATACTGATTGCCAGCCTTGCCTATACTGAAGCGCGCAGTGCCCTGAAAACAGAAATCTCGCACGATATGCAAACTCGCGCCACTGCAACTGCAGCAGAAGTGGATCGCATGCTATTTGAACGCCTGCAGAATGTTGCCTCATGGAGCCAACTTGAAATCATGCAGGATGCACGCATAGAGGATGTAGACAAACGCTTGGCAAAATTCCTGGCTGAACTCAAATCCAGCTATCGCGATGTTTATACCGAACTATATGTACTCGATATTAACGGTACTGTTATTGCCTCCAGCGAGCCCTCGCATATTGGCAAGCACTTCGATGCTCCGCCCCTATGGTTAAGCACGCACCTGGGGGCAAGTAACCTTGATATCGCAGCCTTGCAGAATGACCAACTGCCTATTTCCACCAGCATAGCCAGTGCAATAGATGGCAGCAGCATAGGCATGCTGGTTTCAGTGTTTAACTGGCAGCAAATTACGCACATACTTGAAAACTCAGTAGCCGGGCGCAGTAGTGCCGCCCTATTTGATGATAAAAACCAGCTGATTGCAATGACCACAAAATGGCATGACACCTTAGGGTCAAGAAATATCGTTGCAACAGCCACCACTAGCGGCTATCAGACATTCAGCGGGTTTTCCTGGGAGATACGCTCGGTAAAACACCGCTCTGAGGCTTTCGCACCCATACACCGCATGACCAATATCTTTATTGGCCTGCTGCTTGCAAGCATCGTGCTTGCAAGCGTCATCGCCTTACCTGTGGCCAAAACCATCACCCGGCCGCTCAACCGCCTGACAGAGTTCGCTAACAGTTTCATCCGCAGCCCCAGCCACACACCTCCCCCCGCCGGCGGACCGGCTGAGATTGACACCATGTCACAGGCATTCGGCAAAATGGTCAGCGATCTGGAACGCTCAAAAGAAAACCTGACACGTGCCGCCAAGCTGGCTGTAGTCGGTGAAATGGCCGCTGCCATGAGCCATGAGGTGCGTACCCCACTGGGCATATTGCGCTCCTCCGCCCAATTGCTATTGCGTGAGCCTACCCTGAGTGAAGAGGGGCGTGAAGTATGTGGTTTTATCATTACGGAAACCGAGCGCCTGAACAAGCTAGTTAGCACATTGATAGATTCAGCGCGCCCGCGTGCCCCTGAGTTTTCTCCGGTAGATATTGCCGAGCTGGCGCGGCACACTGTCGCCATGCTAACTATGCAGGCGCAGAAAAAGCATATCAGCCTGGATTGCGAATCGAGTCCGCCAGCCATTGCCACCTGCGATTCGGAGCAAATCACTCAGGTACTGCTCAACCTGCTGTTAAATGCCATACAGGTTCTGCCCGAGGGTGGGCACATTGTCCTCTCCATCAGCCAGGCTGCTGATTATGTCCTGCTTAGCGTGGCAGACGATGGCCCTGGCGTTCCTGAAGACCAGCGCAAGCAGATTTTCGATCCGTTTTTCACCCAGCGCGCGGGTGGCATAGGCTTGGGTCTGGCGGTTGTCAGGCAAATTGTTTTGGCACATCATGGTGAAATCAGTGTGCATGAAAGCGCCATGCATGGCGCTGAATTCCGCCTGAAACTGCCTGTTTCCGTCACGCCCTAATTTAATAACTAACACTAAAGAAGCTGAACCTCTTTCATGAGCCAATTAAAACGTATCCTCGCTGTTGATGACGAACCCAGCATGCGGCGCCTGCTGGAGATCAGCCTGAAACAGGCCGGTTACCAGCCCGTGCTCGCCAAGGACGGCTATGAAGCCATCGCTATCCTACGCCAGAGCGGCGCCGACCTGGTAGTGAGCGACTTACACATGCCGGGTATGGATGGCCTGAAACTACTGGAAACCATGCGCAAGGAAAACCTCGAAATCCCGGTGATCATCGTCACCGCGCAAGGTGAGATCGCCACGGCCGTGCAAGCCATGAAGCTGGGTGCTTCTGACTATATCCTGCGGCCGTTCGATCTGGAAACCCTGGAAATCGCCATCACGCGTGCACTCTCGGTAACACGCCTGAAGATAGAAAACCAGTTCCTGCGCGATGAAGCCAGCCGCGACTCCAACAACCTGTTGGGTAACAGCCCGCCCATGCAAAAACTGCAACTGGCCATCAGCCAGGTCGCACCAGAAAAAGCAACCACGCTGATTATCGGCGAGACCGGCACCGGCAAGGAGCTGGTCGCCCATGCCATCCATCAGCTTTCCCCACGCAAGGATGCGCTCTTTGTCGCCGTGAACTGCGCAGCCATTCCATCCGAAATGCTCGAATCCGAACTGTTCGGCCACGAACGCGGCGCTTTTACCGGTGCCGTAAAAGAGCGTGTAGGTAAGTTTGAGCTGGCAGATGGCGGCACTTTATTTCTGGATGAAATCACCGAAATGCCGATTTCTCTACAGGCCAAGCTACTGCGCGCCCTGCAGGAAGGCGTGATAGAACGCCTGGGCAGCAATCGCCCGCTGGACGTGGATATCCGTGTGATCGCCGCCACCAATCGCGACCCGCTACAAGCCATCCGCGATGGCAAGTTACGCGAGGATCTTTACTACCGCCTCAACGTGTTCCGCCTGGACCTGCCACCACTACGTGAGCGCGGCAGCGATATCGCCCTGCTGGCCGCGCACTTCCTCAAACGCCGTAATCTGACACTGAGCGATGCCGCCATGCTCGCGCTACAAAGCTACCCCTGGCCGGGCAATGTGCGTGAACTGGAAAATGTACTGGAGCGCGCCGCCATCGTCTGCGGCGGCCAACCCATCAGCCCGCAACACCTGCCTGCCGACATGCTGGCCAATACCGGTTTAGCCCAGGCCAACATCACGACGGCAACAACTCAACAAGTGCAAGCAGATGCCCTAGAATCCAATGTACTGTCCATGCCCATCGCGGTCGAGACACTGGAAAGGCAACTAATAGATGCTGCGCTGGCGCAATGCAACGGCAATAAGAGCCGCGCTGCCAAGCTACTGGAAATCAGCGAACGCTCACTGTGGTACAAGCTCAGTCAGTACAAATTGAAATAAAAGCAGGCAACACCGCGACTAGCGGGATACTTGCACAACAACGCTGCAAGCAGGGCGTCAATAAGCAAAGCGCATTGCGCCTAGCCGCTCGAATACCAATATCTCAGTAGTTATACAGGCACAGAAAAATTTCTGTTTGGTCTATTGACAGCGTTAACTTAACAGCGTTTAATTAACAACGTTAAATTAACGGAATCACCCCAACATGCCGCCCAAACCTAAAACCGAAGAAGAGCGTTTAAAGCTGCGCCAGCTTATTCTTGATGCTGCGCGTGAGCTTTTTGTAGCGCGCGGGGTGGATGCTGTGACCATGCGCGAAATTGGCCGGCTTATCGGTTATTCCGCCACCGCTATTTATCTGCACTTCAAGGATAAGGACGCAATTATCCGCGCCATCTGCGATACCGACTTTCTTGCGCTGGCATCCGGCCTCAAGCAGATTCTGCAGATCGCCGACCCTGTCGAACGCATAGTTGCGCTGGGTTTCGGCTATGCGAGATTCGCGCTTAGCCACCCTAACCATTACCGCATGATGTTCATGACACAGCGCCCGGCGTGCGATCCTGAAATTTCTGAGGTGCAACAAGGCAACCCCGAACAGGATGCTTATGCCCAACTGAAGCATGTGGTGCAGAAGGCTTTTGACCAACAGCTTTTTCGCCCCGAGCTCACCAACCCAGACCTGATCGCGCAGACCATATGGGCAGGGATTCATGGCGTGTGCTCGCTGGAAATAACGCTGGCAAATGACACCTGGGTGAACTGGTGCGACATAGAAGCACGGCTGCATGTAATGCAGCAAACCCTGATTAATGGACTTTTAAGAGCACCCGCACCATGAATTTAAAATTTCTCATATTGAGCATTAGTGCCAGCCTGATACTGACAGGTTGCAAAAAACCCGATGAACCCCCGCCCGCCCCCAGGCCTGCGCTGGTGATGACTATTTCCGACGAAGGAGCCCGCACGGGCATGACGCTGGTGGGCGAGGTAAAGCCGCGCTATGAATCGGCGCAGGGTTTCCGGGTCAACGGCAAGATCATAGAACGCAAAGTCGAGATTGGTGCCAGCGTTAAAAAAGGTCAGTTGCTGGTCCGGCTGGATAGCGCCGATGCCAATCTGGCAACGCAATCGTCTATCGCCGACGTAAGTGCCGCAGAAGCTCAATTGGCACTGGCCAAGGCCAACCTGGAGCGCCAGCGCCAACTGATAGAAAAAAAGTTCATCTCGCCTGCCGCGCTGGATAGCTATGAAGCGCAATATAAATCGGCCAGTGCGCGACTGCAGCAAACCCGCGCACAAACCTCGGTAAACGCCAACCAGTCGCGCTACACGGCACTGACTGCAGACCGCGATGGCATAGTCACCGATATCCGGGCTGAACCAGGCCAGGTGGTGAGTGCAGGGGAAGTGATTGCTCGCATAATTGATCCGGCGCAGCTTGAAGTACACATCCCTGTGCCGGAATCTCGCATCAGCACGATTGCAGTCGGGGATGACGCCACCATGCGGTTGTGGGCCAAGCGTGAAAAAACCTATGCGGCGAGGATACGCGAAATTGCCCCGGCGTCCGATGCCGTGACGCGCAGCTTCCTGGTCAAAGTCACTCTGCTAAACCCGGATGCTGAGGTACACCTGGGCATGACAGCAGGGGTAAAACTAAGCAAGGACGATACGGGTGCCATACTCATCCCAAGTAGTGCCGTGACCCAGGTGAAAGGTAATGCCACCGTATGGCTAGTAGATAAAAACAACGGCAAGGTGAGCCCGCAATCGGTGCAGGTAGGCAGCTATCGCGAGGACGGTGCACTAGTCACCGCAGGCCTGAAAGTTGGTGACACCATTGTCACCGCTGGAGTAGAAGCGTTACAAGCAGGGCAACAAGTGCGTCCTGTGGAGGCCAACCAGACTAAGCAAGAAACGCCACATGAAACACAGCAACGCCCGGTGGAAGCCGGGGCTGGATTGACTGAAAAAGGCACGGCAAGTGAATAAATTCAACCTCTCAGACTGGGCACTTAAACACCAGAGTCTGGTGCTGTATTTCATGATCGTGTTGACCGTAATCGGGCTGGTTTCATACACCAAACTCGGCCAGTCGGAAGACCCTCCCTTCACTTTCAAAGCGATGATCATACGCACCGGCTGGCCGGGCGCCGATGCTAATGAGGTGGCACTGCAAGTGACTGACAAGCTGGAAAAAAAACTGCAGGAGGTGCCGCATATTGATTATGTCTCCAGCTACTCGCGCGCTGGTGAATCTGTCATCGTGTTACGCCTCAAGGATTCCACCGCGGCCAAGGATATCCCCGATGCGTGGTATCAGGCCCGCAAGAAAATCAGCGATATCCGCAACACACTGCCCGCGGGCATAGAAGGGCCAAGCTTTAACGACGAGTTTGGCGATGTATACGGCAATATGTACGCGCTCACCGGCAAGGGTTACAGCTATGCCGAACTGAAACGCCAGGCGGATGTAATCCGTGCCGAGTTGCTACACCTGCCCGATGTGGCAAAAGTGGATTTCTTTGGCGAGCAGAAACAGCGCTTGTTCATTGAGCTTTCCAATGCCAAGAACGCCACGCTGGGAGTAGATACCGCTACGCTCATCAACGCCATCCAGGCCCAAAACCCGGTGCTGACCAGCGGCGCATTCAATACCGAAGCTGAGAGCATCCGCGCGGTCGTCAGCGGCCGCTATAAAAGTATCGAAGATGTAGAGAATATGCACTTCCGGGCGGCCGACCGTGATATCCGGCTGGGCGATGTGGCAAAAGTCTATCGCGGCTACCAGGATCCGCCCACGCAAACCGTGCGCTACATGGGGCAACAGGCCATGTTCCTTGGTGTTTCCATGGCCACTGGCGGCGACATCGTCGCGCTGGGTGACAGGCTCGATGCCACCATAGATAAAGTCTCCAGGCAGTTACCCGTCGGGCTGGAACTGCACACTGTCACCTCGCAACCGCAGGCAGTTGAACGCTCAATAGAGGAGTTCGTGCGCTCGCTGAGTGAAGCGGTAATTATCGTGCTGGCAGTCAGCCTGCTCTCGCTGGGCCTGCGTACCGGGTTGGTGGTGGCCATCACTATCCCAATAGTGCTGGCGATTACCTTTTTATTCATGTATTTGTTCGACGTCGGCCTGCATAAAATCTCACTGGGCGCACTGATCCTGGCGTTGGGCCTGCTGGTGGACGATGCCATCATCGCCGTGGAAATGATGGCATCCAAAATGGAACAAGGCTGGGACCGTGCTAAGGCGGCTTCCTATGCTTTTACCAGCACCGCCATGCCCATGCTCACCGGCACGCTGGTGACCGCTGCCGGCTTTTTGCCGATTGCCACTGCACAGTCTTCCACTGGCGAATACACCCGCTCCATCTTCCAGGTAACGGTGATCGCCTTGCTGGTGTCATGGCTGGCGGCAGTTATTTTTGTGCCTTACCTCGGCTACAAGCTGCTGCCGGACTACAGCAAACATGCCGGCAAACCCTCCCTGCTGGCAAGGCTGATGGGCAAACGGGCAAGCGCTGACGATGCCCCGGCTGCACACACCGATATTTACGACTCGCGCCTGTACCGCAAATTGCGCTCGGCTATCACCAGTTGCGTGCGTCATTACTGGATCGTGATTTTCGTCACTATCGCGGTATTCATGCTCGCAATAGTCGGCTTCGGCAAGGTACAGCAGCAGTTCTTCCCCGATTCGACACGCCCAGAGCTGATCGTGGACCTGCGCTTGACTGAAGGGGCATCGTTTGAAGCCACGGACAATGCCGTTAAGAAAATGGAAGCATGGCTCAGCAAGCAAGCCGGGATTGATAATTACGTGGCCTATATCGGTAGCGGCAGCCCGCGCTTTTACCTGCCGCTGGACCAGCAGCTCCCGCGCAAGAATTTCGCCGAATTTGTAGTGCTGGCCAAGGATCTGCAATCGCGCGAAGAGATACGCAGCAAGCTGATCCGGCTATTCGAGCAGGATTTCCCCAACCTGCGCGGCTCTATCTTTCGGCTGGAAAACGGGCCACCTGTGGGTTTCCCGGTGCAGTTCCGCGTATCCGGGCCGGGGTTTGACGAATCCAATTTTGAGCAGCTGCGTGAGCATGCCAACAAGGTAGCGGCGGTGATGCGCGACAACCCTTACCTGAGCAATATACAGACAGACTGGGAAGAGCCGATCAAGGCCATCCATATCAATGTGGATCAATCCAAGGCGCGCATGCTCGGCATCACCTCGGCCGAAATCGCCAACTTCCTCAATAGTGCGCTTAACGAGTTGTATATCACCGAGTTCCGTGAGGGCAATGAGCGAATAGACCTGGTGGTACGCGGCAACCCGCTGGAACGCAGACAGGTATCGCGGATTACCGACCTGATGATCAAGACCGCCTCCAGGCAGAGCGTGCCGCTGGCTCAGGTGGCAAGCATAGACTACACCTTTGAAGAAGGGCTGATATGGCGTCGCAGCCGTATTCCCACCATCACCGTACGTGCCACGCTGTATGGACATATGCAGGCACCGGTGGTATCCAATATGGTGGAAGAAAAGCTGCAAGCGGTGCGTGAGCAACTGCCGGTGGGCTACCATATTGATACCGGCGGCGCGGTGGAAGAATCCGGCAAGGGCGGCACCTCGGTAGCGGCTGGCGCGCCGCTGTTTATCGTGGTGGTACTCACCATTCTCATGCTGCAGTTGCAAAGCTTTTCCAGGGTGTCGCTGGTGGTGCTCACAGCGCCGATGGGGATTATCGGGGTTGCCCTGTTCCTGCTGATTTTCGATAAACCATTTGGCTTTGTCGCCATGCTGGGCACCATCGCGCTCTCGGGTATGATCATGCGCAACTCGGTCATATTGGTCGACCAGATCGCGCAGGATAAAACAGCTGGCAAGGAGGATTGGGAGGCCATCGTGGAATCCACCGTGCGTCGCTTCCGACCTATAGTGCTGACGGCCGCCGCCGCCATACTGGCCATGATCCCGCTCACCAGAAGCGCCTTCTTCGCGCCTATGGCCGTAGCCATCATGGGTGGTCTTGCGGTGGCTACCCTGCTGACCGTGATTTCGCTACCGGCGCTTTATGCGGCATGGTACCGCGTGAAAGTACCAAGCTGACTTATCTACGCTCTGTTTAGCTTAACCACTTACGCTATAATGATTTTTTGACGATTATTTTTTGAGTTAAAGGCATCTTCCATGAATCTGGAACAATCTTTTATCGGTACTGGCACGCAAGCCGACTTTAATGTGCAGCGGGAGCAAGCCCGCTTTAATATGATAGAACAACAGATTCGTACCTGGGAGGTACTGGATGCCACCGTGCTGGATCTGCTCAAGCAGATTCCGCGCGAAGATTTCGTGCCGGAACAATACCAGGGCCTGGCATTTGCTGACCTGGAAATCCCCATCGGGGATGGCGAAATGATGCTCTCCCCAAAAATGGAAGCCCGTATCGTACAGGCACTGGATATCAAAAAGACCGACAAGGTGCTGGAAATCGGCACCGGCAGCGGTTACCTGACAGCCTTGCTGGCAACAGTTGCCAAGCAGGTAATCAGCGTGGAAATCAACCCTGACCTGAGCATGACAGCCCAGCAACGCCTGGCTGCGCATCATATTGCCAATGTCAGCCTGCTTGTCGGTGATGCTGCAAACGGCTGGCCGGCTGAAGCGCGTTATGACGTGATTGTATTCACCGGCTCGCTGCCTGTGGCCCCCACGCAAGTGGAGCAGCAACTGGCAGAAGGCGGTCGTATGTTCGTAGTCACAGGTGAGGCACCAGTAATGGAAGCCACCATGATCCGCCGCATCTCCGGCAACAGCTTTAAACGCGACGTATTGTTTGAAACCTGCGTACCTGCACTCAGCAACGCGCCGCAACCAGAGCGTTTTCAATTCTAAAGAGACCTATGCGCAACCTTCTCGTCATCAGCCTGGCATTCACTGTTCTGCAACCGCATCAAGCGCTGGCTGCCGATACGCAAAACCTGCTGGATATCTACCAGCAGGCCTTGAGCCGCGACCCGACATGGGCCTCGGCTCGTAGCGGCAACCTAGCCTCGCAGGAAAAACTGGAACAGGGCAAAGCACTGTACCGTCCTACGGTGACCTTCAATAGCAATGCCAACCATTCTGAAACTGACATCAAGTACAACGGTGCCGGCACCATTTTCAGGAACGGCGGGCGTGAATCTTTCGACAGCTACGGTTATGGGGTCAATGTCACCCAGCCGATATACCGCAAGCAGATCAGCGCGCAATTCGAGCAAGCCAAGAGCCAGGTTACACAGGCAGACAAGCAACTGGCCCTGGCGCAGCAACAACTGATGCTGCGTTCTGCCCAGGCTTACTTTGATGTACTGCTGGCACAGGACAAGATAGACCTGATTAACGCGCAAAAGGCGGCCATCAACAGGCAACTTGAGCAGGCCAAAGCCAACTTCGAAGTGGGCACAGCGACCATTACCGACGTCAATGAGGCGCAAGCACGCTATGACCTGACACTGGCACAGGAAATCGCGGCTATCAACGACCTCGAAGTAAAAAAGCGCGCGGTGCAGTCCATTATTGGTGATTTACCGCAACGCCTTGCCACCGTGCAGGCCGAGATCAAACCCACCATGCCGGAACAGAGCGATATGGAAACCTGGGTACAGATCGCAGAACAGAACAGCCTGGCACTCAGCATCCAGCAACAGGCGCTGGCGATTGCCACACAAGAGGTGGAGCGCCAGAATGCCGGCCACCTGCCAACCCTGGATGCGGTAGGCGGCTATTCCGACAACCGCGCCAATGGCGGCGCGAACGGCTTCGGCAGCGACCTGCAGAATGCCACCATAGGCGTGCAATTGCAGATTCCCATCTATCAGGGCGGGCTGGTCAGCTCCAAAGTACGTGAAGCCGTCGCTAATCTGCAGAAAGCCATGGATGACGTGGAAGTGGCCAGGCGCCAGGCCGACCTGGATACGCGCCAGGCTTACCTCAACCTCGCCAGCAGCGTGGCCCAGGTAAAAGCCTATGAGCAGGCGTTGCTCTCCAGCCAGAGCCAGCTCGACTCTACCAACCTGGGTTATGAAGTAGGCATACGTACCAGTGTGGATGTGCTCAATGCCCAGCAGCAGCTATACAGCGCCAAGCGTGATCTGCTGCAAGCGCGTTACACCTACCTGCTAAGCACGCTCAAGCTGAAATACTCCAGTGGCCTGCTCAGCGAAGGCGACCTGGTCAACATCAACCAGCAGCTTGCCAGCAACCACTAACCATGTCCCATAGCAGCCTTCCAGCAAATCATTGCCTCACAGCCCAGCGTGATCGCAGTCGGCTGGTGTTTGTCGATTTGCAAGTGAAACTGTCAGGCGTGATGGATAGTGATGCCATGCAGAAGGTCAGCCGCAATTGCAGCATTCTGGCGCAAGCTGCCAGCCTGCTCGACATCCCCCAAGTCTATACCGAGCAATATCCGCGCGGATTGGGGCATACCTTGCCGGAGTTAAAGGCATTGCTCTCCACGGCCGCCTGTGTGGAAAAAACTGCATTCGCCTGCAGCGATGAACCTGCATTCAACCGACAACTCACTGCCGACCACCCGCAAATCATCCTGGCCGGCATGGAAGCCCATATTTGCATCCTGCAAACCGCGCTGGGCCTGCAAGCGCAAGGCAAACAAGTATTTGTAGTCGCCGACGCCGTGATTTCGCGCGACCCGGCCAACAAGGCCAACGCGCTGGACAGGCTAAGGCAAGCGGGCATTATCCTCACCAATACCGAATCCGTCGTATTTGAATGGCTGGCAGTGGGTGAAGGCGATGCTTTCCGGCAAATCAGCAAGCTGATCCGCTAATCGCAACCAGATAGTTCAACCGTGTAATCACAACACACCGGCACCACCGCTAGATGCGACTTAAATAACGCCGCTGACTGACTAGATTTGAGCTCATGAACTGGAAAACCCTACTTGTCATCGGAGTAATTGCCTTCGGTGGCTACCAGCACTGGCAGAAGCGCACCGTCGCGTACGGCCCCGGCGTTGTCGCTACCCAGGAACCAACACAACACAATCCCAATAACAACAACACCATCAGCAAGAACGGCTATCAACTAACCCCATTGCAAGATTTTCGCATCGAAGCCCGCGTGCTCTCCACGGAACATTACCGCATGGACAGGGAATCCGACCTGGCCCCTGTCGATCTGGCGCTGGGCTGGGGCCGTATGTCCGATGAAGCTATCCTCAGCACCATCAAAATCAGCCAGAGTAACCGTTTCTACTTCTGGCATGTAGATGCATTTCCCATTCCGCGCGAAGAAATTGAAACCCACAGCGCCAATATGCACATGATTCCTGCGGATAGCCTGGTAGAAAAAACGCTTAAATCGGTACGTGTGGGGCAGGTGGTCAGCGTAAGCGGCTATCTGGTAGAAGCCAGGGCGGCTGATGGCTGGCACTGGAAAAGCTCGCTCACGCGCAATGACACCGGCAATGGCGCTTGCGAACTGGTGCTGGTCAAGGCTATTTCTGTTCGATAGTTCTAGCTGGCTGCCGGGTTCAGCTGTTTTAATTCCTGTTTCATCCATTCGATAAAAAGTCTGGTTCGTGCCGGCAACAATCGCGCATGCGGATAAACCACACTGATCGTGCGTGGAGGCGCCTCAAAACTCTCCAGTACAGGCACCAGCTTATTTTGGGCAAGGTAAGGGGCTACCTGATATGAGATAAACATGCCAAACCCCATACCAGCCGCACAAGCTTCAATAGCAGGGGCCGCCTGGTTAAAGTCCAGATTACCCGTGACCGGCACGGTAAATGATTTACCTTTTTCATGAAACGTCCACCACGGTCCGGTTGCCGCAGAAAACCGCACGCAATTGGATTGCAGTAAATCTTTAGGGTGCTTGGGAATGCCTTGCCGCTCAAGAAACTCCGGGCTGGCTACTACCATACGCCGCACACTGCCAACAGGCTGGGCGACCAATGATGAATCCTCCAGCAGGCCGATGCGTATGCCTACATCTATGCCCTCTTCCAGCAGGTTCACTACCCGGTCCAATAGCAGTACATTGCAACGCATTTGCGCATAGCGCTGTACAAAGCGAGTCACTGCAGGGGCCACATACATCTGACCAAACAACACGGGCGCAGTGATGGTCAATTGGCCGCCAGGCTCGCTGGCATCCAGTGTCAGTGCTGCCTCTGCATCGGTAACGGCTGCCAATATCTGGCGGCAGCTTTCCAGGTAATGCTTGCCTTCTTCTGTCAGCGAAATACGCCGCGTAGTACGATTGAGCAAGCGGACTTGCAGGCTCTGCTCCAGGGTTGCCAGCGTGCGCACTACTGCGGGCAATGACGAGTCCAGCGCCTGCGCAGCAGCGGTGAGGCTGCCTTGGTCGGCAATGTGCACAAATACCTGCATGGCTCTAAGTTTATCCATGCGCTTATATTAATCCACTAAGTGGAGTAGTTAAATGCTATTTTCACCATTTATTCAGCTAATAGATATAGACACAATGCATCCCGTAGCCTCACTTAACCAAAAGGGATGATCATGAACACCACTGTAGTTACACGCCCCGCTTCACCTATCAAGCTCTATAACTTTCCGATTTCCGGCCATTGTCATCGCGTAGCCTTGTTTCTATCTATTCTTGATCTACCCACTGAAGTCATCCATGTTGATCTGCTTAAAGGCGCACAGAAACTGCCGGAATTCACCCAGCTCAATATTTTTGGGCAAGTGCCAGTGATTCAGGATGGCGAGGTAACACTGGCCGACTCCATCGCCATTCTGGTGTACCTGGCCCGCAAATATGACAACGGCCAATGGCTGCCAGAAGACCCTGTGGCTTTTGCCGAGGTGCATCGCTGGCTATCGGTGGCCGCTGGGCTGGCGGAGTTCGGGCCGGCAGCCGCTCGCCTGGTGAAGGTGTTTAAAGCTTCTTACCATCTGGAAGAAGTGCAGAACCGTGCTTATCGCCTGTTTGAAGTCATGGAAAACGTGCTGCAAGCATCACCATTTCTGGTCGGCACTCAACCCACATTAGCCGATATCGCCAATTACACGTATATCGCCCATGCGCCAGAAGGTGATATTTCGTTAGCCCCTTACCCGCATATCCGTGCCTGGTTATCGCGCATCGAGGCATTGCCCGGCTTTGTGGCCATGAATAAGACTGCGGTGGGGGCATAGCCATGTTGCCAGCCAACGCTCACACATTTCACGAAGGCGAACGTGCCCTGCAGGAGCTTGTGGGCGTGCGCGAGCGACTTGAAGAAATCGGTCCTCGCGTCATCCGCAATCACTTGCCGGAGCAACATCGCGAGTTTTTTACGCAATTACCTTTTGTAGTGGCAGGCTCGGTGGATGTTCATGGCCAGCCATGGGCATCGATTCTGGCCCGTCCGCCGGGTTTTATCACCTCGGCAGATGCCACCCACCTCAATATCAATGCCATACCGCCAGTGTTTGATCCGCTGCACGAAACTTTGCATACAGGTTCGCCAATTGGCCTGTTAGGCATAGAGCCGCATACCCGCCGCCGCAATCGGGCCAATGGTATGGTTGAGTCCATCACAGACGCAGGCATTGCCGTCAACGTGACGGAGAGTTTTGGCAATTGCCCCAAATATATCCAGGCCCGCAAGCCGGAATACATAGCAGAGCAGATTGCTGGGGTAAGGGCAGTCTATACATCAAGCGCACTGGATGATGCCGCGCGCGTTTTAATCACTGCGGCGGATACTTTCTTTATCGCGACCTCATACCCATCTGATGAAAAAGACGCGGATGCACGCTACGGAGTTGATGTGTCTCATCGCGGCGGCAAGCCTGGGTTTGTGCATGTCAATGCGGATGGCACGCTGTTGGCACCAGAGTTTTCCGGTAACTATTTCTTTAATACTTTGGGCAATATTGCTATCAACCCTCGTGCCGGCTTACTGTTTATCGACTTCAACTCCGGTGATCTGCTCTATTTAGCCGTCGAAGCCAGCATTATCTGGAACGGGCCGCAAGTCGCTGCCTACGCAGGGGCTGAGCGCCTGCTAAAGTTTGATATCCGCGAGGTAAAACGTGTTGAAGCAGGGCTGCCATTGCGGTGGGGAGCGGCGGAACTATCGCCTATGCTTGGCCATACAGGTGCGTGGCCGAGAGACGCAATCTAACAGTATTGAATCAGGCCGCTGAGCTCAACAAGCCGTGCCTGATTAAGATGGCAAATGTTGCGCGATGATGTCTGTAATGCGCAAGGTGGCACCACCCTCGCTGGTGCTGAAATCCAGCGCGGCCAGGCTCATTCTTTGCCGCTTCTCCACATCGCCAAACAAGTGCTTGAGCGCAATCGCCAGGTCTGCGGCATCTTTAACCCGCCACGCAGCGCCTGCGGCAATGGCGAGTTCGGTAGCCTGCGTGAAATTGAACGTATGCGGGCCGATGAGCACGGGCTTGCTCATGGCGCTGGCTTCTATCAGGTTTTGCCCACCCAGCGGCAACAGGCTGCCGCCGATAAATGCCACGTCGCAGGCAGCGTAATAGGTGAACATTTCGCCCATGCTGTCACCGAGTATCACGCTGTTACTGGGGATATCGCCTGCGACGTTTCCTTGTGAAAATTCCGAACGGCGGCAGAACGACAGGCCGCGCTTTTTAAGTAGCTCGGCCACCGTATCAAAGCGTTGCGGATGGCGCGGCACGATCACTGTCAATAAATTGGGGATTTCTGCAGCGGCCACGGCATCCAGAACAATCGCCTCTTCATCCTCCCGGGTGCTGGCTGCCAGAAATACCGGTCTATGCCGGCCCAGCAGATCCCGCAGGTATAGCCCACGCTCGGCGGCATCGGCAGGCGGGGTAACATCAAATTTCAGATTGCCTGTCACGCTGACATTTTCAGCCCCCAGGCTTTGCAGGCGCTGGGCATCCTGTTCGGTTTGCGCGGCAATCGCCGTCAAATTTTGCAGCCCTTGCCGCATGAGTTCGCCCACTTTGGCATAACCGGCGGCGGACTTTTCTGAAAGCCGTGCATTCACCAGCAGCAATGGGATCTGTTGCGCCTTGCAGGTTGCCATCAAATTGAACCACAACTCGGTTTCCATCAGCACACCCAGCACCGGCTGAAAATGCTGCACAAAGCGGCGCATTGCGCCCGGCACGTCGTAAGGCAGGTAGGCGCGGACGACCGTATCGCCAAACAGCTGTTCGCCAGCCTCACGCCCGGTGGGGGTGGCATGCGTCAGTAGAATCTGGTGCTGCGGGTAGCGCTGCTGCAGCTCTTTCACCAACGGCGCGGCAGCTCGCGTTTCGCCTACTGACACGCAATGCAGCCAGATAAGCGGCTTGCGCGTGGCCTGCGCATCCGAAGCCGCAGATATCCCATTGCCATATACCCCATAGCGCTCAGCGACATGCTGCAGGTACTCAGGTTGACGGATACCGCGCCATAGCAACTTGATGGGTGTAAATGGCAACAGCAGATATAACAACAGGGAATAAAAGAATCGTGACATGTCGAGATTTTCTCACAGTCTTCACGCTTTTTATCAGACTCGTGATTGATCGCAAAAACACGATGCGTTTCACTATCGATGACTCTTACATAAAACCTTGGGATTTCCTGTAAGACAGCTAAAGCTTTCCTGATAAAACGCCATGCCTCAAACGCTCAGTTTTGTCCAAGGAATTATTTATTTTCCGGTTAGTAATGACTCACCTTGCCGTCAGCCCACGCCTGCATACCGCTTAGCCGCCATGCCCTAAAATCGTGCCTAAAAAGACCATGCCTGCACCAAAAAAAATGCTTGACCAGCCCTACAAAATGACATAATTTTGCAACCAGTCACAAGATATTGTGGTTAAGACAGTTTTTTGCACTAATCAGCTAACAATAAAATCAGGCCACAATAGTCAGTTAAAACTAGGCCAGTTCAATAAGGAAGGATCTAACCCATGCTTAAAGTAGTCCAATCTTCAGATGAGGCAACGCAAGAGGTTCCCATGCAATCAGTTTCAGTAGATATCTGGGATAAAAAGTACCGTCTGAAGACTAAGCAGGGTAAGCATATCGATGAAACCATAGACGACACCTACAAGCGTGTTGCGCGTGCCCTGGCCGATGTTGAAGAAAACGATGCCAAACGCAGCCTGTGGTATGAGAAATTCCTGTGGGCTTTACGCCGCGGTGCTATCCCCGCCGGCCGTATAACCTCCAATGCCGGTGCGCTTGAGCACAAACCGGCCACCAGCACCATCAACTGCACGGTTTCCGGCATTGTTGAAGACAGCATGGACGGCATCCTGCAAAAAGTACACGAAGCCGGCCTGACCCTCAAAGCCGGTTGCGGTATTGGCTATGAATTCTCCACCCTGCGCCCCAAGGGTGCCTTTGTGGCCGGCGCCGGTGCTTACACCAGCGGCCCGCTGTCATTCATGGATATCTACGACAAGATGTGCTTTACCGTGTCTTCTGCCGGTGGCCGTCGTGGCGCACAAATGGCGACTTTCGATATCTCGCATCCTGACGTGATCGACTTCATCAAGGCCAAACGTGAAGCCGGCCGTCTGCGCCAGTTCAACCTGTCATGCCTGATCACCAAAGAATTCATGGAAGCGGTAAAAGCGGAAGCCGAATGGAAACTGGCTTTCCCTGTTACCTCAAAAGAAGCCGCGGCCGACAACCTGCAATTGCTGGATGAGACCCAGGTGGTATGGCGCGAATGGCCGATCAAGGGCAAATACCTGACCCGCGAATCCGACGGCAAGACTGCCTGCCGCGTTTACAAGACCATCAAGGCACGCCGTTTGTGGGATGTCATCATGTCTTCCACCTACGATTTCGCCGAGCCGGGCTTTATCCTGATCGACCGCGTTAACGAGATGAACAACAACTGGTTCTGCGAAAACATCCGCGCCACCAACCCATGCGGCGAGCAGCCATTGCCGCCATACGGCGCATGCCTGCTGGGCTCGGTCAACCTGACTACTTTCGTGCGCCACCCATTTACCGAAAAAGCCTATTTCGACTGGGATGAGTACAGCGAAGTGGTCGGCACCTTCACCCGCATGCTGGATAACGTGGTTGAGATCAACGGCCTGCCACTGGAACAGCAGCGTCAGGAAATCGCCCGTAAACGCCGTCACGGCATGGGTTATCTGGGCCTGGGCTCTACCCTCACCATGCTGCAA
>JBAZTJ010000036.1:0-4987 GCA_041662005.1 Candidatus Methylopumilus sp.
GATACAGGCGCTCACCAAATACCAGTCTGGCGGCAGCGATGTGATGATGGGCTCTATCGTGACTAGGGATCAGCAACTGAATGACAAGTTACTGGATGTGCATGTGCGACTGGGCATGGGTGTCAGCCCGGAAGACTGCAACATCGTGCTACGCAGCCTGCCGCATTACAAGTTGCGATATCAGGCCCAGGATGTGGTGGGCAGGCAGGTTGCACAATGGCTGAGTCAGCAGCCAGCTATTGCGCAGGTACTGCATCCCGCTTTGCCTAGCGCTCCTGGGCACGATATCTGGCGTCGTGACTTCACTGGTGCAGCCAGCCTGTTTTCAGTGGTGTTCAAGGCGGAAGTCTCCCAGCCGCAGGTTGACGCTTTTGTGGAGAGCCTACAGCTTTTCCATATTGGCTATAGCTGGGGAGGTAGTGTCAGCCTGGTGGTGCCCTATGCATTGAACCAAATGCGGGCTGGCTATTCATACAAAGGTAGCTTGGTGCGGTTTTATATCGGCATGGAGGAACAGCAAGACCTGATAGCGGATCTGCAACAGGCACTTAGTACGCTCTAGTAGTACGACCAAAAGAAGTACTCAAAAAAATGTGGAGGAATCGATATGCCAACAGCCCACTGGAATGGTAAAACAATTGCCGAAAGTGCGACCTTTGAAACGGTAGAGGGCAATGTGTATTTTCCGCATAGTGCACTTAACCCTGAGTTTTTTCGTGAAAGCAGCCATACCAGCTTATGTCCGTGGAAAGGTGCTGCCAGTTACCTGGACATTGTCGTCGACGGTAAAGTGAATGAGAATGCAGCCTGGTATTACGCTGATCCTAAACCGGAAGCCGCTAATATCAAAGGATATGTGGCGTTCTGGAAGGGTGTGTCAGTAATCTAGACCTGTCGCCAGTTCGGCTAGTTAATAGCTTTAAATAGAAACACCCCGAAGCTCGACTCAACATTATCCTGCCACAGCTGTAACTTTTCCCAGCCACAGTCGCGAGCAATAGCTTCAAAATCGAGTTGAGTGTATTTGTAGCAGTTCTCGGTGTGTATGCTTTCGCCAGGCTCAAAATGGAAAGTGTGGCCTTGTAACTCCACAGCCTGCATCTGTCTGCTCACCAGGTGCATTTCTACGCGATGCTCGACTTGGTTGACTATCGTTCTGTGCTCAAACGCCTCTATGTCAAAGTTAGCCTCCAGTTCGCGGTTTGCCCGTACCAGGATATTCCTGTTGAAGCGCGCGGTAATGCCCTCTGCATCGTTGTAGGCGGCCAGCAGCTTGCCTGCATCCTGTGTCATGTCCACGCCCATCATCAGCCAGGCGTTTTTGCCGGCCCAATGGTGAATATTGCGCAATAACTGCTGGGCTTCAACGGGGGCAAAGTTACCAATGGTAGACCCAGGAAAAAATACCATGCGTTGAGATTGCGCATCCAGTGCCAGTGGATGCAAGTCAGCGGTAAAGTCGGCAACCAGAGGCTTGATGGCCAGTTGTGGGAAATCACGTCGCAGCTGATGAGCGGTTTCCAGCAAGAAAGTTTCGGAGATGTCGATCGGCATATAGGTTTGCAGCCTGGGTTGGGATGCCAGCAATATCCGTGTTTTTAAACTGGACCCGCTGCCCGGCTCAATGACAACAGCCAGGTCTGGAATCAGCTCGACAACTTCATCCACTAAACTTTCCAGAAGCCTGGTTTCTACTCTGGTAGGGTAGTACTCGGTAGTTTTTGTGATGGCCTCAAACAATAGCGAGCCAGCCTCATCATAAAACCATTTGCAAGGCAGCGACTTTGGAGTGCTGGAGAGGCCAGCGATAAGGTCCATCGCGAATGGTGAGGATATTGCTGATGGATAGGTTTTTTGCAGGCTGATGTTCATATTTTGCTTAATTTGTATTGTTGGTTAATAAGAGGCCTAGCCACCATCGTCTGCCAGCCTTAATCCGGAAAATTGCCAGCGCTGATGTGGGTAGAAGAAATTACGGTAGCTGGCACGTATGTGGCTCGCTGGTGTTACACAGGATCCACCGCGCAGCACATACTGGCCATTCATGAATTTCCCGTTGTACTCACCCACTGCACCGGGCTTGGTTTTAAAGCCTGTGTAAGCCATATAAGGGCTTGCGGTCCACTCCCATACATCGCCGAATAACTGATAAAGCGGCCCGTGGTCTTGCTCTCCGATGGGGGCAGGCGAATATTGACCACTATCAGCAAAGTTACCTGTTACCGATTGCTGTTGCGCCGCCAACTCCCACTCAGCTTCTGTCGGCAATCTTTTAGCTGCCCATCTGGCATAGGCATCCGCCTCGAAGTAGCTGATATGGCACACAGGGGCATGAATGTCGACGAGCTGCTGGCCAGCCATTGTCAAACATCGATAGTTACCGGAACACTGCCAGTAAAGTGGCATCTGCCAGCCCTCTGCTTGTACGGTTTTCCAGCCGTCGGATAGCCATAACAACGGGTTGCTATAGCCGCCGTCTTCTATGAAGGCTATCCAGTCGCCGTTAGTGACTAGAGTGTTTGATAGCCGAAATGGTTCAAGATAAACCTTGTGCTGCGGGAATTCATTATCAAAACCGAACCCGTGGCCATCATGGCCTGTCAGCACTAGTCCCCCTGTAAAAGACACCATGCCGGGTTGTTTGTTTGCAGAATGACTCTGTGGGGTTTCAGTTTTTATCTGATAGGCCGGTAGCAAGGGATTTTGCGCCAGATTGTAAAGAATATCCGTCAGGAATAGCTCCTGGTGCTGCTGTTCATGCTGCAAACCTATTTCGATGATGCCAGCCTGTTCTGCACTAATGCCGTGATTCAATACATTGATCACCGACTGGTTGATTGCCTGACGATATGACAATACTTCAGCAAGGTCGGGCCTGGTAATCAACCCGCGCTTGGCCTGGGATTGCCGGTTACCTATGCTTTCGTAATACGAGTTAAACAGGAAGCGGTAAGCCTCGGAATGCGGCCATGGCTGTGCTGGTGGATTTACACCCGGCTGTTTCAACAAGAACTCTTCAAAAAACCAGGTGGTATGGGCCAGATGCCATTTGCCGGGGCTGGCGAAATCTGCTGCCTGGATGGTCATATCGGCTTCTGATAGCGGCTTGGATAGCTCAAGAGTGCGCTGCCTGACTGACTCGAAGCGCTGTGTTAGGTTTTGCGTGGGGTTTTGTGACATCGATGACCCTGTTCGAAGGCTGCAAGGGGATGATAGTAGCGACATTTTTGCCATAAGCAAATGATGATTTGGTTTAATGCCGACTGCATAAGCTCAGGCTTGGGCAATCATTTTAGATATATCACCGGAAATTTTTATTGCAGTAAAGCGAAGCAAAAATTGGTTAAGCTATAATGAGGCATGGCTGACGACACACTAGAATCATTAAAACTTCCCCCCCATTCAGTAGAGGCAGAGCAATCCGTACTCGGCGGGCTGTTACTTGAAAATGAGGCGCTCGATAAGATCGCCGATATCCTCGGCTCTGTCGATTTTTATCGACACGATCATCGCCTGATATACCAGCACATCAGCAAACTGATAGAGCAAAACAAACCGGCAGATATTGTGACGGTAGCTGAATCGCTGGAAAACTCGGCTGAGCTATCCAGTGTAGGTGGCATTGCTTATCTGGGAGCGCTTGCCCAGAACACGCCGACTGCCGCCAATATCAGGCGTTATGCCGAGATTGTGCGTGAGCGGTCGGTGATGCGCAAGCTGGTAGAAGTGGGTTCCGGTATTGCAGAAAGCGCATACAACCCCCAGGGGCGCGATGCACAGCAGTTGCTGGATGAAGCCGAAGCCAAGATTTTTCAGATAGCGGAAGGCGGCAAGCGCAGCTCTGAAGGCTTTATCGATATCAAGGTATTGTTACCGCAAGTGGCGGATCGTATCGATTATTTGTATCAACGCGAAAACCAGGGCGATGTCACTGGCGTACCGACTGGTTTCAGCGATCTGGACGAGCGTACATCGGGTTTCCAGCCGGGCGACCTGATTATTGTGGCTGGCCGGCCATCCATGGGTAAAACGGCATTCTCACTCAATATTGCAGAAAACATTGCCTTGGATACCAAGCTGCCGGTTGCCGTGTTTTCCATGGAAATGGGCGCAACCCAGCTCGCCACCCGGATGATAGGTTCGGTAGGGCGTCTGGATCAGCATCGTATGCGTAATGGTAATCTGGAAGACGAAGACTGGGTACGCCTCACCACCGCGCTGGGCAAGCTCAATGATGCGCCTATTTTTATCGACGAGGGGGCTGGTCTGAGTTCGTTCGACGTACGTGCCAGGGCACGTCGCTTGCATCGCCAGTGCGGCAAGCTGGGCCTGATTGTGGTGGATTACCTGCAATTGATGTCTGGCGCATCAGGACGTCAGAGTGAAAACCGTGCCACCGAGATATCTGAAATATCCCGTTCGCTTAAATCTCTGGCTAAGGAGCTGGATGTGCCTGTGGTGGCGCTTTCCCAGCTCAATCGAAGCGTGGAGCAACGTCCGGACAAGCGTCCCGTAATGTCCGACTTGCGCGAGTCTGGCGCGATTGAGCAGGATGCCGACTTGATACTGTTTATCTATCGTGACGAAGTGTATAACCCGGATACCGCAGATAAAGGCACAGCTGAAATCATCATCGCCAAACAGCGTAACGGCCCGATTGGCCGTGTACGCCTGACCTTCCTGGGTGAGCATACTCGCTTTGAGAATTTCGCCGGTGGTGGCTATTCTGCGGATGCGTATTAAGCTTTTTGTCCTGTACTGACTGACTTCACTCAAATAAATTCTATGCGCCCCATACTCGCCACCATCCATCTTGATGCCCTCCGGCATAATCTGCACGTGGCGCAATCCGCTGCGCCGCACTCCAAGGTCATGGCGGTAATCAAGGCCAATGGCTATGGTCATGGCGTGTTGCGGGTGGCCGCTGGCCTGCATGAAGCACATGGTTTTGCCGTGTTGGGGCTAAGCGAGGCGGTTGCCTTGCGCG
>JBAZTJ010000036.1:5007-17623 GCA_041662005.1 Candidatus Methylopumilus sp.
TGCTGCCAGTGAGCTGGCAATAGTCTCACAACTTAAAATCAGCCCAGTGATACATTGTGAGCAACAAATCAGCATGCTGGAGCAGCAAAAGTTGGCACAGCCATTGTCCGTGTTCGCGAAAATGAATACCGGCATGAACCGCCTGGGGTTTACGTCGCAGGCCTACTCTTCAGCACTTGCTAGGCTGCAGCAAAGCCGGAATGTGGCTAACATCACCATGATGACGCACTTTGCCACGGCAGATGAAGACGAGGGCATCACAGCTCCGCTCGCTTTGTTCAAGCAGGCTACGCAAGGCATGGGCTATGCGTCATCCCTTGCCAATTCTGCGGCGTTGTTACGTTACCCCGAAAGCCATAGCGACTGGGTACGCCCTGGCATCCTATTGTATGGTGCTACACCAATGGCCGGACAAACTGCCGCAAGTCTTGGCCTGAAGCCTGTCATGCAGCTCACCAGTGAAGTCATTGGCGTGCAGACCTTGCAGCCAGGCGAAAGCGTGGGTTATGGCAAGCGCTTTACTGCGACGCATACAACGCGCGTGGCTATCGTTGCCTGTGGTTATGCCGATGGCTATCCGCGGCACGCGGGCCAATATCCTGCGGATGAAAGTCAGCACGGCGCGCCTATAGCGGTGGCTGGCAAACTAACTAAAACCTTGGGGCGAGTTTCCATGGACATGCTGTTCGCCGACATCACAAATATTCCGGAAGCCAATATCGGCAGCCCGGTCGAGTTATGGGGCGCTCAGGTGCCTGTGGATGCTGTTGCCGAGGCCTCAGGCACGGTAGGTTATGAGCTTTTGTGCGCAGTAGCACCGAGAGTCCCTTTCAAGGTGGTTGAATAATGGCCAAAGCCAAAACGATTTATACCTGCACCGAATGCGGTGGCCAGTCGCCCAAATGGCAAGGGCAGTGCCCTAGCTGTTTTGCCTGGAACACCCTGGTGGAAACCATCGCCGAAGCTCCTAGTGCTAATCGCTTTGCACCATTGGCGCAAGCCAGTGTCATCCAGAACCTCAAAGACGTTGAGGCGGCAGAGGTGCCACGCCAGGCCACTGGCATTGCCGAATTCGATCGCGTGTTGGGCGGCGGTTTAGTACCTGGTGGGGTAGTACTGATAGGCGGTGACCCAGGCATCGGCAAATCCACACTGCTGTTGCAGACCTTATGCCATCTCGGCAACCGCAGCAAGACGCTCTATATCAGCGGTGAAGAATCTGCCCAGCAAATCGCCATGCGTGCGCGGCGACTGGGGCTTGATGCCTCGCCACTGGCGTTGCTGGCAGAGATCAACCTGGAAAAAATCATTTCCACTTTGCAGACGCACAAACCGGATGTGGCGGTCATCGATTCCATACAAACGGTCTACTCCGAAGCCCTGCAATCTGCACCGGGTTCGGTGGCGCAAGTGCGTGAGTGCTCGGCACAGCTGACACGGGCTGCCAAGCAGTTGGGCATCAGCGTGATACTGGTTGGCCATGTCACTAAAGAAGGCTCGCTGGCAGGCCCGCGTGTGCTTGAGCATATCGTGGATACGGTACTCTATTTTGAAGGCGACCCCAACTCCAGTTTCCGCCTGATACGTGCTTTCAAGAATCGTTTTGGCGCAGTCAATGAACTGGGTGTGTTTGCCATGACAGAAAAAGGGCTGCGTGAAGTCAGCAACCCGTCAGCTCTGTTTTTATCACACCATGCGGAAGAGGTGCCAGGTTCCTGTATTACCGTGACCCAGGAGGGTACGCGACCTTTGCTGGTCGAGGTGCAGGCACTGGTGGATGAAGCGCATGCACCTAACCCTAAACGCCTCTGCGTCGGGCTGGAGCAGAATCGCCTGGCCATGTTGCTGGCAGTATTGCACCGTCATGCCGGTGTTGCCTGTTTTGACCAGGACGTGTTTGTGAATGCGGTGGGCGGGGTGAAAATTAGTGAGCCAGCAGTGGATTTGGCGGTATTGCTGGCAATAGTATCTTCATTAAAAAACAAGGCATTAAATAATAATCTTATCGTGTTTGGTGAGGTTGGTCTGGCTGGAGAAGTGCGCCCGGTTCAACGTGGACAAGAGCGTTTGAAGGAGGCAGCAAAGCTGGGTTTTACCCACGCTATCGTGCCCAAGGCCAATGCCCCCAAGCAGGCCATCAAAGGCATGCAGGTATTTGCGGTTGAGCGCTTGGAGCAAGCGCTTAACAAAGTTCGCGAACTGTAATCCATGGTATCCCATGTCATTTTTGATCTTGATGGCACGCTGATAGATTCATCCGGCAGCATATTGGCAAGTTTTAAGCAGGCTTTTGAAGTACTGGGACTGGAACCGCAATGTGCTTTTTCTCCGGAACTGATAGGTCCTCCACTGATGCAAACCCTTGCCATATTAGCTGGATCACAGGATCAGTCGACGTTGCAGGCGCTGGCTCAGGCATTCAAAGCGCATTATGATGATGCAGGATGCAAGCAGGCTAGCGTGTTCCCGAATGTGGTTGATATGCTGGAAACCATTGCAGCCACAGATGCTAAGCTATATATCGCGACTAACAAGCGGCTTTATCCAACCTTGAAAATCATGCAGCATTTGGGCTGGCAGAAATACTTCCCTAAAGTATTCGCGCTGGATTATTACATCCCTGCCGTGGCCAATAAAAAGCAGATGATTACGCGTATCCTGGCAGAGGAGGGTATTGCGGCTGCCTCAGCGATTTATATTGGTGACAGGTACGAAGATGGCGTTGCTGCGGATGACAATGCGCTTGAGTTTGCGCTGGTAACCTGGGGATATCTGGATACTACTATCGGTAATATCCCTGCGCATTGGCAGCGCTATCCAACACCGCAAGCGCTAAGCCGTCGATTTACCGATTAGCTGGTTGCACCCGGCAGCACATCGCAAGTTTTACCATCCAGCATCGCGCCGCTCACGTGCTTGCTGTCAGCGCCCATTAAGTACAAGTAAGTGGGCAGGATGCTGGCAACATCAGGCAAGTTGGTATGTACCTCACCAGGGTGGGTCTTTTTACGTTGTGGGCTTTGTACCGGGCCTGGAACAACGCTGTTGATGCGGATATGCGGTGACTTCTCCAGCTCCAATGCCCAGCTCTTGACCAAGTGGTCGGCAGCGGCCTTGCTGACGGCATGCGCACCCCAATAAGCGGCAGGAGCTTGCGCTGCACTGGTTGAGGTAAACACGATGGAGGCATCTTCGGCGCGCTCCAGCAATGGCATGCAGGCTTTGGTGAGGGCAAATGGGGAGGTGACATTCACGCGCAGCATGCGCTCAAATTGTTCTATAGTCTGGATTTGCAGAGGGCTCAGATTGTCGAAGTGGGTAGCGTTGTGCAAAATTCCATCCAGGCGTCCCAGCTGCTTATAGATACCTTCCGCCATGGCATTCATATCGCTCTCGCTGGCCTTCTCCAGATCCAGCAGGAATATGAGTGGTTCAGGGTAAGCTAAAGCTAGCACTTCATCGTAGACCGTTTCCAGCTTCTCAACCTTGCGTCCCACTAATATGACAGTTGCGCCCTGGGCAGCAAATGCCAGGGCGGCACCCCTGCCTATACCCTGGCCTGCGCCGGTCACAAGGATGACACGGTCTTTAAGGTGTTGTGGTGGTGCCTGGTAGTTCTTCATGATTGCTTCTTTGAGTCTGTTTAGATGGAAATGGTATTCGCGGTATTCTGAATGATGGCCACGCCTTGACTGGGCAGGAACAACTCAATGAAGAAGCTGAAGACGGCGATAAAAATGCTGACGAAAAAAGCCGTCCAGAAGCCGGAAAGCTTGAAGCCCTTGACCAGCTTGGCTACTAACATAATCATCAGCGCGTTTAGAGCCAGGGCAAAAAATCCCAAGGTCAGCAGCGTGATAGGAAGCGTCAGGAAAAATAGCACAGGCCGCAGCACAGCATTGACGAAGCCCAGTACCAGCGCGGATACCAGCAGGGAGGACCGAGATTCGAACTTCAGGCCACTGAACAGGTAGCTGGCCACCCATAGAGACAGGCTCATGATGGCCCAGTGGATGAGGAAGTCGCTTACGTTTGCGGGCATTGTTTTACTTTCATAAAGTGGTTAAAAATCTATCAGTGCTGTTATCAAAGCTGGTTTGCAATTGCGGTGGCGCATTGTACGCCGCTACGCACTGCGCCCTCAATGGTGGCAGGGTAATCTCCAGCGGTATAGTCACCCGCCAGGTATAAGTTTTTTATGACGGTAACCTGGCTTGGCCGGGCAAGTTTAGCCTTGCAGGAAAAAGTAGCGCGTTTTTCGGCGATGACTTTATGCCACAGCGGTTGAGGTAAGTGGGGAAAATGTTGCGAAAGTTCCTTGCCCACTTTAATCGCCAGCGCTTCCTGGGTGAGTTGCTGGTGCGCACCCTCTGCACTGATGACTACTGCCAACAGGCCATGCTGGCTGTATAACGCACCTCGGTCGAAGACCCATTGACTCAGGCCGCCGGTCAATCCTGTCATGGGTAAGGGGAGTTTAACCTGCGCTGGATACTGCAGGTAGACGGTGTAAATAGGTTGATAGTCCAGCTTTTCTGCCATGCCGGTCGGCTCTGACAGGGCTGGCAACTGGCTACAAATGCTAGCCAGACGGAAAGGGGAGACCGCCAGTATCGCATGACTGAACTCTGTGACTCCACTTTCAGTTTCCAAGTGGAAGCCAGTTTCTGATTGCTGCAGATTTGTCACCGGCATGTGCCTGTGAATGCTGCCGCCTTTTTGCTGTATATAGGTAGCCAGCGGTTCTGCCATGAAGGTTGAAAGGTCTTGCCGTGGTAGCAGCATATCGCTGTCAGTTTTAGCTTGGGCAAAGCTGTCGCGAAGTACATTCAGGAACACCTGGGCACTGGCTGTTTGCAGTGGTGTATTCAGGGCGGCAAGGCAAAGTGGTTCCCATAGCAGGCTAATCAGTCTTGCCGGTTGGGTTTTACGCGCAAGCAGCAGGAATAGTGGCTGATCCTGGGGCAGGGTGAAATTGATGAGGCGTAGCCATGCCATGAAGCGTATTGCAGCAAGGCGCTCAGTCCATGACAGGCCTTTAGCCGTAAGCAGTCCAGCCAGTATGTGCAGAGGCGCTGGCAGCCAGCGGCAGGCAGTAAGTTCAAATTCGCCATGCATGGAAAGCTGCAGCGGTAAACGCAGTAAGGCAGCATGCTCATTCATCCCTGCGAGCCTGAGTAGTCGCAAGGTCTCGTTATAGGCCCCGAGCAGAATATGCTGGCCGTTATCCAGCTGCAAACCTTTCCAGCTCACTGCACGTGCGCGTCCACCGAGTTGCGGGCTAGCTTCAAACAACGTAACCGCTATGTCTTGTTCAGCCAGTGCAGCCGCGGCAGCCAGCCCAGCACAACCTCCACCGATGACTGCAACATGTGTTTCTAGTTGCGCACCCATGTTGTCCATGCCAGCCAGAGTTTTCTTATGGGAGTGAGCGAAGTACGTGCATTTAGCACTTTTTGCGCGCCATCAGCCTTGATTTCGCGCAGCAGTGTGCGGTAGATGGCTGCCATGATAAGTCCTGTGCGCTGAGACCTGCGATCTTCCGCAGGTAACTCGCTGAGAGCGCGGTCATAATAGGTTTCTGCCCGTTCGATCTGGAAATCCAGTAGCTGCTGTACTTTTTCCGATTCGTGGCCATGAATGATATCGGTCTCGGTGACGCCGAATTTTTCCAGCTCATCCAGTGGCAAATAGATACGATCGCGGCGCGCATCTTCACCAATATCACGGATGATATTGGTCAGTTGGAAGGCCAGGCCAAGGTCATGCGCGTATTTGAGGGTGTTGCGATTGGCGAAGCCGAAGATGGAAACGGACAATATGCCCACCACACTGGCCACACGATAACAATAAAGCTGGAGCTGCTTGAAATCCAGGTAGCGGTTCTGGTCAAGATCCATCTCCATGCCATCGATAATCTCAAGGAAATGTTCTTCACTCAGATTGTAGGCTTTTACCGGCGCAGCCAGCGCCTTGGTCACAGGGTGTTGCGGATTGCCTTGGTAAAGGTTGCTGATTTCGGCACGCCACCAGGCAAGCTTGGTGCGGGCAATATCCAGTTCGTGACACTCGTCGGCAATGTCATCGACTTCCCGGCAGAAGGCATACAAGGCCGTGATGGCCTCACGCCGAGGCTTGGGCAAAAACAGGAAGCTGTAATAAAAACTGGAACCACTGGCAGCGGCTTTTTCCTGGCAATATTGTTGTGGCGTCATGGTTTACTTTTGATTTGAAAGCGGGTGGTAAAAATCAGACTTACTTGGCGACCAGTGCACGATAAAGCATATAGGCCCAATCTGACTTTTTCAAGACAGGGCGCTGGTTGAACATGTCACCGCGCGACTTGTGAAGTTTTTTCAGAATGCATTCCCCGCCGGCAATAATGGTGCGCATTTCAATGCCAATGCGGCCCTTAAGCACCAGGCCGAGCGGTGCGCCGGATTGCAGCAAACGCCGCGCCCTGTGGATGTTAAACTCCATAAAAAGGCTCCATGTCCCTGTTGTATCGCCGCTGGCTATTTGCTGTTCATCGATTTTGTACTTACGCATTTCATCCAGTGGAAAATAAATGCGGTTCTTGCGGTAATCAATTGCAACATCCTGCAGAAAGTTGATGATTTGCAATGATGAGCAGATTGCGTCTGACAGGCCGATGTTATGCGGTGTGGCCTTGCCATATAAATGCAGTAGCAGCCGCCCTACCGGATTGGCGGAGCGCCTGCAATAATCAATCACCTCGCCAAAGTTCTCATAACGCGTCTTGACCACATCCTGGCTGAATGCATCCAGCAAGTCATAAAAAGGCTCCAGCGGCAGTTGTCGCTCGGCAATCATGGTCTGCAGGGTAATAAAGAAATCAGTTTTTGGTGCCTGGCTGGCGCCAATCAGGTCTAGTTCCTGCCGAAAGCCATCAAGTAGCGCTAAGCGCTGGTCTGGTGTCAGGTCACCCTCGTCGGCAAAGTCATCGGCCTGCCGGGCAAAAGAGTAGATCAATCCAATAGGCTCGCGCAATCGTTTCGGTAGCATGATGGAAGCAACCGGGAAATTTTCATAATGGGATTGCGCATGGTCAAGACTTGCCTGCGTCACAGCTTGATTTGAGGTTGTATTCATGAGGCTCAAGTATGCCATAAAATGCACTGGGCCCGCTAAGTGCAAAGCGCTCGCCGAAAGCCCGGCCGTTTTGCGTTACAATTTCGCTATTATAAATTAAAGGAAATGTAATGCTGGGGAATCTATGTTAGGCATTATTGGTGGCACGGGGTTAACGCAATTTGCTAACCTGCAGATTATCAGGCGCCAGATCATACGCACCCCTTATGGCGAACCTTCAGGGCCGCTGACGATTGGGGAAGTGGGCGGTAAGGTGGTAGTTTTTCTGCCCAGGCATGGCAATGGACATACCATACCGCCGCATAATATCAATTACCGCGCCAATCTATGGGCGCTACATTCTGAAGGCGTGCGTAATATTGTGGCTGTCGCCACAGTGGGCGGCATACATAACGACCTTGGTCCCGGCAAAGTCGCTTTGCCGGATCAGATAGTCGATTACACCTATGGTCGCAAAAACACCTATTTTGATGGTGAAAACAAAGACTCGATACAACCGGTGAAGCATATCGATTTCACCGAACCTTATTGCCCGAAGCTGCGAGCCTTATGTTTGCAGGCTGCGAGCGAAGTTGGTGAGGCGCTGCACGATGGTGGTGTTTATGCTGCGGTGCAGGGCCCAAGGCTGGAAACGGCTGCGGAAATAAATCGGCTGGAACGAGATGGCGCCGATATGGTCGGAATGACAGGGATGCCGGAAGCGGCATTGGCGCGTGAACTGGAAATCAGCTATGCGGCACTTTGCCCGGTAGCCAACCATGCGGCTGGGCGCGGAAAAAGCCTGCATAGCATCAGTTATGATGAAATCGGCACGGTGCTGAACACAACCATGCAGCGGGTACGAGATTTGTTAGAAAAGGTGGTGATATTACATGGCAACTAGGCCGGTCTTACGTATGGGCGAACCTGTTTTACTACAGGTGGCTACGCCAATTGAGAAGTTTGACACTCCTGAGCTACATGCCTTGATTCGGGACATGGAAGACACCATGCGCCACATGAATGGCGCAGGCATCGCTGCGCCGCAAATCGGGGTAAGTAAGCGCGTGGTGATTTTTGGGGTGGGGGAGAACCCGCGCTATCCTGACGCCGAGCAGGTGCCTTATACCGTGCTGATTAACCCCGTACTCCAGCCGCTGGGCGATGGTGTGGAAGACGGCTGGGAAGGCTGCCTGTCGGTGCCCGGCATGCGTGGCGTGGTACCGCGTTATACGCGCTTGCACTATACCGGTTTTGATCAGTTTGGTAAGCCTATAGACCGCATGGTGAGCGGTTTCCATGCGAGAGTGGTTCAGCATGAATGTGATCACTTAGACGGTATTTTGTATCCCATGAGAATTCAAGACCTTACGCAATTCGGCTACACGGATGTGCTTTTTCCTGACATGGAAATAGCGGATGACTGAAATGTTGTGTTAGAATGCCGCCCTTGGAAGTGTGGCCGAGTGGTTGAAGGCACTAGTCTTGAAAACTAGCGAGGGTGCGAGCCCTTCGTGAGTTCGAATCTCACCGCTTCCGCCAAATTCTTTAAGCGGCTGAAAATCAACCGCTTACATGCAAGTTTCAGTTTAAAACCATCAATTAAAGGATCAAGCAATGAGCCAAATCACCGTAGAACATAACCCGTCTGAAGAAAAGTTAAAGCAATTGGGCGTTTCCACCTGGTCTATCTGGGAAAAGGAAGTTTCAAAGTTTCCATTGGATTTCGGCATGACCGAAAGTGCTTATGTGCTGGAAGGTGAAATTCATGTAACACCACAAGGCGGCGAGAAGGTAGTGATTGTTGCTGGTGATTTCGTGGTGTTCCCTAAAGGCCTGAAAACCAATTGGGAAGTGGTTAAGCCACTGCGTAAGCACTACAAACACAGCTAAGCATCAAGCACATCTAATGTGCATTAGTGCGCTAAACGCACAAAACAAAAAGCCCGCAAACGTAAGTTGAGCGGGCTTTTTTATTGGCACAGATTTTTTTGTGGCAATGTGTACGATGTTGGTACTACGGCTGCTCCTCTATCCAGGTTGCTGACTGATCATCTTCATTAAAGACTTCTCTTTGCATCAGTCCGCAACGACTGCAGGTTCTGAACCGCACTGGGTAAATAGTTCCCTTGACTTGAATGCCGCGGGTTTCGATAGCCCAGTGATGCCAGCCAAGGCGGCAGCCCCATTGTTTCAGGCGGGACGACAGGGTTGAATTAGCTGACACTCCGGCGTTCCATCATGGCTTGGGCGAGGGTGCCGCTATCAACATGCTCAATCTCGCCGCCCATAGGCAACCCGCGCGCAATTCGACTCACCTGCAAGCCGCGTGCGCGCAATAACTCGCTGACATAATGGGCAGTTGCTTCACCTTCCACGGTGTAGTTGGTGGCCAATATCACTTCTTTTACTACGCCATCCTGAGCCCGTTTCAGCAGCTTATCCAGATGTATCTCTTTAGGGCCGACGCCATCCAGCGGGGAGAGCCTGCCCATCAGCACGAAGTACATGCCCTGAAATGCATGGGTTTGCTCCAGCATCATCAAGTCCGTCGGCATTTCGACTACGCACAGCAAAGAGCCATCGCGGTTACCGGATGCGCAAAGCGGGCATACCGGCTGCTCGCTGAAGGTGTTACATAGCTGGCAATGACCGACTACCTGCAATGCATTATCCAGCGATAATGCCAGTGTATTAGCCCCTTTGCGGTCACGCTGCAGCAGATGGTATGCCATGCGTAATGCTGATTTCGGGCCTACGCCTGGCAGGCAGCGCAAAGCTTCTACCAGTTGTTCAAGAGCTGGGGGATTGCGCATTCAGTTCAGAATGGCAGTTTCATGCCGGCAGGCATAAAGCTGCCCATGCGTGCTGCCGAGGTAGCCTCTGCCTTTTGTACGGCGTCTTTCATTGCGATGACTATCAGGTCTTCAAGCGTTTCCTTGTCATCCATTGCGCTGTCGTCAATGCTGACACGCTTTACTTCGTTGCGACAGGACATGACTATTTTCACCAGACCATTGCTTGCTACGCCTTCGACATCGACATTGGCCAGCTCTTCCTGGGCGCGCTTCATATTTTCCTGCATTTGCTGGGCCTGTTTCATCAGGTTACCCATGCCGCCTTTCATCATGATCTTGCTCTCCTGTAGGTAATGTTTTTAAGTGTTGGTATTACTGAATAGGTTTAATGCTGGAGGGGATAATCTGGGCGCCAAAATCTTTCACCAGAGCCTGCACAAAGTCATCTTCCTGGATAGCAGTGACGGCCTGTGACTGTATGGCAGCCTTTTCCTGGCTGATCTGCTGGGCTGGTGTGTTGCCGCTGCCGCCAACCTCAAAGCTCAGTTGTATTTTCCGACCAAAATGCTGCTGAATAGCTGAGCGCAGCTTTTCCTGGTAATTCGGGTCCAGCAAGTGTTTTTGCGCTTCTGAGACTGTCAGGTAAATGTGGTTTTCATCAAAGCGAGCCAGCTCGCAATTTTGCGCCAGGGCGCGTGCCAGCCCCAGTTTGAGCTGGTCTACCAAGCCACGCCAGTTTCCATTGAAGCTGATAGGCTCGTGGTTGATGGCGGGAGGTTCGGCAACTGGTGCATGCACGACCGATATGGACTCTGACATTGCAGGAGTGACTTCTGCAACGGCAGGCTTGCTTTCGGTGATTGTGGGCGCGGCTGGGCTGATGCTTGCCGGCATGGCTTGTGCAGGCTGTTTCGCCGGTATGTTCGCCTTATTTGGGCTGCCGTCATTTGGCCTGAAAGCCAGCATGCGCAGCAGACTCATGGTAAAGCCGGCGAACTCATCAGGCGCCAGGCCCAAGTCACGGCGGCCCAGCAATGCAATCTGGTAATACAGTTGTACTTCTTCAGCACTTAATTTCTGCACCATCTCCATGAGTGCCATGCGTTCAGGCAGGTCATTAGCTACGCTGTCCGGCACGCTTTGCGCTACGGCAATTTGTTGCAACAGGTTTGCCAAGTCATTCAACGCGGTATCAAACGACAGGCTACGTTGTTCCATGACCTTGGCCTGCGCTATCAGCGCCGCACCATCCTGATTGGCCAGGGCACTCAGCAACTCAAACAAATAACTTTGATCAACTGCGCCCAGCATGGCGCGGACTTCTTTTTCATGTACGGCGTTACCGCCATAGGCAATGGCCTGATCCAGCAGCGACAGGGCATCGCGCATACTGCCGGCGGCAGCACGTGCTATCAGCTGCAAGGCGACAGATTCGCACGGGATATTTTCTGCTTTAAGGATTTCCTGTAAATGTTCCGTAATCGAGGTGCTGCTCATTTGCCGCAGATTGAATTGCAGGCAGCGCGATAGCACGGTCACCGGCATTTTTTGCGGATCGGTAGTGGCCAGAATAAACTTTACATGAGCAGGCGGCTCTTCCAGCGTCTTGAGCATGGCATTGAATGAGTTACGCGTAAGCATGTGCACTTCGTCGATGATATACACCTTGAAGCGCCCAACAGTAGGGGCGTACTGCGCGTTATCCAGCAAATCGCGCATGTTGTCGACTTGAGTGTTGGAGGCTGCATCTACCTCTATCATGTCTATGAAGCGCCCCTTGTCGATATCCACACAAGCGGAGCATACGCCGCAAGGGTGTGCGGTAATGCCGGTTTCACAGTTGAGGGATTTTGCCATGATGCGAGCAATGGTGGTCTTGCCGACACCGCGAGTGCCAGTGAACAGGTAGGCGTGATGCAGGCGCTGTTGCTCTAAGGCGTTGGTGAGTGCGCGGACTACATGCTCTTGACCGACAAGTGTTTCAAACGACTTGGGGCGCCATTTGCGGGCAAGAACCTGATAGCTCATGAGATATGCGACTCAATAAAATTAAGGGTTTTACTTTAGCCCAAAACGCACATTTAGTCCAAAACACAGGGTGGTGCAGAATGAATCGCAGAAAACCCGATATTGAGAAAAATGTGTACTTGAGAAGAGCGGGAGAGGCGAGCCAAACCCCCGGCACTTGCTTCAACAGTTGTGGCTGCTTCCTTCCGGACCTGACCAGGTTGGCTATTTTGCAATGCGGGGAGGCCCGCCAACCATGATTTTACATCAAATTACGCGCGCTCAGTTATTCAATATATTATTTCGCTGAGGTTGAATTGCTCTATAACAAGTGTAAAACTTACTTTCCAGTCGCTTGCTCAGTAGCTATGAGCTTGACCATGCGATATAGTGACAAATGTCTTAGAAGACCCAAGTAGCCTACAAAAATAAAATATGCGACTTATGCAATGAAAGCATTATCCAGACTATCTATTTCGCTCAGCACGATCTCCAAGAGAGTCATGTCTGCGACAGTTGATCCGCATGCCGATATCATTGGCAGAAGTATCCTTTACTTCCTGGTATTAACCGAGACCATCATCTGTTTTTTCTGGATATATATCCTGTCTAGCCTGGGGGATGGCTATGCCCTGATGGCAGCCGTGCCATATTTCTACCTTATTATTTCCTACACCAGCCTGCTGATCTTTTACCGGCTAAAGCGTTTTGAGTACTTC
>JBAZTJ010000036.1:17633-19794 GCA_041662005.1 Candidatus Methylopumilus sp.
ATGCTGCTGGTCATGCCGTTTTTTATGCAGTGGGTAGTCGGTGGGTTTGAGGCATCAAGCGGCCTGGCGATTTGGGCCATATTGTCCCCGGTCGGCGCGCTGATGATACTTGGTGCTCGCCAGTCGTCGCCATGGTTCGGTTTGTTTCTGGCGCTGGCAGCGGTCTCCTGGCAGTTAAATTCGGTTTTTGCCGGTAGTGCCTTAAAGATACCGCCGCATATCAAAGAGATCTTTTTCCTGATGAATTTGATCGGGGTTGCCAGCATACTGTATGCAGTCATGCGTTATTTTCAGGCACAAAAAGCACGCGTACTGGAGGAGTTAGAGGCTGAGCAGGGTCGCTCTGAAAAGCTGCTGTTAAACATATTCCCCAAATCCATCGTCGAAAGACTGAAGGTGGATGACTCTAAAATAGCTGACAGCTATTCGTCTGCCACTATTATGTTCGCTGACCTCGTCGACTTTACCGGTATCACGGAAGGCATGGCACCTACAGACCTGGTGAGTTTGCTGAACCAGGTATTCTCCAGGTTCGACGAGCTTGCCGAAAAGTACGGACTTGAGAAAATCAAGACCATAGGGGATTCCTATATGGTTGTAGGCGGTGTCCCAGGCGTTCGCGCGGATCATGCCGGGGCAGTTGCCGAAATGGCACTGGAAATCAGGCAAGTGCTGTCCGATGTTTCGAGCCATGTTGGTAAAAACATTTCGATGCGCATAGGTGTCAACAGCGGACCGGTGATCGCTGGGGTGATAGGGACCACTAAGTTCAGCTATGACCTTTGGGGAGATGCCGTTAACTTAGCGAGCCGGATGGAACAGTATGGCCTGCCGGGCGAAATACAAGTGACTGAATCCACTTATCTGTTGTTGAAAAGCCATTACAGCTTTGAGGATAGGGGCCTGATTGCTGTCAAAGGCAAGGGCGAGGTCAAGGCCTATCTGTTGCGAGGAAAACGCTGATAGAGCATGTTTTCGATTTGGTAAGGCGTGCGGATTAAGATATAATCCGCCTCCAACCTGAAAATGGTTATCCGGAGAGGTGGATGAGCGGTTTAAGTCACCACCCTGGAAAGGTGGCATAGGGTTATCTCTATCGAGGGTTCGAATCCCTCCCTCTCCGCCAGTAATAAATTAAACAAAAGCCATCAATTACGATGGCTTTTTGTTTTTTTAAAGCAGATAGCTTTCCTCACTACTGATTAAGTTCAGGCCTCTTCATACCACGCACGGCTTTTATTCACGATAGCAACGACAGATAACATCACGGGTACTTCTATCAGTACGCCTACAACTGTGGCCAAGGCTGCGCCGGAGTCGAATCCAAACAGGGCAATCGCGGTCGCTACTGCCAGCTCAAAGAAGTTGGAGGCACCTATGAGTGCAGATGGCCCAGCTACGCAGTGCGCCACTTTGAGTTTTTTGTTGAGCCAGTATGCTAGCATTGAGTTGAAGTAGACTTGTATCAGTATAGGCACAGCCAGCAGTGCGATGATGAGCGGGTTAGCCAGGATTTGCTTACCCTGGAAGGCGAAGAGTAGCACCAGTGTCAGCAGCAGGGCGCAAAGGGAGAGTGGTTGCAGTTGCTTCAGTGTTTTTTCCAGTTTATTTTCGCTACGGCTTTTAAGTAATGTGTTTCTCCATAGCTGGCTGATGATGACGGGCACCACGATAAATAATGCAACTGAAATCAGCAGGGTATTCCATGGCACTACGATGCTGGATAGGCCAAGCAGTAAAGCTACAATCGGCGCAAAAGCTACCAGCATAATGGCGTCGTTGATAGCTACCTGTGATAGCGTGAATTTCGGGTCACCCTCGCACAAATTGCTCCAGACAAAAACCATGGCAGTGCAGGGCGCAGCAGCAAGTAGAATCAGGCCTGCGATGTAGCTATCAATCTGCTCCGCGGGAAGCCAGTCAGAGAACAGCGTCCGGATGAATATCCATGCCAGCAGCGCCATGGAAAATGGCTTGACCAGCCAGTTGATGAAAAGCGTTACCCCTATACCTTTGGCATGGACAAATACTTCACCGAGTGCACGCATATCGATTTTCAGCAACATCGGGATAATCATTAGCCAGATCAGGAAAGCAATCGGCAGATTAACCTCGGCAACTTTGAGGCGGCCGATACTCTGGAAGAGTTCTGGTGCTAGCT
>JBAZTJ010000037.1:0-5824 GCA_041662005.1 Candidatus Methylopumilus sp.
CTTGCTAAAGAAACTATTAACAAACTGAATAAGGTGCTGCCGGCAACCTGGTCGCACAACAACCCGGTAGACATCATTGGCGATGCCACGGCTGAGCGTTATCGCGATGCAGTCACTATCTGCATGAGCGATGCCGGAGTAGATGGGGTGCTGGTGATATTGACGCCACAAGCCATGACCCAACCGCTTGAAGTGGCTCAGGCCATGATAGATATCGCGGGGAAATCCAGCAAGCCTTTGCTCACCTGTTGGATGGGGGATGTGCAGATCAGTGCGGCACGTAATGCTTTCGCCCATGCCAGAATACCCACTTTCCGCACGCCAGAAGCTGCAGTCGAGGGCTTTTCCTACATCACTGCCTTTTACCGTAACCAGCGACTGCTGGAACAAACCACTGACCCGCTTACGCACTATGACGAACCGGATATAGAAGGCGCGCGCATGCTGATCGAGACTGTGTTGGCAGAGCGCCGAAAAACATTGTCGGAGATGGAATCTAAAGCGTTGTTGGCGGCCTTTCATATCCCAGTCGCCAGCACTGTGGTGGCGCGCTCGCCCAGTGAGGCGATGATGCTGGCACAACAGTTCGGTTTCCCGGTGGCGATGAAAATTAACTCGCCGGATATCACCCACAAGTCCGATGTTGGCGGAGTCAAACTCAACCTGATGAATGCGGCCGGGGTGCGTGCGGCGTATAGCGAAATTCTCAGCGAGGTGAAAAGACACCGTCCGGAAGCCCGCCTGGACGGTATTTCCATTCAGCCTATGGTGGTCAAGCCCAATGGTCGTGAGCTGATGCTGGGGGTGACTTCTGACCCGGTGTTTGGCCCGGTGATTACCTTTGGCGCCGGCGGCATTGCAGTGGAGGTGATGGGCGATCGCGCTGTCGCCTTGCCGCCATTGAACACTTTCCTGGTGCGCGAACTTATAAGCGGCACGCGGGTTTCCAAGCTGCTCGGCAATTTCCGCCACATGCCTCCAGTGCACATGGAAGCACTGGAAAGCCTGTTGCTGCGCGTTTCGGAAATGGTATGCGAGCTGCCCTGGCTCAAGGAAATGGACATCAATCCGCTGATTCTTGACGAACACGGTGCACTGGCCGCAGATGCGCGCGTGATGGTGGATTTTGTGCCGGTGTCCTCCGACCGCTACTCGCATATGGCGATTTACCCCTACCCTACCCATTTGATACAAGACTGGCAATTGCCGGATGGCACGTCCATTAGTATCCGCCCTATCCGCCCCGAAGATGCGCAGCTGGAGCAGGATTTCGTGCGCGATCTGTCTGAGGAAACCAAGTATTTCCGCTTCATGGATAGCATGAATGAGTTGTCACCCGCCATGCTGGTGCGCTTTACCCAGATCGACTATGACCGCGAAATGGCGCTATTGGCTGTTACCCAGCAGGACGGTGCTGAAGTCGAAGTTGGCGTTTGCCGTTACGCGGTGAATCCTGATGGCGCTTCATGCGAATTCGCGCTGGTGGTTAGCGATAAATGGCAACACAAGGCGATAGGTCATAAGCTGATGGCCAGCCTGATTGATGCGGCACGCGAAAAGGGTTTGAAAACCATGGAGGGCGAGGTGCTGGCCAGTAATCGAGATATGTTGAAACTGGTGACGACGCTGGGATTTTCCGTGGCAACCTGCGAGGACGATCCGGCTATCAAGAAGGTGGTGAAGCAGTTGCGATAAGTGCTACAAAAGAAAAAGCCTGACTAAGTTCAACCAGCAGGCTGGTCAAACGCATCAGGCTTTACTCGTTAGAAATGCTGGAGTTGAAAAGGGAGAAGTCGGTGCTTAATGTCGACTTCTCCCGGCTACTAATTTCTCCCTGAACTGGGGATCAGACTTTACGTGCTTGTGCTGCCGGAGTCAGTTTCGGCAACTTGGATTTATTACCCAGTAACAGGCGAGCCGCGAACAGCGCCAGAAATACCGACCCTGCTGCAAACACCACATCTCCCGGTACGCGCATCCACACCAGGGTTTCCATCAGCTCGGAATGGATAATTTCAGGAGAGCGTGCGAACCAGATGCCTTGCGTAATGCTGGCCCAGGCTTGGTAGATGCCGGACGGTACCAACGACATGAACACCATCATGGCTAGTCCGATATTGAGCAGCCAGAAGGTCGGGCTCAACAGCTTTTCAGACCAGACTGCACGGTCGGATAATCCGCGCAGGCAGAACAGCATCAATCCAATCCCTAGCATGCCATATACCCCGAACAGTGCTGCGTGGCCGTGGGCTGCCGTCATGTTGAGGCCTTGCATGTAGTACAACGCAATCGGCGTGTTGATCGAGAAGCCGAGTAAGCCTGCGCCTACTACGTTCCAGAAGCCAACTGAGATGAAGAACAGTATCGGCCACTTGTAAGCTTGCACCCAGGGAGCGGCTTTGGAACGTTGGTAGTTACGGAAAGCTTCTATCCCTATCATGGCCAGCGGCACTACTTCCAGCGCCGAGAACATGGCACCAATGGCGATCACAAAGGTTGGTGTGCCGGTAAAGTACAAGTGATGCAATGTGCCCAAAATACCGCCGAACAGGAATACGATGGTTTCCAGGATGATGGCGCTATTGGCAGTTGCGGCACGAATCAGGCCGAGGCGTGTGAACAGCAAGGCAATGACCGCTGTGGCAAATACTTCAAAGAAGCCTTCAACCCACAAATGCACCAGCCACCAGCGCCAGTACTCTATCATGGAGTAATGGGTATGTTGGCCCCAGGTTAATGACGTAGCGTAAAACCCGCCGATACACATGGCAGCCAGGAACACCATGGCGATCAGGCCACGGCTTTCAGACGGTTTTTTCAGTGCGGGCATCAGGCCGCGACCCAATAGCAGCACCCAGAACAGCAGTCCGATAAATAGCAGGACTTGCCAGATGCGGCCCATGCTGGTGAATTCCAGGCCTTGATTGCCGATCCAGAAGCTGAAGTCGTTGCCCATATGCTGCAAGGTACCCAGCCAGCCGAATGCGGTAGAGCCGACGACGATGAACAGTAGTGCATAAAACAATACGTCTACTCCCAGTTTCTGGAATTTAGGCTCATAGCCAGAAATGGCGGGGGCGATATAGAGACCGGTAGCCAGCCATGCGGTGGCTATCCACAATACCGCGAACTGGGTATGGATAGTGCGGCTCACCGTAAACGGCAGTATCTGTGCCAATGGAAAACCAAAAAAGCTCTGGCCTTCAACGGCATAGTGCGCAGTAATGACACCCATGCCGATTTGCGCGAGTATCAAGCCAACCACGACAAAGAAGTACTTCTTGGTGGCCTTCATCGATGGAGTTGGTTTCAGGTCGAACAGTGGATCGTTCTTGGGCGGTGTGGGGTCGCCCTCATCTTTGATGGCAGAGTGGTAAAAAATCATGCCGGCGATGGCCGCGATCATCAGGATTACGCTGGCAATCGACCAGATGCCGGTACCAGCTGTTGGTGTATTGCCTATCAACTCATCGTGCGGCCAGTTGCTGGTATACGATACATCGGTTTGGCCGGGGCGGTCAGTTGCCGCTGCCCAGGCCGACCAGAAGAAAAAGGCCGGCAGCGCTTGCAGGTCATCCGGGTTTTTCAGTGAGCCTGAGTTCATTGCATATTGCTCGCGCAGCTTGTCGAGTGACACGTCATCACCAAACAGGCTGATGTAATGCTGTGCCACCTGCTGTACCGATTTTGCACGGTCGGCAGACAAGGTAATTACACCCGTTTTTGCATCATAAGTGTTGGCACGCATTTCTGCCTTCAGACGTGCGCTCAGGTCGCCTTGCTGACCGATACCCAGATGATCAAATGATTTGCCGAACTCACGTTGCGCCCAGGCTTCACGTACAGCTAAAGCTTCGCGGTGCAGCCAGTCTGCAGACCAGTCCGGTGCGACATAACTACCATGCCCCCAGACAGTTCCCAGTTGTTGCCCGCCAGCTGCCAGCCAGGCTTCCTGGCCGCGCTGGACTTGTGCCGCAGAAAAAAGCACGTCGCCATTTTGGCTCACTACCTGTTTGGGAATGGGCGGTGCGGTGACATATATTTCTGTGCCGACCCAGCCTAATACGGAAAAGGACAGGACGCAGATAACCGCTAGCCAGGTCCAGAGTTTGCGTGTCGCATGCATGGTATTTACCCCTTGTGGAAAATGTATAAGCTCAGGAAACCTGCAGCATTGATTCTGTCGATTTCTTAAAGATGCATATTACATACACCTAATAAAAGATGCAAATTAAATATATCTTTAAGGTTAAAAACTATCCATATAAAAATTGGACTATTGAGTTGGCAGCAATTGAAGTGCTTGTTAGATGAGAGCCTGAAGAGTTTTCAGCTATTCGCCCCCCACAGTGAGGCGGCTGGCTGGTTAATACGGAATGCCTGAGATTTAATTAATCTGGTGCGACCGATGCAATCGGCTTTGGCACCATGAGGATACGTGCAAGTGGTGTTTCATATCGCAACAGGTCAGCCAATGTGTATTTATCCAGCACCGCATACAAGGCGTTTTGTGCCTCGCGCAGTATGCCTACCAGGCTGCAAGTGCCTTGTATGCAGCATGTGCTCTGCGTCGTTACACAAGGCAGTAAGCCAGAATCGCCTTCTGATTCGCGCACCATCGCGCCTATATTCACGGTAATCGGATCGCGTACCAGGCGCAGCCCACCGCCCTTGCCGCGTAAGGTTTCCACATAACCGCGCTGGGCCAGGTGGTGAACCACCTTAGTCAAATGGTTTTCAGAAATGCCATAGGCTTGTGCGATATCCGAAATCGTACTGAGTTCGCCGTGGCGCAGGCCCAGATACATCATGACTCGCATCGAGTAATCGGAGAACGTAGTCAATTGCATAACATTGCCCCAATATAAGGTGTATTAATAATATTGATTATAAGAAAATGCTGTGATATGTTTAAGGTATATTTTACATATATCTTAATGGCTGTCCAAGAAAATTTGTGTGGCCTCAGGAGTTTTTCGTAATTAATGCGTTTTGTAAAGAATATGAATTAGCCAGTATGTAGAGGCCAAAGCATAAGGCCGCAAGGCTTAGAAACACGGGGTTTAAAGCAGCATGTCAATTCAAAAAATGATCATCGTATTCATGGGCATTAGTCAGCCATGGTGAGTTTGCAGGAAAAAATAGTTTCGGCGTTTGCATCCTTTATCGCAATCCTGTTGCTTGTGGTGAGCGTTAATATTGCAACAACAGGCGGTGTTTTAACATTGTTGGTGCTTGCATCCATGGGAGCATCGGCCTTTTTACTGTTCGTAGTGCCGCATAGTCCAATGTCGTGGCCATGGCCGGTCATCGGTGGGCATATCGTGTCGGCACTCATAGGCGTTGCATGTGCCAAGTGGGTACATAATCCGGCCTTGGCCACAGCGACTGCAGTCGCAGTCTCAATATTTGCCATGCACAACATGCGCTGCCTGCATCCACCCAGCGCCGCCACCGCCATGATAGCGGTACTGGGTGGGCCGGAAGTACATAGCATAGGCTGGCAGTTTGGCTATGAAGTGGTCGCAATAAATGCGGGAATCATGGTCATACTGGCGCTGGTGATCAACAACCTGGTGCCTGGTAGGCGCTATCCATTATTCCATAGCCACCACCCACATCATGGCGAGTTCATCAGGAATAGCCAATATGCGGCGTTAAAGGAGGAGGATTTTAAATGGGCATTAGGGCAAATGGATGGGGTGATTGACGTGAGCGAGGAGGACTTGGTAGATCTGTATGAGTTTGCAGTAGAGCACGCGCAAAGTAACCGACATTGAAAAAGAGACCAACGATGAATCCCTGGACCACATTATCTTCAGCA
>JBAZTJ010000037.1:5834-19513 GCA_041662005.1 Candidatus Methylopumilus sp.
CCCACCGCATGTTCTTTCTGGGAGGCATAATGCAGTCAATACTGACAGTGACCTGGTGGATGATTGATCTGGCTGGCCGATACGGCGGACTGTATACGCCGATAACTTGGACCATTTCCCCAAATGATGCCCATGCCTTTCTAATGACATACACCTTTTTCCCCTACTTCATTTTTGGCTTTCTGATGACGACCTATCCGCGCTGGATGAATGGCGAGGAAGTGGAGCGCAAAGCATACGTGACAGCATTTTTAACACTGAGCACAGGGACATTGTTGCTATATGTCGGGCTGATTTTCAGCATTGCATTACTCAAAATAGCATTGCTGCTGTTTTTGGCGGGTTGGGGGATGGGGCTATATGCTTTGTTACGCGTCTATGTGCGGGCCAGGCATCCTGACAAACGCCATGCCGCGATTACCTCTGTGGTGCTGGTAGTCGGCTGGCTCATGGTGGCAGCATTTGCCAGTAATGAAGCACAGCTGGTGGCCATTGCCAAGGTGGCCGGGATCTGGATATTGCTGCTGCCTATGTTCTTTGCAGTCAGCCATCGCATGATTCCATTTTTCTCAGCCAATGTCATTACAGGCTACCAGATAGTCCGGCCCAACTGGGTACTGGCAGTGATTCCAAGCTGCGCCATGCTGCATGGGATACTTGAGCTAAACGGGCAGCAGCAGTGGACTTGGCTGGTAGACATACCAATAGCGATAAGCGCTCTGTACCTGACGCGCTCCTGGCGATTACGTGACAGCCTGGCGGTGCCGATACTGGGCATGCTGCACATAGGCTTTGCCTGGCTAGGCATTGCCATGTTGCTGTACTCGGCACAAAGTCTGGGTTTTATGCTTACCGGTCAGCTGGTTCTTGCCAAAGCGCCACTGCACGCGCTCACCATAGGCTATTTCACCTCCATGCTGCTGGCCATGGTGACTCGGGTGACGCTAGGTCATTCCGGAAAGGTGCTGGAGGCAGATCGCCTGACTTGGGGTGTTTTTCTCGCTTTTCAGACTGTTGCCATAATTCGCATTGCAGCAGAATTGCCATGGCTCTCATTTGCGGTGCGCGGTCATTTATATGTATGTGCAGGCTTGGTCTGGCTGCTGCTTTTTGCAATCTGGGTATACAAATATGCTCCTATCTACTGGCGACCAAGGGCCGATGGGCGTCCTGGCTAATGGGTAAATTATCATCAAACAGGTAAACTGATGGAAGTCTAGATATCAATACTTGCATATATGCGTTCACGTACTGTTTTACGGGCTGCCCTGCTTAGCCTCATGGTTACTGGCTCTGCATCGGCTGCAGATGTACTCAAGAGCATCATGAGCGATGGCCGGCAATGGGCAAGTCCACGTAAGGATTATGCTAACCTGGGCTACAGCGGTTTAAGCCAGATCAACAAAAACAATATCGGCAAGCTGCATCTGGCCTGGCAATTCTCCACCGGTGTGACGCGTGGCCATGAAGGCGCGCCGCTGGTTATCGGCAATATCATGTATGTGCACACGGCTTTTCCAAATAATGTGTATGCGCTGGATCTTAACCGCCATCAAAAAATCCTCTGGTCGTACTTCCCGAAGCAGGATGCTTCAGTGCAAGCCGTGCTTTGCTGCGACAACGTGAGCCGTGGCCTGGGCTATGGAGATGGCAAAATATTGCTACAACAGAATAACGGCATGCTGGTGGCGCTGGATGCAACATCCGGTGCAAAGCGATGGGAAGTGCAAGTCAACGATCCACAAACAGGCGCGACCAACACCAATGCGCCCTATGTATTCCGCGATAAAGTGCTCACAGGATGTAGTGGCGGTGAATTTGGCATACGCTGTTTTATAGCAGCCTACAACCTAAAGGATGGCTCGCTGGCCTGGAAAGCATATAGTACGGGGCCTGACAGCGATGTGCTGATCGGCAAGGATTTCAACACAGCCAACCCGCATTTCAGCGCCATGTCGGTGTATGAGGATATCAATGGCGGCAATAAGGAAGGCGGATCTTATCAAGCGCTGGATAAAGATCAGCTCAAGTTTCCGCTGGCTGACCTTGGCATCAAAACCTGGCTTAAGCCACAGGCAGCAGCCAATGGCTGGCAACATGGTGGAGGCCCTGTCTGGGGTTGGTTCTCCTATGATGCAGCATTAAATCTGGTCTATTACGGTACTGGCAATCCTTCGGTCTGGAATCCCGATATTCGGCCAGGAGATAATAAATGGGCCATGACCATATTTGCACGTGACCTCGATACCGGGCTGGCGAAATGGGGTTATCAGCTTACCCCGCATGACGAATGGGACTATGACAGCGTCAATGAGATTATTTTGTGGGATGCAGGGCGGGAAAAACTAGCTACACATTTTGATCGCAACGGCTTTGCTTATACTTTCGACCGTCGGGACGGCACATTGCTGGTAGCTGAAAAAGTCCACCCTTTCGTCAATTGGGCGACAAAGGTTGATTTAATATCCGGCGTACCGCAAAAAGATCCTGGCTACTCAACGCATGAAGATTATGTCGCTAAAGGCATCTGCCCTGCCGCGCTGGGCACCAAGGATCAGCAGCCTGCCGCCTATTCGCCACGCACCAGGCTGTTTTATGTGCCGCTCAGCCATTTATGTATGAACTATGAGGCGGTTGAAGCCAGGTATGTTGCCGGTCAGCCCTGGGCAGGTGCAAGCCTGACCATGTTCCCCGGCCCGGACGGTGTGATGGGTGGTTTCATGGCGTGGGATGGCCTGAATGGCAAAACCAAATGGTACAACACGGAAAAGTTCGCAGTATGGGGCGGGGCTCTGACAACTGGAGCCGACCTCGTTTTCTACGGTACGTTAGATCGATGGTTTAAAGCGCTGGATGCCAATACTGGAAAACAGCTGTGGAAGTTTCAGGTAGGTTCAGGGGTTGTCGGCAATGCCATGACCTATAGCCATCATGGCAAGCAATATGTCGGCATACTCTCCGGCATTGGTGGATGGGCCGGTATCGCATTGAATCAGGGCCTGACAGAAGATTCTGATGGCGCAGGTGCGGCTGGTGCATTTAAAGCGCTGGGGCAATACAATGCAGCGCCCGGTGGCGGTGCATTAAATATTTTTAGCTTGTAACCCTTTTCACTCCATTGGTGTAGTGAGTAACACGATGACTTTTACACCACTGCGCCTGTCTTAATGAACTGAATTCGGATCAACTCCCTTGTTTGTTGATGTAAATCAAGAACCCAAAGTCTGGTTTGGTTATATTGCACGGTCTTAAGCAGTTGATATAAAAATTCCCCAATACGCATACACTAAATGGAGTTTTTTCATTAACAGCTAATAAAAACTGAAAACTTTCAGGGGTTAATGATGAAATCAGATGTGGAGCTACAGCGTGACGTACTGGACGAACTGGCGTGGGAGCCTAGTATCGATGCAGTATCAATTAAAGTCTCGGTGAATAAAGGCGTGGTGATGTTGGCAGGCAAGGTCAGCAGTTACCCCGAAAAGCTGACGGCGGAGTACACCGCCCAACGTGTTGCCGGGGTGCTGGGTCTGATCGAAGCAATTGCCGTGGATTTGCCGCCCGGCTTGAGTAAATATAAAGACAGTGAGATCAAACAGGTGGCGCAAACTATCCTTAAGTGGAATGTTGCGGTGCCTGATGACAAGATCATGCTAAAAGTCGAAAAGGGATGCATTACGCTGGAGGGCGAGGTGGCATGGCATTATCAGAAAATTGCCTTGGAGACTGCCCTGCGGTATATCAAGGGCGTTACTGCCATCGTCAACAATATCGGTATCGTGCCGCGTGTCGCGGCTGTTCAGGCCCGAATCAAGATAGAAGCCGCACTAAAGCGCAATGCCTGGGTAGATACGCGTGAAGTAGAGGTGGCGGCTGACAGCGGTAAGGTTACCCTGAAAGGCATCTCCAACACATGGAAAAGTTATCAGGAAGCAGAGCGTTCGGCATGGGCGTTGCCTGGCGTACGGATGGTAAAGAACCAGCTGCAGCTTGCAGAGTAATTACAAGTGGTGAAAGAGTAGGAAAGACCAGGTTTCCGCAAGATGCACATTAAATGTATTATTTTTCATTGGCTTACTATAAATGGACTTGCCACCGTATAGTCTTTCCAGTAATTAAGGTGGGTGCAGTAGCAGGTTTTGTAAGGTTATGCCGCGCAAGACCCTACCGCTTGTTCTGCCAGCTTCTCTTCTGCGTGAGCAACAAAAGGCACGCCCGGCCTGCCAGTGCATAGCGGGGTGCGATGGAAGCTGCAGAAAGTCTTGGAGCCACCGGCTAAAGTTTTTACCTGATTAAAACCCGACTGCACCAGTATGCGGTGGGCAAGATAGCTACGGAATCCGACGCGACAGTAGAGAAATATAGGCCGGTCATGAGGCAGCGACCCCAGTTGGTCGCGCAATTGCCCTAAAGGAATATTGATGGCGTCGGGCACATGCCAGGTTTTGTATTCGGTTGCGCTGCGCACATCAATTACCAACCCATTTGCAATCACAGCCGGATACTCTTCTGCGTACCAGAAGTCGATATCGCCCTTGAGCAGGTTGCTCGCCACAAAACCAGCCATATTGATCGGGTCTTTCGCCGAACCGTAAGGCGGGGCATAGGCCAGCTCAAGTGTTTCCAGATCGTAAACCGTCATGCCCGCCCGTATCGCCGTAGCAAAAATGTCGATGCGCTTATCCACGCCATCGTAGCCGACTACCTGCGCGCCCAGAATCTTCCCATCTGCGGGTGCAAACAATAACTTGATCTGCATGGAGGTCGTTCCCGGGTAATAGCTGGCATGTCCGGAGGGATGAATGTAAATTTTGCGGTAGGGTATGTTGGTACGTTTTAAGGTTTTTTCCGAGGCACCCGTGCCGCCGCCGGTCATTTCAAATACCTTGATGATGGCCGTGCCCTGGGTCGAAGTATAGGCACTGTCGCGACCGCAAATATGGTCGGCAGCAATGCGTCCCTGACGGTTGGCTGGCCCGGCCAGGGCAATTAAAGCCGGTTCGCCGGTAATGGTGTCCAGTACTTCAACCGCATCGCCTGCTGCATAAATGTTGGGGGCTGAAGTTTGCATATGGGCATTGACCTGAATGCCGCCACGCGGACCAAGCTTAATATTGGTGCCATCCAGCAAGGCCACATCCGGGCGAACGCCAACAGCAAGCAAGACCAGGTCGGCTCGCAGTATGGAGCCATCTTGCAGTGTAACGTCAACCTTGCCTTCAGCATCGGCAAAACTGGCGGCAGCCGTGCCAAGCTTTAAGGTGACGCCGTGATACTCCATATGGTACTGAAGATCCCGTGCCATTTCCTGATCCAGTGGTGGCATGATTTGCTCTGCGAATTCAACCAGGGTGACGTTCACCCCTCGATGCCGCAAATTCTCTGCCATCTCAACGCCAATATAGCCGCCGCCAATAACGATGGCTTGCTGGATACCTGCATCAATGGATGCCTTGGTGACATCCATATCTTCGATATTGCGCAGCGTAAAGATGCGGGGGTGGGCTATGCCTGGCAGCTTAGGCCGGATAGGGCTGGCACCAGGGCAAAGCACCAGTTTGTCATAGTGCTCGGCGTACTGCCTGCCAGTGCTTAACTCCCTGACCACGACCGATTGGCTATCACTATCAATCGCCATCACTTCATGCCCGGTACGCACATCAAGATTCAGCGTTTCGGCAAGAGTTTGCGGGGTTTGCAGCACCAACTGTTCACGCTCTTTGATATCGCCGCCAATGTGATAAGGCAATCCGCAATTGGCAAACGAAACGTACTGGCTGCGTTCCAGTACTACAATCTCGGCTTGTTCGTTCAACCTGCGCGCGCGTGCTGCGGTAGACATCCCGGCGGCGACACCGCCAACTATGACTAGCTTCATGATCTTGTTTCACCTTCGTCAGTATGCATCGCTGGATTCTGGCAGGTCTGCCCAACTCAACGTTGAGCAAAGTCAAAGTAAGGCCTTTTAGTGAGGCAATTACCTGCTGGAGTTTATTAGTGCGTTGTTTTGATTCAAATCAAAGCAAGCAGCTAGCGTACAACCTAGAGTGAACAGGCTGTTAAATCATTAGGAGAATAAAATGTTCGCTGAATTATTTACTTCATTTACCGGGCTGTTAAGCTTGGCCGTCATTGTGTTTATCCTCGGTATGTCGGTATTTTTTATCCGCTTGTTCTTTAAAACCCCGGCAGATGAGCAGCACAAATAACGGTTTGAACATGATGTAGAGCCAGGCTGGAGTAGAATCACCGCATGGCTTATACCTTCCTCATCATCTATTTCGTCTCGCTGGGGATATGTTCCTTTTCGACCATCTATAAGACCAGCTGTCTTAAAAATATGATGTGTCGTCAAATCATGGGCAACCTGTTCTGGAGCCTGATTCCGGTGATGAACACCTTTAAGGCATTGCTCTGGATTGTCTCGTTGGTGGTAGATCTATTTAGACGGCCATCCTAGCCAGTGGAATTTAGACTGCCGGATTTAGCTGGCCGGTTCACACAAGCAAGACCTCGCGAACCTTGATGCAAGGTTACACGAAGCTTGCCCTTGTTCCAGTTGATCTCCTGGCTAGAATGCGCTCCGCACCAGGCCGCCCTCAGCACGAATAGCAGCGCCGTTGATGACAGAGGCGCGCGCACTGCAAATAAAGGCCACGATGTCACCGATTTCGCCAGGGTTAATCAGGCGCCCAATCAATGAGGTCGGCCGATTTTCCGCCATGAAATTTTGCTCGGCTTCTTTTAGCGACAGGCCCGGATAAACATCCTGGATGAATTTCTCAACACTCTCGGTGCGCGTTGGCCCCGGCAGTACAGCATTGACCGTGACCTGGGTGTTTTTAGTGAGCTCTGCCAGCGAGCGCGAAATACCCAGTTGCATGGTCTTGGTCGCGCTGTAATGCGCCATCTCCGGCGCCGGTGTCACCCCTGATTCGCTGGCAATGAACACCACGCGGCCATGACCCTGCTTCAGCATGTTGGCCAGATAATGCCGGGCAAGCCTGACACCACTCATCACGTTCACTTCAAAAAGCCGCTGCCAGTCGGCATCGGTTTCATCAAAAAATCCAACGGCTTCGTAAATGCCGAGATTGTTCACCAGGATATCCACTTGCGGCAGCTGTTGAATGGTGGTTTCGCAACCGGCTAACGTGCCGTTGTCACTCACCAGGGCGACGAGATCCGCATGTGGATGGGACTTGCTGATGTCGCTGATGGCCTTATCCACACTGGCCTGGGTACGGCCATTGACGACTACTTTTGCATTTTCTGCTGCCAGCGACCTGGCGATTTCTAGCCCGATACCGCCAGAAGAGGCGGTTACCAGTGCCACTTTGTTTTGTAAGTCCAGATTCATTTTTTACCCTCTAAATAATGCGCTGGTTAAAGCGATAGATTGGGTCTGCACAACTACGAAATATCTTTAGTCCGCGTGCGCGAGACCCCGGTCAGTATGCCGATACCCAACATGATTACTGAAGCGATTACTACGTAAAGCGTCGGTACGCCGGCGGTTACCAAGGCCCATGCGATACCGCCGATTAAAATTGCAAATCCCACAAGATAGATGATGAATGACATAGTTGCCTCCTGATTTTAGTTAGCCAGTTAAGCTGATTACTGGTTTGGTTATAGCTTGGTATTGTATTAACTTGTAGGAAATACACTGTCAGTGGCTAGCTGAAAAGCTTGTAGGAGAGTAGGCTACAGCTGCCCATGCATTAAAGCTGCATCAATCAAGGCAATGCACTTTTAACCCTCATGGCTTAATGGCAAATCCAGATCAAGGCTGGCCAATCGATGAGCTTTCCGGAGCATGGACTCAGAAAATAATTCAAGCCCGGTGTCGGCTAGCGCAATCTGTTTGTATTTTTCATAAGCGGCCTCAAAAGGTGCCTCTTTGATGTAAGCGATCAATTGCGTGTAACGATCGCGCTGCTTGGTATCCTTGCTGCCGGTCTTTTCAATATACAGGTTCTCCAGATGCATGGCGTAATGGGCAATAAATTCCAGCTGGAAACTGTTTTCAATCTGTAACTCACTCATGGCCTAAAACCTTATGCCAAGCAACCTGATGCCACGCCACTCAGGCTAACCTGAGCGAGTTGGCATCGAGGATGTCATGGATCAATTCCAGTCGCAGGATTGGGCTGTCCAATTGCATCAGGCGCTGTTTCTGGATAAGCGGCAAATCCAGAAGCTCCACCCAGCGATTGGCAACCCAGGCAGCATCTTCAAACCTGTAGGGTTCAATCACGGGAAAGTCTTGTGCCGAAATACCTTGCACCGGGAACGAGGCAATCAAGTTTTTCAGGCCGGTACTTGTCATTTCCAGGTCTTCAGGGATAGCTACATCAAGATCATTAGCGATATCCGAGACTTCACCAATGACCAAACCATCCGGTTGTTGCGTGAAGGAGTCAACCAGGATTCTATGCTGCCCAAGGCAACGTATGGTCATGAGCCCAACGGTGGCAACATCGGCATCCAGGTGCCGACCTGGGCAAATGGAAAACTGCCCACTGCGTCCGTGTCTTTATCAGCGAGAACAGCCACTACTGCAAAGGCGGTGTTATTCCTGAGGCAGCTGCGCACCATGTCCAGATACCTGGCTTCAAAAATTCTCAGAGGCAGGAAACCTCCTGGACAGACCACCACATTCAGCGGGAATAGCGGGAGTGAGTATGTTTTCATATGCGTCTATGGTAAACCCTAATTGACAACGCAGACACTGTGTTGGTTTAGTTGGAGTCGATTGCTCGACAAGAAACGATGCGCCCAAAGGCGGGCACCCTACAGGTCACCTCACGTATTAATCTTCCACCAGTTAGGCAGCAAATCCCTTACTTCAGGTTGCGTGTAGCGGTCATCAATTAAATGGATCACGCCTCTGTCATCTTTGGTACGGATGACACGACCAGCCGCCTGCACCACTTTTTGCAGGCCAGGATAAAGATAGGTGTATTCATACCCCAAACCAAAAATGGCCTCCATGCGTACCCGCATCTGTTCATTGATTTCGTTAATCTGCGGCAGCCCTATCGTGGCTATGAATGCGCCAACCAGGCGGTCACCCGGCAAGTCTATGGCTTCGCCGAACGAGCCGCCAAGCACGGCAAAGGCGATGCCTTCAGAGGTCGGGGTAAAGCGATTGATAAACTCTTCACGTTCAGACTCATTCATTATTCTCGACTGCTGGCGTACCGGGATGTCGGGGAATCGTTCGCTAAATAGCGCATATACCTGTTGCAGGTAGTCAAAGCTGCTAACAAACAGCAAGTAGTTGCCGGGCCTAGCTTTGTATTGCTTCGCCATCAGCTGGGCAATGGGCATGATGGAATAGCGCCGCCGGAGGAAGCGGGTGGAGATATGGCTGACGACCTTGACCTCCAGTTGTTCCGGGCTGAATGGCGATTGCACGTCTATGAACGGTGTTTTGTCAGGTAGCCCCAGCATATCGCTATAGAAGTGCGATGGGCTGAGGGTCGCCGAGAATAGGGTGGAGGATTGCGCAGCCTCAAAACGGGTTTTGAGAAAAGGCGCCGGCACGATATTGCGTATGCATAAGAGCGTGTTTTCTTGCAGCAGGCTGGCGCGGTTTGCTGTGCGGGTAATGTCGAACATGGAGTGCGGCCCGAATGAATCCGCCAGGGTGGCGAACTGCAAGGCATCGAAGTAGAAATTCAGCAGTTCCGGGTCATTATTGGTGGGGTGTTCCGCCAGATAATCGGTCACGCGAGTGACGACGCGCTGCAGGGCAAACTCAAACTCCTCCTCGATGGCTGGATAGACTTCATAAGCCGCTTCCTGATTCTGTACCAGCCGAATCCAGGCAAAACCCAGTTTATCGAGCACTGACTTCAATGCTTTTGGCGCTGTCTGGCGCAGATGCTCGAAAGCCTGCTGATTCAGTTCTGCGCTGTACATTTTGCGCCCGCGCTCAATCATGTTGTGCGCTTCATCCACCAGTATGCTGACGCGCCATTCATTGATAACAGTGCCCGCATAGAGCACGGCATACAGGTCAAAATAGTAGTTGTAGTCACCCACCACCACATCACTCCAGCTCACCAGATCCTGCCCCAGGTAATACGGACATATCTGATGCTTGCGCGCGACAGCCTTTAGGGTGTCCCTGTCCATCATGCCGCGCTCAAGCGCATCCAGCCTTGCTTCCGGCAGCCTGTCGTAAAAGCCTTTGGCTAGCGGGCAGGAGTCGCCGTGACAGGATTTATCCGGGTATTCGCAGGCTTTTTCCCTAGCCACCAGCTCCAGCGTGCGCAGCTTTAAATTCGGGTTGGCATCATGGATCACACTCAGCGCATCCAGGGCCAGCTTGCGCCCGGAGGTCTTGGCGGTCAGGAAGAAAATCTTGTCCAGCTTCTTGTCCGGCATGGCTTTAAGTAAGGGGAACAAGGTGCCCAGTGTTTTGCCTATGCCCGTAGTGGCCTGCGCCATCAGGCATTTGCCCAGATTGGCGGTTTTATACACAGATTCTGACAGCTGCCTCTGGCCGGTGCGAAAGGTGGGGTGCGGAAACTGCAGCTCGGTTAACTGCCGGTTCCTTGCCAGGCGATGGGCAACTTCCCTGTCCGCCCAGGTTTGCAGTTTCTGGCATTGGGCGGAGAAATAGGCCTCAAGCGCTGCGGCAGTATAGTGCTCGCTGAGAGGTTCCTCATGCTTGCTGGAAACGTTGTAGTACACCAGGGCTGTGTTGATCTCGCTGAGTTCTCTTTCCTGGCATAACAGCGATGCATAAATCTTGGCTTGCGCCCAGTGCAGGTAGCGATGGTTCTCAGGCATGCGTTCCAGCAGGCCCTTGAAGGTCTTGATTTCTTCCAGTTGGTTGATATCAGGATCATAGCCATCGGCGCGCCCGCGCACAAAAATGTTCTGGTACTCGCCGGTGACCGTGATTTCAGTCTGATAGCTGGAGTTGCGGTTGGAGGTCACGGAGTTATGCCCCATCATGCCTTCCAGGGCGGTAGGCGATGGAGTAAAGCGCTGGTCAAGGTCACCCATCCGCGCAGTCAGGTCGCACATTGCCCGCACGGAAATGACATACCGGAAAGGATCAGACGGATTTTCTGAAACGACTAGGCTGGCGGCTAACTTGATAATTAAAACGCTTTCTTAACAGCAGGCATACAAAAACTTACTAGCATCAATGCAGCTTGCTTGGCGAGTAAACGACCAATTGATCTTTCTCGTCAAACAGGAAACCAACCTCGCTATTGCGGGTGAGCAAGCCGCCTGCTTTTTGCGCCTTCACGTAGGAGGTGAACACCTGGGCATTATGCGGTGAGGCTGTATATCCGCGTTCTGTCTTGCCATCGGCCTCTTGTTTGGCGAAAGCCAGGTATTCGTTTTCATCCGGCAGGCACACCACATAACCCAGCAAGGTGGCCGATTCATCGATATTAAACGACTCCCTGACGCTGTCTTCGGTGGGGGTGGCGGTCACATTTTCACCACGTTTATTCTGCATGCTCATTCTTGGCAGGGCGTGACTGTGCGTATGGCTATGTGATTTAGTGTACTCATCCATAAACTTGGAATAAGCCGCTACGGCTTCTTTAGTGCCGACTACTGCTTGTGTGATGTCACCGCATTTTGGGCACTTGCCCAGAAAAATGCCGTCTATGCCCGGCACGCCGCGCGTGTTTTCATCCTTGATATCAGTAATCTCAGCCTGGCAGCTATTGCAAGTCAGTGTGCTGGGCCGGATGGCGTCCAGCCTGGCTTTGACCTGTTGGATACGGTCCTCTTTGGAACCGCGTTGTTTGGCTTGACCCATGTTGCTAATCCTATCTGGTATGTATGCATACGCAATCGTTGATTATGCCTGATTCCACATAAAAATTTGGAGGCGGTTCTCATTGAATTTGCGAGCAGCCAGGATATCGATTGCACACCTTTATGAGGCAAGACAGATCGCCTCATGAGGGCGTCTACTTGGTTAGAACAGCCATTGCCCCATGATCTGCCCAGATACGGCATTGTAGCCAGAGGCTTTTTCCCCATCCACATGCGCACTGAAAATGAAGTTTCCGGATCGCTGGAAGGCAAGCGTTGCCCCTACGTTGTAGGAGTTGCTTGCCAGATCCTGCCCTGGCGTCTTGAATGACGCGCCGCCGCCGGTAAAGGTCGATATCGAATCGATACCGTCGTTGTTAAAGTCATGGCGCCAGGAGGCGCGCAGAGAGGGCTTGATGGTGATGCCGTTGGACAGCATTTCGGTGGCAAGCCTGGCACCGATGACGCTACGGACGCGGTTGGCAGTTTCGCCTTGCACGTTCATGGATAATGCACCGGCGCCGGTTTCGGTATAGCTGTCCTGCTTCAGCCTATTCCATTCCAGGCCTATGGTAGGTGTTAATGTGGTGACTGCGGAAAGGCTGAATGGCATGCCTGCCGTAATGCGCGTCGCCACTTGATGACCATCGAAATTGCCTTTGGCAATGCCGGTGATGACGGTGTCACGCCGGCTATTAAATCTTTGCTCGGCATAAGACAGCATGCCGTCAAGATACCACTTGCCGAAATCGTGGCTGGTGTAAGCCGTGGCCTGGTAGGTCTTGATGTCGGAGTTGTCTCCATCGCGGAAATTGGTCATGTCGACGTCAGTGCGGGCGTAAGTGAGTGCAGCGCCAACCAGCCAGTTATTTTCCAACAGTGTATCCGCGCCAAAAGCGGTGCCCCAGGTCTTGCTGTTATAGCCGGCAAAGCCGCTTTTCTGATCCTGGTTGCCATGAGCGCCGAAGCCCTTCATCCAGAAACTGTGATTTTTGGCGGCGTCAGCACTCAATAATCCAGACATCTCGCCATTGCTGGCCACTTTTACTTTTCCCTGTTTCAGGTCATCCTGCAGGCTGGCCACATAGCCTTGGCCGCGGACACTTTCGATGCGGGCGGAAACGGTATCCAAGCCACTGCTCAGGGTTTGCCTGGAGGCCACCTCCGTAGAGCGGTTAGTCTCTGGTGCAATCCGGCGTAAAGCATTGCCTTGCTCACTGGCGCTCATGTTTTGCAAGCTGCTAATGGCGGCAATCATGCCGGGGTCTGTAGCTGTGGACGACAATCCATCAAGAACGACAGCGGTGCTGGATGCGATAGTCCCGGCATTCGTGGTAAAGGAAGGTTGGCTGGCGCCTGGAACCGGGTTGAATAGCAGATCCCAAATTGTCGGGCTACCCGACTGGGCTACCAGCTGCCAGCTAAGTCCGTTGTAAGAACCCGAGGTCGTCACTAAATTGCCTGATGAAATACCGCTTAACACCGTGGAGTAGGTGCCGGGCGTAACGGTGGAGCCCGTGTAAATGCCAAAGTTCATGGTGCCCGAGCCACTGCTAACTGCCAGCTGGCCGAAGTTACTGCTGCTGTTAATGATAATGTTGTAGTTGGTGGGAAGTGCGCCTGAGTAGGTTAAGGCACTACTGCCGGCCCCTTGCAGATTGTTAAGGTTGCTAATAGTGGAGTTATTCCTGATATCAAAAGTATTTCCCGAAATAACCCCGCTATTTGTCAGGGTCGAGAGCGTGTTGTTGACCTCTATTCCATAGTTGCCACCGTTGATGGTCGCTCCTGCCTCATTATTCAAGTTGTTGATGGAACCGCTAAAACCGCAACAAGAGAAAATCATCACGCCAACATTCATATCGCCAGTGATGGCACCA
>JBAZTJ010000038.1:0-19063 GCA_041662005.1 Candidatus Methylopumilus sp.
GCACTACAGAGAGAGCAGCTTGGCACCGCCCACGCCATGCAACAGGCGCTGCCGCATCTGGACGCCGATGCAACCACATTGATCTTGCTGGGTGACGTACCACTGGTCAGTATTGAAAGCTGCAAAGCACTGCTGGAGAAAACCGAGCATCTGGGCCTGCTCACGGTGTTGAAGGCTGATCCAACTGGTTATGGCCGTATCGTGCGTAACAATGCAGGTTTTGTCACAGCCATCGTTGAGCATAAAGATGCCAATGCCGAGCAGCGTCAGATTAGCGAGGTGAATACCGGCATCATTGCTGCACAAAACAGGTATCTGGCGCGGTGGTTGAAGCGGCTCAGCAATCACAATGCCCAAGGCGAATATTATTTGACTGATATCGTCGCCATGGCAGAGTTGGATGGCATAGCCGCGCATAATGAAATCAGTGATGATGAGTCTTCCGATTCAAGCTGGGCCAACACCTCAGCAACCGACCTGACCATTGCTACCGAGGCTACAGACGATGAGTCTTCCGTAGCGGGCGTAAACTCCAAGCAGGATCTAGCAGGTTTGGAGCGTGTATATCAGGTGCGCAATGCCAATAAGCTGATGCAAGCCGGCGTAATGTTACTGGATCCCTTGCGTATTGATGTGCGCGGCAACCTGCTGACAGGTGAGGATGTGGAAATCGATATCGGATGCATCTTTGAAGGCAATGTTTCGCTGGCAGATGGTGTGAAGATCGGTGCGTATTGTGTGATAAAGGACACCACTATCGGTGCAGGCACCATAGTTGCTCCTTACACTCATATGGAGCAGGTCAAGGTGGCGGACGAGTGTCGCATCGGCCCCTATGCCAGACTGCGCCCTGGTACAGTGCTGAATACCGATACGCATATCGGCAATTTTGTCGAACTTAAAAACAGCCAGGTTGATGTCGGCAGCAAGATCAATCATCTGAGTTATGTGGGTGATACCAGCGTAGGTAAGTCCGTCAATATCGGCGCAGGGACTATTACTTGTAACTATGATGGCGCCAATAAATTCCGTACGGTCATCGGTGATCATGCTTTTATTGGATCAGATTCGCAACTGGTCGCACCGGTCACTATCGGTGAAGGGGCTACCATCGCTGCAGGCTCTACCATTACCAAAGATGCTCCCGCTGGCGAACTGACACTTTCGCGCGGCAGACAAACAACGGTGACCGGCTGGAAGCGGCCCCAAAAAATCAAGAAATAGAGGTTTTGTATGTGTGGAATTGTAGGTGCGGTTGCATCGCGTAACGTAGTGTCAGTGTTGATAGAAGGCCTGAGCCGGTTGGAATATCGCGGTTACGATTCGGCAGGTATTGCCGTGCTGAATCAAGGTGGTATTGAGCGCGTGCGGGCCGTGGGACGTGTTGCTGCCATGACAGACAAGGCCAATGCAGTGCAGCTGACAGGCCAGGTTGGCATAGGGCATACCCGCTGGGCCACACATGGCGGCGTCACCGAATCCAATGCGCATCCCCATGTGTCGAAAGGCGAGATCGCAGTAGTGCATAACGGCATTATCGAAAACCATGACGATCAACGCAGTCGACTCAAAGCCTTGGGTTATGTGTTTGAGTCACAAACCGATACCGAAGTTATCGCCCATCTTATCCATTACTACCATGCACAAGGTCAATCTTTATTAGCTGCCACACAAAGCGCAGTGGCTGAGCTGACTGGTGCGTTTGCCATCAGCGTGATCTCGGTCAAGTCGCCAGACTTCATGATCTGCGCACGGCAGGGTTGCCCATTGCTGATAGGCTTGGGGGAAGGTGAAAACTTCATTGCCTCCGATGTTTCTGCCGTACTATCTGTGACGCGGCGTGTAATTTATCTGGAAGATGGCGATGTTGCTGAAATCCGCCGTGATGGCGTGACTATTTATGGGCGCGATGGCAAAGAGGCTACACGCAAGATACACCTGAGTGATGTTTCCCTCGCTTCTATGGAACTGGGCCCCTACTCCCACTTCATGCAGAAAGAAATCCACGAGCAACCCCGCGCTTTAACCGACACTATAGAAGCCGCTATCGATGACGGCAGTTTCTCCCCTGCCCTGTTTGGTGGTGGCGCTGAAGAAACCTTCGCCCAAGCCGACAGTGTGCTGATACTCGCCGCAGGCACCAGCTATTACGCGGGATTGACAGCCAAATACTGGCTGGAAAGTATCGCCAAAATTCCAACTTCGGTTGAGATCGCCAGCGAGTACCGCTATCGGCAATCCGTGCCTAATCCCAACCAGCTTATTGTGACCATTTCACAGTCAGGTGAAACGCTGGATACCATGGAAGCACTTAAGCATGCCAAGTCTCTGGGACAAGAGCTTACGCTAGCGATCTGCAATGTGCAGGAGAGCGCGATCCCGCGTGCTTCCAAAGTTGTGCTGTACACGCGTGCAGGCGCCGAAATCGGCGTGGCCTCCACCAAGGCCTTCACTACACAATTGGTAGCCTTATTCATGCTTGCAGCCACCCTGGCGAAGCAGCGCGGTTTCCTGAGTGTGGAACAAGAGAAGAACTATCTGGACGAGATGCGCCACCTGCCAGGTAGCGTGCAGCATGCTTTAAATCTGGAGCCGCAGATCCGTGAATGGGCCAAGGCTTTTGGCAACAAGCAACACGCCCTGTTTCTGGGGCGTGGCATGCACTATCCTATCGCGCTGGAAGGCGCACTTAAGCTTAAGGAAATTTCCTATATCCATGCCGAAGCCTATCCGGCTGGCGAGCTCAAGCACGGCCCACTGGCCTTGGTTGATAAGGAAATGCCAGTGGTGGTAATTGCACCAAATGACGCCTTGCTAGAGAAGGTTAAGTCGAATATGCAGGAAGTTAAAGCCCGTGGCGGCGAGCTGTTTGTGTTTGCCGATGCGGATAGCCACTTCAGCGAGAGCGAGGGTGTGCATGTCATACGTACTCCGCGCCATGTCGGCATCCTCTCGCCAATATTGCATACTATTCCTGTACAACTACTGGCCTACCACGCGGCTTTGCTGAAGGGCACTGATGTAGATAAGCCCAGGAATTTAGCGAAATCTGTCACAGTAGAATAGCTGGAGCATGTAAAAGATGGAGATTGTTTTTTTACAATTCATTAACAATCTAATGAAAATCATTAGAGGTCTTTAATGACTTTAGGCACTGGTATTTTGGCGGGCAAGCGTATATTTCATAACACGTGATGTGAATGCCGCAAGGAGCTAGCAAAACGAACCAAATCTAACTAAGGAGATTCATTATGTGGACCAAGCCAGAAGTTACCGAAATGCGTTTCGGTTTTGAAGTTACTATGTACGTTTGCAATCGTTAATTTTTTAACGTTGCTGTACAAAAAAGGGAGCTAACGCTCCCTTTTTTATTTTTGACTCTGTATTAAATTTCCTCTTGATCGGCGGCAATTCATTATCCTGCTGGGCTCTGCTTTTACACTGGGTCGCGACGTAGATGCAGCAGTTATCTAACAAGACCTCAGGCATTAAACACAACTGTCTTAATTTTCCATTTTTTTGTAGACTTGAGTAATTATAAGAAACCCTGGGTGGCTGTGATGGCAGTGGATCAATTGGACAATAGCTTGAAAAACGCAAGCCCTGCGGCGTCATCACCATCCCCGAGTAAAGAGTCACAGAATAAAGCCCTACACCGGCACCTTGGCAGCACCATACGCCAGCTTCGCTTGCAGCATGGTCTGACGATTGCTGAAATTTCCCTGCGCGCCGGTATCAGCCGCGGCATGTTGAGCAAGATAGAGAACGGCCTGGCCTCGACCAGCCTGGAGACATTAGAGCAGTTAGCCAACGCGCTCGGCGTGACATTGGCACATCTGTTCCGCGACTACAATATCCCGCGCGGTGGCGCGCAACTGGTGAAAAAAGACAAAGGCATGGAGGTCGTGCGTCGTGGAACGCGAAGCGGTCACACTTATCACCTGCTGGCTTACGACCAAGGGCCGCAAAAGACTTTTGAGCCGTTTTTAATCACGATGGTAGAGCCGGGGGAGCAGTTTCAAACGTTCGAGCATCCGGGTACGGAGTTCATATATATGCTGGAAGGCTTGCTGGAGTATCGCGTAGGCGAAGAAACTTTTGCGCTGGAGCCAGGGGATTCATTGACTTTCCGTGGCGAAATTCCGCACCGGCCCGAGAAACTCACAAAGACCCCTATCCGATTTTTATCCATAATTCATTACGACTCCCCACTGAATGAACTTGAGCCAGACCTAATATGAGCAACTTTAAAATTGATGAAGCAAGACTGGAAGACATACCGGCGCTAGTAGGTTTGCTGGCCGAACTGTTCAGTATCGAGGCAGATTTCAAGCCGGATACGGCAAAGCAGATTAAAGGCTTGCAACTACTTCTGCAAGCAACCGACAGATCGGTCATCAAGGTAGCGCGCGATAGTAAAAACGCAGTGGTTGGTATGGTGAGTGCGCAGCTGGTAATCTCCACTGCTCAGGGCGCGCCTTCTGCCTGGATAGAGGATATGGTGGTCAGCAGCAGTTTTCGTGGTGGTGGGGTAGGACGGGCGCTATTACAAGCAGCCCAGGACTGGTCCATGGAAAAGGGTGCCACGCGCATGCAGTTGCTAGTCGATACCGAAAACCAGCCAGCGCTGGATTATTACCAGCACCTGGGATGGGAAAGCACGCAATTACAAGCAAGGCGCCTATTTTTCTAGCAGGCCACTTGGTTTTTCTAGCAGGTCACTTGGTAAGTGATGATGCAAAAGTCGACCAGCGACGATCACCCCCATCGAAAGTGCAATCAGCGTAAGCCAGGGTGATACTACCAAAGTAATTTGCACGTTCTCATACAGGCCGGATCGTTGCATCAGGATTACGATTAGTGCAGCCAAACCACTGGCAATCAATCCCAACACCGCAAAAACTATCGATGAAAATTTACGCAGGAGCGGATGGGCGAGAGGCAACCGAAAGCTTTGGCTGAGGCGAAAAAATAGATAGCTGGTTAATGTAACAACAGCAAAAACCAGGATGAAAGAAAGCAACAAAGATGGGGAAAGTTGATTCGCTATAGCCCGTGCAATGGAGGCTACAGCGTAAGTAAGCGCCAACAGTAAAAAATCATACAGTAGTGCACAAGTGGATTTTCTGATGAGTGGCAGAATGTATTTTCCCAGACTAGTTTTTAGATTGTACATTCGCCGGAGTTTCCCTAATCACAGGAAATTCCTTAGGCAGCAACACCCAAATCTTTCCGCGCTGCTTCATTGCCCCTGCCTGCCGAGCAGCATCATCCCCTGCCCCCCAGAAAAAGTCGGCACGTACGCCGCCTTTGATGGCGCCACCAGTATCCTGTGCCATCATCAGTCGATTAAGCGGTTTGCTGGTATTGGGATAGGTCGTCGCAAGAAACACTGGGGCCCCCAGCGGTACAAAGCGCGGGTCTACCGCTACCACGCGTTCTGCGAGGATAGGCACGCCAAGCGCACCCAGTGGGCCTGGCAGGCCAGCAGGTAATTCGCGGAAAAACACATAGCTGGGGTTGCTATTGAGCAAGTCGCGCAATTTATCCAGATTATTGCGTGCCCAGTTTTTAATGCCCTGCATGGAGGCCTTGTCAGCAGTGAGTTCGCCACGGTCGATCAGCAGCTTGCCTATCGAATTGTAAGCATGCCCATTCTGGTCTGCGTAGCCCACATGGATTTGTTCCCCATTCTCCAACTTCACCAGGCCTGAACCTTGAATCTGCAGAAAGAATACATCCACGATATCGTCTATCCATACCATTTCCTTTCCTTGCAACGGCGATGTCTCAGTTTCTATCTCGCCGCGCTGGTAGTAAGGCACTAATTTAGTGCCAACCAGCTTGCCGCGGACGCGCTTATTGGCGAGCTCAGGATAAACACTGGCCAGATCCACTGTAATCAAATCGTCCGGCCTGGAGTAAAGCGGGTAACGGTAGGTATCAGTCCTGCTGCGGCTACCTCGCAGCAATGGCTCGTAATAGCCGGTAATCATGCCGGTATCGGTACCATCCACATTGGAGGTGGCATAGACCGAGAAATGTTGTTTGAAGTAAGTGATGATGGCCCATTTTTTCGGATTGCCATTGCTTTGACTATTAAGCTGGGCCGCCGCATCACAAGCGATTTGCCAGGCTGGTCGGGGCTTGAGCGCAGAACAGCTTTGTAGCCAGGCTGGCCAGGCTTGCGTGAAATCATCCGTGGTAAAGCTATCCAGGTCTTCCCACTTGGCAGGCCGCAAGGAACTGTAGTCGGTGGTTTTGGGTGGCTCAGGCTTAACTTCGGTGAGCGGCTTCTGGCTGTCCGGAATTTGTATGGGCGGATAATCGGCCGCACAGTTGCAAGGATGTGCGGCTTGCACATCCGGCTTGATCGTCTGCTTGCTGCAGGCCCCCAGAAACATCAGGGGTAAAACCAAAGCAAAAGCGACCAGTAAACGATGCATGTATAACCTAATTAACAAATGATGGGTTCAATGCAGCACACGCGGCATGGAGAGGGTAAAGGGGGCAATCGGTGTATCAAATTGCGTGCCGTCTTCGGCGGTCATGTGATAGCTGCCATGCATGGTGCCCATGGGTGTATTGAGCATGGTGCCGCTGGTGTACTCAAAATGTTCGCCAGGCTTGAGGAAAGGCTGCTCGCCTATCACGCCCAATCCACGTACTTCCTGCACAGCATCGTTGGCGTCGGTAATGACCCAGTGGCGGCTGATCAATTGTGCAGAAACACTACCTATGTTGCTGATCTTGACAGTATAGGTAAATACATAACGGTTCTGCTCAACATCGGACTGATCCGGCACAAACGCTGTTTCTACCGTCACCTGGAATTCATAGCGTTTGTCTGTTGTCATTTAGTTTCCTAATTATCCAATCATGCCGGTGGTAGGTGAGCTGGGGGCTGCCGAGTAAAGTTTTTTGGCCATACGGCCCGCCAGATAAGCCTCACGCCCCGCTTCGACAGCCTTTCTCATGGCGCTTGCCATGAGGATAGGGTCTCTTGCCCCTGCGATGGCAGTATTCATCAATATGCCCTGGCAACCCAGCTCCATGGCGATAGCCGCATCAGAGGCGGTGCCTACGCCCGCATCTACCAGCACGGGTACTTTGGCATTTTCGATGATGATCTGCAGATTCCACGGGTTCAGTATGCCCATGCCGGAGCCTATTAGCGAAGCTAGCGGCATCACCGCGCAACAGCCGATCTCCTCCAGCTGCTTGGCAATGATGGGGTCATCCGAGGTGTATACCATCACGTCGAAACCGTCTTTTACCAGCACTTCCGCTGCCTTGATGGTTTCGACTACATTGGGATATAGCGTCTTGGGGTCGCCCAGCACTTCCAGCTTGACCAGTTTGTGACCATCCAGCAGTTCTCGCGCCAAGCGCAGTGTGCGAACCGCATCATCCGCAGAGTAACAACCTGCGGTGTTTGGCAGGTAAGTAAATTCTTCAGGCGGCAAAAACTCCAGCAATGAGGGCTCGCCGGCATTCTGCCCGATGTTGGTGCGACGTATCGCCACTGTCACGATTTCTGCGCCACTGGCATCAATCGCCGCACGCGTTTCCGCAAAGTCTTTGTATTTGCCCGTGCCCACCAGCAAACGTGAGCCGTAAGATTTACCTGCAATATTTAATGTATCCATACCTGTTAACCGCCCCCTACTGCACCAACAATTTCCAGCTTATCGCCTGACACCAGCGATGTTTGTTCAAACTGGCTACGCGGCACAATCTCGCCATTGCGTTCAATTGCCAAACGCTTGCCTGTAAGGCCGAGCTTTTGCACCAGATCAGCAACACTGAGCTGGGCAACTTCAAATTGCCGTGAATTACCGTTGATGGTCAGATGAATCAATGAATTACTACCAAATGAAAATGACTGGTGAAAAATAAAAGTGAATGCAATATCAATGTTTAACCCGTATTTTACGTAGGTTAGTAGGCAATTAGCAAACGCTGAGTTTGCCAGCGAGGCATGTACACACGTAAAATGGCGGCCATGCGGGTGTAGTTCAATGGTAGAACGGCAGCTTCCCAAGCTGCATACGCGGGTTCGATTCCCGTCACCCGCTCCAGTTAAGCCACACTACAATTTCCTTTTTTCATGCTAAAAGGTAGAGTCAGCCCTTGAGTACTTTTAAACGAATCCTGTGGGTTACTGCAATATTAGGCCTGATCGCCCAAAGTGCTCAAGCAGCCCTGCCTAAAGATAAATCCATCCAGGGTTTTGGGCTTGGCATGGGCGCTGACAAGGTGATGGAGCTGATGGTAAGTGCGTACCCTGCCTGTGAAATAAGCAAGAGTTACCAGCCGGAAAGTGGAAGTAATGCCATGAGCGGCATACTGGCCGGATATGCAGTAGAAACCGGGGAAATTGGCAACACTGTCAAGCGGTTCGGCTGCAACACTACCGACATGATAGACAAATTGAACCTGAAGCTGGTCAATGCCGAGTCTGACATGGGACAGCCGGTGTATGAAATCTCATTACTGCGGTTTTATGGGGATCCAGCCATAGACTCTCTGATGCCCATAAAATATCAGTTCGAGAGCATCCGGAAATCCCTGTTTGAACAGTATGGTAACCCCTCCGGCCAGCTACGCATTAAAACCTCGACTAATCAGCCTTCGGTGAAAGTCAAGGGCAAAAAGGTTGCTGCACCGGCAAATGATTACGAGTCTTATAACATCACTTATGTATGGGGTGGCAAGGGCCTGAAAGCGCAGACTCTGACCTATTGCATGGAACATTGCGGAGACTATTACCTGACGGCGAATATCAATATCGTCAAGCGCAAGAGCCTGCTGCCCAAGAACACTTTTTATGTGCGGTCGATAGCGCTGAAGCTGGTAGATTCGGTGTTGGAAGAAAGACAATTCGACTGGTCTTACCAAAGACTGAATCGGCATTCTAGTGTGGATGACAATTAGCTTTTCAACCCTGCTAGATTTCCACCATTTCAAAATCGTCTTTACGCGCCCCGCATTCGGGACATGTCCAGTTGGGAGGAACATCCTCCCACTTGGTGCCGGGGACAATCCCATCGTCCGGCCATCCTGTGGCTTCGTCGTATATCCAGCCGCAAATACTGCACATCCATGTTTTCATATGATCCAACCTTTCAAGGTCCGTAAGGCGTAATTTAGGCTAAAATACTATATTAAACTTCAACACCTGATTTTAAGAGTACCCTGAATTTTAGGCCATATTCTTATTCGGTCTACACCCAAGTATACAAAATTATGAATCTTATGCCCCCTACCGTGATGACTTTTGCCGCTACCGACCCGAGTAGTGGTGCAGGTTTGCAGGCCGATATCCTGACCCTGGCCAGTATCGGCTGCCACCCATTGTCGGTTGTCACCGCCATTACCGTGCAAGATACAGTGGGCGTGGATAGTGTCCTGGTATTTGATGCTGACTGGGTCAACGAACAAGCGCGCACCATACTGGAAGACATGCAGGTGTCAGCATTCAAAATCGGCATGCTGGGTAGTGTAGAGAATGTAGCGGTTATCGCCGAGATCATGGCAGATTACCCTGATGTACCTTTACTGATAGATCCTATCCTGGCATCGGGACGTGGGGACGAACTGGCGAACGAGGAAATGCAGGCAGCGATGATAGACCTGCTGTTTCCGCAAGCGACATTGATTACGCCTAACAGCCTGGAAGCGCGCCGTCTGGCATTTGCCGACAGTGCTGATGACACGGATGAGCTTGAAAATGCATCGCTGGACGATACCGCTAAGCGTCTGCTGGAAATGGGCTGCGAATACGTACTGATCACTGGCACGCATGAGCGTTCTATAGAGGTGGTCAACACACTCTACGGTGAAAGTGGGCTGATTAAGTCTTACAACTGGGAGCGCTTGGTGGGTAGCTATCATGGCTCGGGCTGCACTTTGACTTCTGCAATCGCGGCCTGTCTCGCGCATGGCCTGACCATGGAAGAAGCGATACTGGAAGCTCAGGAATACACATGGCAAACGCTTAAAGGCGCATTCCGTCCTGGTATGGGCCAATATATTCCCGATCGCATGTTCTGGGCCAGGGACGAAGACGAAGATAAAGCTTGAGGAAAGTGGCCTGAAATAAAGCCAACACATGCAATCAAAGCCTAACCCATACAATCTCAGCGGTCTCTACGCCATCACCCCGGATCTGGCAGATACCGAGCAACTATGTACCATGGTTCACGCCGCTATCACGGGTGGCGCCAGTGTCATCCAGTACCGTAATAAAACCGCAGATGCAATATTGCGTATCACGCAAGCGCGAGCCTTGTTAAAGATTTGCCAAGATAACGGTACTCCCCTGATCATCAATGACCACGTCAAATTATGCCTGGCTATAGATGCTGATGGCTTACACGTCGGTGCTACGGATGGCGACCTGCTTGCAATCCGCGAGCGCATAGGCGCGCATAAAATATTGGGCGCATCCTGTTATAACCGCTTAGAACTTGCAGTGCAGGCCCAAGCGCAAGGTGCGGACTACGTGGCGTTTGGAGCGTGCTTCAGCTCCGAGACCAAACCACATGCGCCCAAAGCCGAGTTGGCCTTATTTACTCAGGCACGATCCAGTATTAAAGTACCTGTGGTCGCCATAGGCGGCATTACGCTGGATAATGCGGGCAGCCTGATAGCCGCAGGTGCTGACTCTACTGCGGTCATTAATGCCCTATGGAGCAGCCCCGACATTACTGGTACTGCACAACAGTTTTCCAATTTATTTAAACACGCATTCATTTAAACCAACGCATCATTCAATTAAGCCAAATCATGACCTCACGTAACCAGATTCTCTTTGAAAAATCCCAGAAACTCATTCCCGGTGGTGTAAATTCACCGGTACGTGCCTTTGGTTCCGTCGGAGGCACACCGGTGTTTTTCAAGCGCGGTCAGGGTGCATGGCTATGGGACGAGGATGATAAAGCCTACATCGACTATATTGGCTCCTGGGGCCCCATGGTGCTGGGGCATGCACACCCTGAAGTGATTGCTGCCGTGCGCGAGGTCGCCGGCAATAGCCTGTCATTCGGCGCACCAACTGCACGCGAATTGGACATGGCAGAGCTGGTGACAAAACTGGTACCGAGCATGGAGCAGATGCGCCTAGTCAGCTCCGGCACCGAAGCCACCATGAGCGCCATCCGTTTGGCGCGGGGCTATACCGGCCGCAGCAAAATTGTGAAATTCGAAGGTTGCTATCATGGTCATGCCGATGCCCTGCTGGTCAAGGCTGGCTCCGGCTTGCTCACTTTCGGTACGCCCAGCTCGGCAGGCGTACCTGCCGAAGTGGCCACACATACGCTGACTCTTGCCTACAATAGTGTGGCCGAGGTCGAACAGCTCTTCAAGGAGGTGGGAGATGAGATTGCTTGCGTGATCGTGGAGCCAGTCGCTGGCAATATGAATCTGATTCCACCGAGCAAAGGTTTTCTTGAGGCTTTACGCGCGCAATGCACCAAGCATGGCGCAGTGTTGATATTCGATGAGGTCATGACCGGATTCCGCGTGGCATTGGGTGGCGCGCAGGCGTTGTATAACATTAAGCCTGACCTTACCACCCTGGGTAAAATTATTGGTGGTGGCTTGCCGGTAGGTGCTTTTGGCGGCCGTGCTGACATCATGCAATGCCTGGCGCCCGTGGGTCCGGTATATCAGGCAGGTACGCTCTCAGGTAACCCGGTGGCGGTAGCTGCGGGTATGGCTACACTGAAGCTGATTCAGGTTGAGGGTTTCTACGACAAACTCACAGCCTCAACCCAGCAACTGGTGCAAGGCTTGTCGGCAGCTGCCAGTGAGTACGGTATTGCCTTTAGTGCACAATCGGTAGGCGGCATGTTCGGGCTGTATTTCAGCGAAAAAGCACCAGCCAGCTTTGCTGAGGTGATGCAATCCGACAAGGTAGCCTTCAATCGCTTTTTCCATGCCATGCTGGATGAAGGCATTTATCTGGGGCCGTCGGCTTTTGAAGCAGGGTTTGTGTCGGCTGCGCATGGTGCGAGTGAAATTGAAGCTACCATCAGTGCAGCCAAAAAAATCTTCGCAACTATGAGCGCCTAGTCAGGGGTAGTCGTTTTCATTGCAGGTGATCAAAGCAGCGCGTGTTTATCAGCGGCTGCCTCGATAGTCTCAATCGCCAGATCAAAGTCCATCGACTTATCGAAGAAAAACTCTACGCCGAGGGTTTGTGCCTGATTTCGATAATAGCCAAAAGCATGGTTGGTCAACATAATGCATAGGGGACGCGGGTATGAAAACTGTTCATTGTCGAGCGCTTTCAGCACTTCAAAGCCATTGCCCTTGGCAAGTTCAATATCTACCAGCAACAAGTCAAACGGCCTTTCAAAAAGCAAGGCAATAGCTTCAGCTTGTGTTGTTGCAAAGCCATCAAAGCGAATACCTGAATGCCCTGACAAGGATTCCACAATAGCCTCGCGAATGAGCGACGAGTCTTCCACCAGCAAAATTCGCAATGGGGAAATACCTAGAATATCAGGCGTTGACTGGGTGCTCATGACTGCTTTCAATGACGAATTGATGGATGGCGGTTTAAAAACTGAATACCTGTTTAACATCATAAAAAGTATACCGATCTCCTGCTATCGGCATTTATCCTACATCCGCCTACAGCTCACTGATAATTCCATCGACACTTAGCTACTTTAATAACTCAAGAAATCAGCTGGTTTTTAATCGCGTAATAAGTCAGGTCAGCGTTGGTTTTCAGGCTCATTTTTTCCAGTATTCTGGTGCGATAGGTGCTGACGGTTTTGACACTAATATTCAGTTCATCGCCGATCTCGGTCGCCGATAAGCCGCCAGCCAGCTTGAAAAACACCTGAAACTCTCGGTCAGATAAGGTCTCGTGTAGCAATTTTTCGGAGGGATGGGACATTTCGTTCGCCATCAACTCTGCCAGTTCGGCAGATATATAGCGGCGGCCAGCACTGATAGTGCGTATGGCCTTGATGATTTCATCCGAGTCAGCGTCTTTGGACAAATAACCTTTGCAGCCACTCCGCATCAGGTTAAGAGCATATTGTTGTTCTGCATAACCACTCAGGATAAGCACCGGTAAATCAGGCGCTACGTGCTTTAAATCATGCAGGGTATCTACCCCGTTTTTGTCGGGCATGGAAACATCCATGACAACAATATCAAATTTAGTGCTACGCACCAGTGCCAGGGCTTCATTGCCATTGATCGCTTCACCTGCGACCTCAAGATCTTTTTCAAGCTCGATCAGGTTGCGCAGGCCGGTACGTACGATACTGTGATCATCGACCAGCAAAATTCTTTTCTTCATGAAGCCTATCCCCGTTGTAGCAAACATCAAATCCACCTGAAGTTCATGTTACGTGCGCTTAAGCCAGTCCGCAAGCTCATCTGCATGCTCTTCTTCCGTTGCCAGAATACCTTCCAGCATACGGCGCGTAGTAGAGTCGCTATCGCCGATATAGCTTATGAACTCATGATAAACATCGATGGCGATACGTTCAGCCACCAGGTTTTCTTTTATCATTTCCTGCAAATCCGTGCATGGCACATAGTCGGCATGGCTGCGGCTCACCAAGGTATCTGGGGCAAAATCAGGTTCGCCGCCCAATTGTACGATACGTTCGGCAATCAAGTCGGCGTGTGCCAGCTCTTCTTGCGCATGCAGGTTGAACTCATCGGCTATGCCTTTGGAGTTGAGGCCTTTCGCAGTGAAGTAATGACGCTTATAGCGCAATGAGCACACGATTTCTGTCGCCAGTGCTGCATTAAGGTGTTTGATAATAGTTTCGCAATCGGCACTGTACCCTTCGGTTTGAGCACCATTCATCACGTGCTCACGAGCATTGCTGCGTATGGTCTGAATATCAATCTTGAAGGCTTGATCTGCTGTGTGAACAGCTTGTAATGGCTTATTCATTATTGACTCCTAAGTGTTAATGTTGCTGGCGGTAAACTCAGGTTGAGTAGCAGGCGCTTTTTCACCAAACGCATTTCGTAATACCTGCCAATCAGTGTCAAGTTGATCGCGCGAGTGTTGCAAATAAGGCTTGTTATGCCAGAGGCTGCGCACGTAAAACCCGATGATCAATACAATGGCTAGCGGAATCAGTAGCGCCGACCCCAGGATGAGGTCGCGCGAAGGGTTCTGCCATGCGCTTGCCACCACCCATGCGGCGCCGATCAATGCGGAAAAGGCCAGTGAACTGAGGATAATGATCAGTCCAACCATGGTTTTAACCAGACGGTGCCACTCTTCGCCCATATTCCGGCTTAGTATCTGGGCGCGCCGCTCGGTAAAGGCCATCAATTGCATAACAACAAGGTGTAAACGATGACCGACAAACTTCATTGCAATGAGCTTTAAGATCGTGCCCCACATGACAATTCCCCTGAGTGAGTATTGCTGAAATTTAAATCAGGATTTTTGTTCTGACGATTGATGGCTGCCGATGAGGTAGCCAATAAAGGCGCCTGCACCAACCGCTACGGCCAAGGTCAGCAGTGGTTGATCATTCAGCACTTTGCGTGAACGTGCCTGACTTTCCTTTAATGCCAATTCAACCTCATGCTGCACGGTGTCTTTCCACTCGTTATATTGACCTGCCAGTTGCGTCTTGATTTCTTCTGCCTTGGTTTGCAAGGGCTTTTCTGCCAATAGCTCGCGTAAGCTGGCGATTAAAGCTTCTGCATCAGATTTCGTATCCGCGGTAGTAGCTTGAATTTTTTTGCCCAGAGTTTGCGCAGCATCTTTGGTTTCTGCGGCAATGTCAGATGCAGCTTCTTTTGCCGACTCTACTAAATGCTCTGTGTTATCTTTGATTTGGCTGGTGATTTCATTAGTTTTTGGACTGTTAAACATGACTTGCTCCTATTGGAATTGAGGTAGAATTAGTTCGTGGGAATGATTATTTAGTAGCCCATACACTGGCTAAAATGGTCAGGACTGCCGCGATGAGAAAGATATAGAATAGTATTTTTGCAATTCCCGCCGCGCTGGCTGCAATTCCGGTAAACCCGAATAGCCCTGCAACCAGCGCAATAATCAAAAACACAATCGCATAATGAAGCATGATTTACCCTTAAAGATGATCAACTCATGCGACTAATGAAGCATCGTTGATTCATGTTTCACATGGTAGTCATAGGTGGCCTTTGTCTTTAGCAGTAAATGGCTGAAATCATTGTCAGACATCTCTTACAAATAAATTGGTCCCTGCATGAAACTGATAATTCGAATTTGGCTTTGGTGGTCGAAAATGATCGACAAACTTGGCGGGCGCGTCGTCGCCAGCTTGATTGCGGCCATGCTGTTAACGCTAATAGCCGTCGCTTTTACCGATAGCTGGATTGTTGCGATAGGTAAAGAAGATGCCAAGCTGAAAGTGCTGAATGAAAATGCCAGAGTGATTGCTACCCTTAAAGCCAGCCTTTTTCATGCAGAAAGTGCACAGCGCGGATTTTTGGTCACTGAACGCGTCGAGTACCTCAATCCATTTAACCAGGCATTAGATGAAGCCCGCCTGAGTATAAAAACGCTGAAAGAAAATTTCGATGATGAAGTAATTTCTGATGTCATCAAGCAAGAGGGTGACCTGCTACAGGCCATTGCGGCAAGCGTTGAGGCCAAGGCCACAGAAATGCAGATGACCATACAACTGGCGAAATCCGGCAACATCAAGAATGCCAAACAAATCATCAATCTTGACCAGGGATTGGTTGAGGCCAGCAAATTTACAGAGCAGACCCAGCAACTTACCAATCTTCAGCTCAAATTGCTTGATGAGATACGCAGTAAACGCAATGCATACGCAGCATTGTCGCGGGTATCATTAATTGGCTCCGCCATCGCTTTGTCTTTTCTGGTGATGGTGGTGATTCGACAGCTCATCAATGAAATTGCCAATCGTGACCGCTTAAGCCAGACCCTGGCGAAGGAGAGGCTGGCGTTGGAGGCGAACTTGAAGGAGCGAACAGACCTGCTTGAAACGCTGGCGGTAGATTATCAGTACGATGTGGAGCGCGAGCGCAGAAAGCTGGCTCGGGAGCTCCATGACGAATTAGGCTCTATCCTGACAGCTACCAAGATGGATATTTCCTGGGTGGTGCGCACTTTGAAAGACATGGCCCCGCAGGTCAGCGACAAGCTGCGCAAAACCAGCACGTATATAGATCAAGGCATACAGTTCAAGCGGCGTATTGTGCAGGAGCTACATCCTTCCATGCTATCAACATTTGGCTTCTGGCCTGCAATGAAGGAGCTGGTGGAGTCTGCGGCAGAACGTAATCAATGGGAGCTGGATTTGATACTGCCGGACGAATCTACAGAATTAAGAGAGGCTTTGGGTCTGATAGCCTACCGTATCGTGCAAGAGAGTTTGAATAACGCTACCAAATATGCCAAGGCCAGCAAGGTTTCCGTGAGTATCATGGTGGAATTAAAGCACCTGAAACTTGAAATTGAGGACAATGGTGTGGGCATGGATATGAAGGTGGTGGGCGCTGAAACACACGGATTAACGGGTATGCGCCACCGTGTACAAGCAATTGGCGGGCATCTGGAAATTATTAGCGAACCGGGTAAAGGTGTATTCACCCGTGCATTGATTCCGTTGGAAACCAACATTATCAATGCACAAGAGACTACATTAAACTGACTTACTTGTTTTTATCGGCCGCATTTTCTATTTTCTCACCGCCTTTTTGCACGTCTTTACCGACGCCTTCCATGGTGTTGCATGCAGTGAGAGCTAAAACACCTGCAACCAATAGTACTACCGCTAAAATTCTATTCATTTTTGCTTACTCCAATCTTTAAGATGTTAGCTATTGTCAGCGCTATGCCCGGATGATCGGAGTGTCAAATACATCCTGTGACTCATCCGTTTCAATCGAAGGCATATTTGAGTCAAAACTGGATTTCGTCTCTGATGCCGAAGTGTCGTGGTTGCTCATTAGCTTATGACCGCACCCATGATTAGCCGTGGAAGCGGGTTGATTCATTTGTGCTAATGGCTTGAACCCTAAAACAGACGCAGTGCCAGCCAAGCTGAACAGTATCAATGAAGCTGCCGCAATAAAAACCACAGGGTGTGTTCTACGACTCGCCTGAGGCTTTGTTCTGGGGTATATGTATCTCATGTGTACTCCTTAACTGGCTTAGGCCGGAGCCTATGCCAGTGATAGCTGTTCAATGTGCCTGGTTATGATGGCGTGATCTAGTTAGTTGCTTTTGACCACAAGGCTATTTTTCACAGATTTAACGCCTTCGATTGCACTGGCAATGGCTTCGGCCTGCTTGATCTGCGTTTCAGTTTCAACAAAGCCGCTCAGCAACACCACACCCTGATGGGTTTCTACACTGATCTTCATGCTTTTGAAGCCTTCGTCCTTGAGGAGCTCGGCCTTGGTCTTGGCAGTGATCACGCTGTCGTTGACTACGCGCTTGGTATTTTTATTCTGCACCTTGGCTTTGTGGTCTGAATATTCCTTTTCATCCAAGGTTTTATCATTGTCGAGATCTGCAGAACGGATGCCCTTGGCAAAGACCTTGTCTTTTTTGGCTTCTGTATAAGTAAGCGTGCCATCATTGTCTGTATCCAGCGCTTTAAACTGTTGCGTGTATGGTCCTTCGTTCATACTGTCCGCATCGCCAAAAGCATTCGCCTGCATGGCCATGCTGCTTAAACCGAGTGCCAGAATAAGGGTTGAAAATTTAAGAGTGGTTTTCATAGGGGTAATTTTCATTATAAAGCTCCATTTTTTGTAGTTGATCAAAACAAGCTCTGTTTTGAAGTGCTGCCATCATAATTTGCCGGGTTCATTTAAAAAGTCAGGCCCATGCTGAAACTACTGTAAGAATTAGCCTACAAACTAATATGGGGTTGGCTGTGCTCCTAGATCTCAACCTTGGCATTGAAAGATCAGGTGCCTATCGGGGTGATTGATTTGTACCGGGCAGATTCTGGCAAGATAGTTGCTTTTTGATGATGGTTGAAGCGAACGGCTAATGTAAGTAGAATTACAAGGTTTCACCGCAAAATATAAGCGCAATTTCGGCAGAATTTAGTTATTAACTTAAGTTCGGACGTACTCATTTAGAATTTCCTGTTTTACGACAGGGCTGACGGGCACCAAAACCCTCGATTTGGTGCCCGTTGTCATCAGTGTGGCGAGGGATAGGAAATGGGCAGAGGAATGCCAGAGCAGCAAGGTTTATATAGTCCATCCAATGAGCATGACGCCTGTGGCGTTGGTTTCATTGCACACATTAAAGGCCAGAAAAGTCACAATATAGTGCGCCAAGGCTTGCAGATTCTTGCTAACTTGACCCATCGTGGTGCAACTGGCTATGACCCAAAGCTGGGGGATGGCGCAGGGATACTGATTCAGCTGCCGGATGCTTTTTTACGCAAGGAAGCCAGCAAGCTGGGTATTGCTTTGCCCGCCAGCGGCGAATATGCCTGCGGTACGATATTTTTACCTCAGTCGCAGAATGGCCGTGATGCCTGTGAATCCATCGTGGCGCGCATTGTCCATGAAGAAGCGCAGACGCTGCTAGGCTGGCGCGATTTGCCGCGTGATAACAGCAATATTGCCGATGCCGCAAGATTGGTAGAGCCTGTCATGCGTCAGGTAATCATCGCGCGCGGTGACAGCACTGCAGACCAGAACGCCTTCGAGCGCAAACTGTTCGTAATCCGCAAACGTATTGAACATGCCGTGAGCGCGCTCAAGCTGGATGACAACTCACAATTCTATATCCCTTCCCTCTCCAGTCGCACCATCGTCTATAAAGGCATGCTGCTGGCGAACGAGGTGGGTATCTATTACCAGGACCTGCAGGATGAAACCATGGTTTCGGCGCTGGCACTGGTACATCAACGCTTTTCCACCAACACATTTCCAGCCTGGGATCTAGCCCATCCGTTCCGCATGATTGCGCACAACGGCGAAATCAACACCATGCAGGGTAACGTCAACTGGATGGCTGCGCGCCATGCCGCCATGCGTTCTGCGTTGATAGGTGAAGACCTAAAAAGTATGGCCA
>JBAZTJ010000039.1:0-18904 GCA_041662005.1 Candidatus Methylopumilus sp.
TGCAACATGGTGGATACGCCAAGCTATTACCCGCTCTATTGCCGATCAGGCACGCACCATCCGTATCCCGGTGCACATGATCGAAACCATCAACAAGATGAACCGTATCAGTCGTCAGATTCTGCAAGAGACAGGCTTGGAGCCAGACCCAGCAACACTGGCTGAAAAGATGGAAATGCCGGAAGATAAAATCCGTAAAATCCTCAAGATCAGCAAAGAGCCGATCTCCATGGAAACGCCAATTGGTGACGACGATGATTCACACCTGGGTGATTTCATTGAAGACAACGCCACACTGGCTCCTGTGGATGCTGCTGTTTATGCCAGCTTGCGCGATGCGACTAAAGAAGTGCTGGAGTCGCTCACTGCACGTGAAGCAAAAGTCCTGCGTATGCGCTTTGGTATCGAAATGAACACCGACCACACGCTTGAAGAAGTAGGCAAACAGTTCGATGTAACGCGTGAGCGTATTCGTCAAATAGAAGCTAAAGCACTGCGTAAGTTACGTCACCCAACACGTTCCGAGCGCCTGCGCAGCTTCCTTGAGACAGGCCAAGACTAATTTTAAGATATAATTAGCGGTTGTTAAGTTTTTGGCCCCTTAGCTCATGCTTGGTTAGAGCAGCGGACTCATAATCCGTTGGTACTGTGTTCGACTCACAGAGGGGCCACCAGAAGCAAATAAAAACGACTTAGGGAGAAATCTCTAAGTCGTTTTTCTGCCTAGTCAGGGCATGGGACTGTTAATCCGTGTGTCCCTGGTTCGAGCCCAGGTCGAGGAGCCAAAATTCTAAAGGCTGGCGCTTAGGCGCTGGCTTTTTTCAATTCTGGAAACGTGTTTATTTAAAAATTTAAGGAGCAACACTTTTGACCAACGCACAACGAAGAGCGCTTGCCCGCATGGCTGAAATGAATTCAGCAACGAATATTAATAAGCCTGCACCAACCCTTAGCAGCGCGTTTAGTCCACATGCGCTAGGTGCGTATTACGTTGTAACAGTGGGGACTGTCGGAAAAATCATCAATCTATTAGTTAAAGAAATCGAGCCACCTACTTACACATATGCAATCACCACCATTCATTTTGAACAGGATGCCGAAACTGGACAATGGTTTTGGTTTGATGGCAAAGAGAAACTATACCCTCGCAAAAACCAGAACAACTGGCGCCTAGGTAGCAAGGTGCTTTATGATACACGCGAAACCGCAGAGGCTGAGCTTCAGCGCGTAATGGCCAAAAACGGTGATCGAGTGACTAAGGTACATGACTTGCCAGAAGATTTGAAGCAATTGAAAAAGATCCTTAGTGCTAATCATCCAGATCGCAATAACCCAGATTCCGACCATGATCTCTATCAGGCAGTGATAGAGAAAATGGACAGAATGCGAGCAGCGAGTATCTGAAGAAAACAATGATTGTTTAATTTTGACTCTAAAGCGAAAGCAATGGTGAAGACAAAGTCCAGGAGTAGTGAAAGCTACACAAACCGGAATCCGTTGGTACTGTGTTCGACTCACAGAGGGCCACCAAAATGAAAGGACTTGGAGAAATCTGAGTCCTTTTTTCTTTTTAGTAATCGTTAGCGGTCACCATAACTAAAATTTTGTACTACTCTTGTCTTGTCGTTGTCTATAAGCTTTTCTTGGTGACACAGTGTGTGTTAGCGCACGAGTTTTAATTAACTTATCGCTTATAGTGTTTTTTAAGATTCAGAATCCAAATGCATTCATTAAGCGGCATAAATGAAAAAGCCAGAGTGATTACGAGATAATTAATAGAGAAGGTGTTTAGTCATGAATCCGACGAGTACCATTAATCTAGAGTTCAGCCCTGAGCATGCCGATGTTGGCAAGGGCAAAGAACTCAGAGATGGACTGTCCGTTGCCTTACAGATTGGGGACACTCTTTGGGTTGCTAATGATGAATCGGTTAGCTTGGAACGTCTCTCCCTCCTCAAGGACGCCGGCAATTACAGGTATGGCCTTCACAAGCAGTTCTCTCTAGATGATTACCTTTTGCTGCCAGTAGCTACTCCAAAAGATCCCGCAGACATGGAAGAGGTGGACATAGAGGGGTTGGACTATGGGAGCGGTTACCTCTGGTTGGTGGGGTCACACAGCCTGAAGCGTATAAATCCGACGCTGGAGGATGGGAGCAAGCATGCTCAAAAGCAACTGGCTAAGATAAGCGCAGACGGCAACCGTTATCTTTTGGCGCGTATTCCTCTAGCAGAAGTCGATGGCTCATACACCTTAATGAAAGAATATGGAAAAACTGGGGAAAAGCGCACCGCCGCCCAACTCCATGGTACAGCCCAGGGTAATGACCTGACTGAGGCACTGAAAGGAGACAAACATCTGGAACCGTTTCTTGCGATTCCAGGTAAGGACAATGGATTTGATATTGAAGGTCTGGCTGTAGTGGGCGAGCGGCTATTTCTAGGGCTTCGCGGGCCAGTACTCCGAGGGTGGGCAGTGATTCTGGAAGTGGAGCTAGAGGAGGATGCAAAAAAGCCATCTACGCTGAGACTGAGGCCAATTGGACCAAAACAGCGCCTTTATCGTAAACATTTCCTCCAGTTGGGTGGTCTCGGTATTCGCGACCTATGCGTACAGGGTCCAGATATCTTAATTCTGGCAGGTCCAACCATGGATATGGACGGCCCTGTCACTATTTTGAGATGGGTAGGTGGGGCAGCAACCCCAAAAGAAGAGTGTGTAGTTCCGGCCGAAGAGTTAGAGCACGTTTTGGATGTGCCCTACGGACAAGGTGTAGACCACGCCGAAGGCATGACATTATTTTCCACAGATGACGGTGCACCACGCTCATTGCTTATTGTTTATGACTCTGCATCAGAAAGTCGGCAGTTGAAAGAAAGCACGCTGGCGGCAGACTTTTTGCAACTCCCCAAAACCTCCAGACTTAAAAAAGCTTAATCGTCGCGTTAACAGGTATATCACTTGCGTCAATCTAGCATAAGTATCAAGGATACTAAGTAAATCAAACTATCAGTCGGTTATGTTACGTAACAACCAGTTATTTTCATTGATATCCGGACAACAAGGGTTCTGGTGCCCAAGCATCTGAGCTATTGACACTTCAACAATTATTTCGGTGCTAATGTTGTTAATACTTAGGCACAACCAAAAAATCAAGGACTCTGAGGAGTTGGATGGCTAAGGTTTAAGAAAACCGAAGGTTCATTTCAATCTTTAGCTGCCTATTCCCAAACTGCACCTGATCATCATCACAAGGCGGCATATATGAAAAAGAGTGGAATGCGGAAGCCTGTGGCTACAACCACTTCATTGTCGGAAGTGCTGGGGCATAGTGAGCAGATTAAAGCGGTGGTAGAGGAGTGTGCTGATGAGTTGTCCTCAGTGAATGTTGTTTTAAAAGAGGGGTTTGCCGATATAGATCAGCAGCCAGAAGTTGAGGATGCCATTGAAAAAAGTGGTGAGATCGAAGACAAGGTGCAAGAGGCTGCCGAGCAACTGTCAGTGGTGAATCAAGCTCTGGAGCATGAGCTCCGCGAGCGTGAGATGCTAGAGCATCAGCTAGTCGCTGTTAGAGAGCAGGAGGAGTCAGCCCGCCATGCAGCCTTTCATGACCCTCTGACTGCCCTGCCTAATCGCGTGCTTTTTAACGATAGGCTTGAGCATGGTTTAGCCCAGGCAAAGCGGCATGGCTGGACTCAGGCCATCATGTTTTTGGATCTTGATGATTTCAAGGGCATTAACGATTTGTACGGGCATGATGCGGGCGACCTTGTGTTGCAGACAATATCGAAGCGGCTCCTAGAAAATACACGTATAGACGATACCGTTAGTCGTCATGGAGGTGACGAACTCGTGTACCTGTTAATGGAGGTTGAGGGCAAGCAGGATATTGTGTTGATCGCGGAAAAGATTATCAAGACTATTCAACAGCCATGTGACATAGGCATTTGTAAGCTCGTGATAAATCCGAGTATCGGCATTTCTGTCTTTCCGGGCGATGGGGAGCTTGCAGATATCTTAATCAAGAGTGCCGATAAAGCGATGTACCAGGCAAAGCGGACTAAGTCTGGGTATGCTTTCGCCAGCTAACTGATAAGCAAGGTGAGCGCTTGCAAGTATTAAGTTGGTGGAGACAATGAAAAACGCCCTATTGCTAGGGCGTTGGACTGTTAAAGCACTAACAATTAACCAATTTTACGACGGCGAGCCACAAAGCCCATCAAGCCAAGACCTGCCAACATCATGCCATATGTTTCTGGCTCAGGAACTGCGCTAGTCAGTGTAATGTTGCCGTTATAAGAGCTGACACCTGATTGCGTACCAATAATCTTAATGAAGTAACTACCGGCTAAATAGTCGCTGGTTAAAGCGCCAAAAGATAGTTTAGCTAAAGGTGAGAAAACATCTCCGGTAGCAACCAATGTGTTAGCGCCATTGCTGATGCCTGAATAAAGATCAAAACTAGTAAAGCTTATGTTTTGATCACTTGTTCCGCTAAGTGTGGCTACCAGGTCACGGTAAGGAGTTATTTCCAGATTGACGATATCTGAAAAGTTAGTGAGTGTAATAGGATTAACGCTGAACTGATACTGTTCAGAGGTTGCAGATGCATTGGTATCTGCTGAAGTGGCTACCGTTTCGGCTTGAGCGTTGAATGCCATCAATGTGGTCAAGCCAAGTGCTAAGGTAATTGCTTTAATTTTCAATGTTTTCATTTGTAGGCCTTAATAAAATTTATTTGTGGGGATCAACTTAGTTATAAGTAACTAAAAATTGATATCAACTGGATTTCCTTTCCACATTTAACACACATTATCAATGTGTCCCTTAGGAAATCATATTTCTGTGAATAGTTTGATTGATGACCCATTAGACAGGGCAGTGAATAACATAGATATAGTCCATTCGGACTATTGCTTTAAAGTACGCAACTATTTGATTTTAAATAAACTAATTGATTATTTTTGATGTGCGATAACAGGCATAAACACCTGAAATAAGGTGAATTAAGGGGGGGGTTAGCCTAGATAGCGACGATTAAGAGTAAGTTATATCACCGTATCAATGCAGTGACTGTGCGATAGGCCACTTAACTATGGTGAAGTGAAAAAAATAAAGTGTGGATATGAAAATGGGAGTGTCAGTGCAACGAGATTGAACCGCTTTTTATTACGTTGGAGCAGATATGCGCATATCTGCTCCAGCTTATATTTTTACACAACAGGCTTGCGCATTGTCACGAACTCTTCTGCAGCCGTCGGGTGTATACCGATGGTGGAATCAAAAATCGCTTTTGTCGCGCCTGCCCGGATAGCGACAGCCATGCCCTGGATAATCTCCCCAGCGTCCGGTCCCACCATGTGCATGCCAACTACCTTGTCTGTGCTACGTACGACGATCATTTTCATCAGCGTTTTTTCATTAATGCCAGCAAGCGTATTTTTCATAGGCTTGAACACTGATTTATAAATGTCGATATCGTCAGGGTGTTTGGTACGCGCATCGGCCTCATTCAGGCCAACCGTAGCAATGTTGGGCTGGCTGAATACCGCGGTGGGGATGTTTTCATAATCCACTTTGCCTACTTTATTAGCATAAAGTTTGCTCACCAACGCCATGCCCTCAGCCGTGGCTACCGGTGTCAAATTGACGCGGTTAGTCACATCGCCCAAAGCGTAAATCGATGCAACATTGGTCTGGTAGTCATCATTCACCTTGATAGCACCCAAATTATCTAGTGCCACGCCTAACGCTTCCAAGCCAAGGCCGGAAGAGTTGGGTACACGACCTGTCGCATACATCACGAGGTCGGTCTCGACTGTTTTGCCTTCTGTGGTGTGCACGCTGAAACTGTCGCCGTGCTTTTCAATGCGGTCGACGCTGACATTGAAGTGGAATTTAATGCCTTTGTTAGTCATCTCCTGAATGAGGAAGTCACGGATATCTTCATCGAAGCCCCGCAATACTTTATTACCACGCTCGAATATCTCAACATCTACGCCCAAGCCGTGCAATATGCCGGCAAACTCCACAGCAATATAACCGCCACCTACGATCAATATGCGTTTTGGTAACGCTTTGAGATTGAATATCTCGTTAGAGGTAACGATATGCTCTTTGCCAGCGACTTCCGGTACGAAAGGCCAGCCGCCAGTCGCTACCAATATGCGCTCGGCATTATATTTTGTATCACCAACCATGACGGTGTGGGCGTCTGTTAAGCGACCGCGGCCGTTGATCACGGTGACGCCACTCTCTTGCAACAGGCGGTCGTACACACCTCGTAACCTGTTTATTTCCTTGTCCTTATTGGCCACTAGCGTGGACCAATCAAATTCTTGCTTGCCAGGCTTCCAGCCAAAGCCGACGGAGCCTGCAAAGCTTTCGCTGAATTGCGAAGCATACACATAAAGCTTCTTGGGCACGCAGCCCACGTTGACGCAGGTGCCGCCAAAGTAACGGTCCTCAACGATGGCTACGCGTGCACCATGACCGGCGGCCATCCGTGCGGCGCGCACGCCACCAGAGCCTGCGCCAATTACAAATAAATCATAGTCGTATGTAGTCAATTGAGTTCTCGTTTCTATAGGGGTGTTGTATTAATTTTAAGACACAATAGGGGTGTTGCGCTGCCCCACCCCTATTGCTTAAAACCTTATTTACTTCTGTTTGATGAAGTTCAGGATAGTGTCGACATCACTTGCAACAAACGGGTCTTCAGGGTGATTGTCTGCCTTGCCTGGTTCTTCGAAAATCTTCACGATTTTCTGGTCATCCACCAGCATTGAGTAACGCCATGAGCGATCACCAAAGCCAAGATTTTCCTTTTTGACCAGCATGCCCATGCCACGAGTAAAGTCACCGTTTCCATCGGGCAACATTTTTACATTTTTTACACCAAGGTTTTTACTCCACTGGAACATGGTGAACGCATCATTCACGCTCAGGCAGTAAACTTCATCAATGCCTTGATCAATAAACTCTTGATACTTTGCATCGAAGCCTGGCAAGTGGGTGCTTGAGCAGGTTGGTGTGAAAGCACCTGGCAGGGCAACGATCACCACCTTTTTACCTTTGAAAATATCGGCAGTTGTAACATCCTGCCAGCGGAAAGGGTTCTGACCGCCGATGGTTTCGTCACGCACACGGGTTTTAAATACGACATTAGGAACAGTTGTTACCATTTTCTACATCCTTTTCTATTGAATTAAAATTTATTTGCTAGTGATATTGCTGAAGCACGAATGCATATTAAACAAGTATTTTTGATTTGTTAAATTAATTGTTTAAATTATATCGATAGTTTTTGCATATCATGCTGTCATGATATGTATATCCATGGTTGCGGCTAGCTGTTATGCATCATCACTATTGATGGGTGAGATAGTCGATTTTATTTCATTGGCCATGCACTAATGCAAGTGCATAAAATCCATTACACTAACTGCTGTTAGTGCGTTTTACGTTCACTAAGCTAGCGCTAGTCATGATGCTGTCGTGAATGCAATAGATTGATATCCCAGTGTAGTTTGCAGCACAACCAATATCATTAAGAGGCCATATTTATGAGCAACTGTACGTTTACCCAGTTTCTACTAGAAGAGCAACGCAAAAATAATAATGCCGATAGCGAATTCATACTGCTGCTCAATGATATTGCCAGCGCCTGTAAGCATATTTCCAGCGCTATTTGTAAAGGGGCACTGGCTGGCACTATGGGTAGCCTGGAAACCGAGAATGTGCAAGGTGAAACGCAGAAGCATCTCGATGTCATCACTAACGATATTTTCCTGCAGGCCAATCAGTCGGCCGGCTATTTTGCCGGCATGGCCTCCGAGGAGATGGACGAGCCCTATGCAATTCCCGCTGCGTATCGGCAGCACGGGAAATACCTGTTGCTGTTCGACCCTCTGGACGGATCTTCCAACGTCAATGTCAATATTTCCGTGGGTACCATTTTTTCTGTCCTGCGTTGTCCTGAAGGGGTGATTAATCCAAAAGTGGAGGATTTTCTACAGCCGGGCACACAGCAGATCTGTGCCGGTTATGCCTTATATGGATCATCTACCATGCTGGTGATTACCACCGGCCATGGCGTCAATGGCTTTACGCTGGATAACGAGATTGGGGATTTCATACTGACGCATCCCAACATGCAGGTTCCAGCGGATACCAGTGAGTTTGCCATCAATATGTCGAATCAGAAGCTGTGGGAAGCTCCGGTACAGCGCTATATTGAAGAGTGCCTGCAGGGCACCGAAGGGCCGCGTGGCAAAGCCTTCAACATGCGCTGGGTGGCCTCCATGGTGGCGGAAGTACACCGCATACTCATACGTGGCGGTATTTTCATGTACCCCATAGACAGTAAAATCAAACAGCAAGGTGGCAAGCTACGGTTGATGTATGAGGCTAACCCAATGAGTTTCATTGTGGAGCAGGCTGGTGGCCTATCTACCACAGGGCATGAGCGCATTATGGAGCTGCAACCAGCCAAGCTGCATCAGCGTGTACCAGTGCTATTAGGTTCAAAAAATGAGGTTGAAGTGATTACTCGTTATCACCGTGAAGCTGCTAATTAATTTGGTTATACTCGTGGCCTGAAAATAATATACAAAGGTTGTGCCATGCATCGTCTGTGCCTTTTTGCATTAATCCTGATGATTGCAGGCCTGGCTCCGGGCTGCGCTATAGTCGGGGCTGACAAAGCTACGCAAGCACCACACGGCAGTAAAGTTGCCGTGGTAAGTTTGCTGGGTAATCAGATGAGTATTCAGCATCTGGGCACGACAGCCTTCAACAATAAAAAGTGGAATATAGAAGTGCAGTCCTGGGCAGTCGACCAATATGTTGAAGACCAAGCCAACTTGTTAGTCGAGGCAGGTAATAAATTTACCCCGGTAAAAGACAAGGCGGATGGATACAGGCAGAAATTTGGTAGCCTGGAACAGAACTTCTGGACTGGTAATCGTAAATACCAATATCAAAGTGAGGGTGTGCAAGCATTGGTCGCTGAGTCTGGTGCGGATTTGGTGTTGATGATCAGCCCGGCAGAGTATGGCGATGTGTTTTTTGGTACCAATCAGCTGTTCTCTGGGTATGGCATCTATCAGCGCTCATTTTTGCGTGATAGGAATGCTCTGAGCTTTCTGATGATGACGGTTCAACTGATTGATGCGAAAAGTGGCGAGGAGATCGCCAGTGCTCAACAATATGCCAGTAGTAAGCGTGCGGATAGGGATTGGCTCGAAGATGACACACCTGTTTTGACGCCAGAGAACGAAGCCACAACCAAGCAGGAGCTCTTGCAGTTAATGCAGGGTTTGCTGAAAAAAGGGCTGGCAGACTTAAAGTTAACCAATTAACCTGACAAACCCCATGTTTTGCAACGTCTGTGGATGCGGCGGAACTCTTTTTGCTCTAGTCCCTCTATTTAAACTCGATCAGAAAATATACACAGCATTGAATATCAATAATCTAAATAGTGCGCTATGGCTTTGCATCCTGGTATTTCTTGGCGGAATGGCTATTCCTGCATCTCACTCCGCAGAAACCGCAAGCGACAATAGCCCGATCACGCCACCTTTTGTACCTTCCCTCTTGGTCGCTAACGCATCCACAGAAAAGGTGGATGATGCCATTACCATTACCTCAGTATTTGGCACTCAGGCTCTGAAAAAGTATACGTTACCTTTCGAAGATACTTACCCTAGTGGCCCTTTCGAAAATCTTGGCAATAATCAGTTTCTATTCATAGATAAATGTGGGGAAGTCTATTTCACGCGCCTGGATGGTGACCTTAAGCTTGTGCAACCTGGCAAAAGCCTGACCAAATACATCCCTGGAGGCGAAAGCTCCAGCAATGAAAGCGATACCAAGAAAGTGGTGTATTGCAAGAATCTGTCGGGTGTCAAAGATTCACTATTACTTAAAAACTCCCTGTTTGTCGCCTACACTACCTGGGATGACCAGCAGAATGGGGCAAGGCTTGCGGTTTCTGAATTCGAAGTGGATGTTGCCAATACCGAGGTGATATTCAAACGTGAGATCTATCTTAGCCGGCCGGCAATCAAAGAGCCGTTTTTGGGGCACCAGGTGGGCGGTAAGCTGGTGCTGGGGGAGAATGACAATACCCTGTTTCTGAGTATAGGTGACTTCTCTAAGCCGGAGCGGGTGCAGGATATGACGACTTCAGTAGGCAAGGTCATCAAGATAGACCTGCAAAAACTCAATGCCGAAGTTTATGCAACAGGGTTACGTTCACCATCTGGCGGCATGTATTTCGACAGGGCAGCTAGTGAGCTATGGGTATCAGATCATGGCCCCAGAGGTGGAGATGAAATCAACCTGATCAAACGCGGAAAGAACTACGGTTGGCCTGTCGTCAGCTATGGCACGATTTATGAGCGGGATGGCATGGGCAACTATTACGGCAACAAATTCAACAACCATGATGGTTATGAACGGCCAGCCATGACATTTATGCCATCCATAGGCGTTGGCGCAATCGCCAAATATGCGGATACCGGCAAGAACGACTATTGGGATAATGACTACTTCATGGCAGGCATGGCATCCAACACGCTTTATCGTATCAAGAAAGAAAAGCAGAATCTAATTTATGCTGAGCCTGTTCTGACAGGCTATCGGATACGTGCTCTCAAAATAGACCCGCAGGGGAATTTCTATATCAAAACAGATAACAATCAATTTTTGATATCCGAGTGACCGATTTTTCGCCACGAATTGCGTCAGCCGCGTCTTACAGAAGTTTGGGACAGTTGCCGATAGAGGCTAATGTTCACAGGTTTTAATCTAGCTCCTCGTTATTGTTATAGAAATGACAAGGAGATGCAAAATGCTAAAGATATTTTTTGCAGCGGTTTTGTACGTTTCAACCTGTACGGCTTATGCAGCACAGGTTGAATTCGTGGATACACAGGAAAGTAAGCCACTCAAAATTAATCCCGCGCTTTTTGATACTAGGCAAGCCAAGCAGTTTCTGGCGACGGGAAAGAATGCCTACATCGGTGATCAAGCGGGAATAGCCAGTGGTAAAAAAATATATCAGCTTTACTCATGTACCCAGTGCCACGGAGGTAATGCTCAAGGCCAAACGGCTTCTGGACTGATAGGGCCAAATTTCAAATATGCTAAGAGTGCAAACGACAAGGGTATGTTTGAGACGATTTGGCATGGAACCAATGTGGGTATGGGGGCAAAAGGCAAGGGGATGATGGATCCAGCTGACCCTAAAAATGGCATGTCACCTGATGATGTGCTTAAAGTGATTGCCTGGATACGAAGTGTTAGTCTTCCGGCTAAGTAGCCAGTGTAAACGAGTAAGCTAGACTTATCCCAGTAACTTTTTAAGCGTGGATTTCTATATAACCTAAGGATAAATACAATGAATAACACAGGAATTTTAGGATTATTAATTCTGGTCGCAGATATTTTTGCGATTATCAAGATTGCGCAAAGCTCTGCAGATGTGGGTGCCAAAATTCTTTGGATTCTCGGGGTGTTAATCTTCCCTGTGGTGGGATTAATCGTATGGTATCTGGCTGGTCCGGGCGGCAAAAAAGTTTAAGATATATTTGAAGTTAACTTAGTACAAAAGGCATCCAAGTGAATAAATTGTTCGGTATTTTTGTTAGTGTTTGTTTAGTGATGTCTAGCGGGTATGCATTGGCTGATGAGGCGGTCAATGCGAGTAAGGGCGAGCAAGATCAATCTTCCACTGCGGTGGTCAAGGTTGATGACAGCGAAGTGAAGCCTAATTTGGGGCAGGAAAAGCAGGCTCCATCATCAACGCCTAAAAGTAAGCTCAAGAAGCCGCGGATAGGTTTTAAAAATAATACGGTTAAGCCGGAGGACATGAAAAGTTACCACAGAAGTGAAAGTGGTGATGTCAGTGCGCAGTAATTGCTTTTTGGCCGAGGAACGCGATGTTTTCGGCCTAATACGATGAGCCTTTAGATTGCGCTGGTCCTGCTGGCTTTAAATCAAACGCAATGCAAATTCTTTCCTCGTCAGAGGTGAATGGTATCGTGCGGTGAAATAAGGAGGATGGAAACAGCACGATATCACCCACATTCGGTGCTACATTGCTGACGGGGAAATCGCTGTGTTTCTGCGGGTAGTCATCGCCATGGGTGCCGTATTCAAAACGCCCTTCATCTGGATTGATCTTGTTTTGTGGCATGGCGAGGTAAACCGCACCGCTGATCCAGCCTATCTCATGTATATGCGATGTCAGGTGCCCACCTTGGCGCATTTTGACGTACCAGGAACTGGTAAAATCCAGCTCCGTGGGGAATGATTTGATTAATTCGCAATCTGCATCTACAAAGCGTTGTCTGTAATTTAAAAATTCATTTTTGATCAACTCTGCCAGTGTTCTGAACGAAGCTTCTGGGCGCTTGAATAGGTTGCCCGCAGACTGTATGCCAAAATGCAATCGGGCTTGCTTGCGTTCTGCAATTTCAGCGTTATTGATATCCCTTAGCAAATCCCTGAGCAATGTGCTATTTTCAGTCGCCAGCGGTGCAATGCTGTTTTGGTAGACGAAATCCATGGCATTTTTGCAAAAATTATACGGATCTTCAACGCCAAAATTGATGGAGTAGTGAGTCGATAATGTCGCAAGAAATGGTGAGGTATGGCTGGCGGTGCTGATTAGTGTGCCACGCCTGGCCTTGAAATCTTCAAATCTCTGAGCCTTGTACAGGCAATACAGGCTACGCTCCTGCCAGTCATCTAGTTTGGATCTCTCAAAGTAGGGGATCGCCTCGTCATATTTGCTTGCCAGATAGAGAAACTCAGCCAAATTGTAATTGGCTTCAGGATTGTCTGGATTAATACTAAGGGCGTGTTGGTAACTGACGATAGCCTCATCCATCTTGCCCTGATCGCGCAATGTTTCGCCTAAATTGTTATAAGCTTCAGCATAATTTGGATTTATGGCGAGGGCTTTGTGATAGTTCACTACCGCCTCATCCAGCTTGCCTTGGTCGCGTAATGCAGTCGCCAGGTTGAAATGGCCCAAGGCGTCGGGATTTATCGATAGTGCCTTGCGGTAGCTGGCAATAGCCTCTTCCAGCTTGCCCTGCTTCTGTAACACGGTACCCAAGTTGCCCAGGGCTTCAAAAAAGCGGGGTTGCAGCTTGATTGCTTGACGGTAGCTGACTGCCGCTTCCTCAAACCTTCCCAGATTAGCAAGGGCTATGCCCAGATTGAAATGCAAATCTGGCACGTTAGGTTGTAAAGCCAGTGCTTTACGATAGCTGATGGCAGCCTCAGCAAATTTTCTCTGGCCATCAAGGGCTATCCCCAGGATGTTATGCAGAATAAATACATGGGGATAGGTTGTGAGCAGAGCTTTAGCCTTGGCTTCAGCAAGGCCTAGCTGCCCGGTATTCAGCAGGTGTAGTAAAGGTTGAATCTCTTGCTGGCCTGGTTGTTTAGCTTGTTGAAATTGTTTTGCCATGATTAAGCCTCTTTTTTTGTTTTAATGAGCTTTGTTCAAGTATGCATATTCAAAATAATAGCTCAATTTTTTGCAATTTGATGAGCGTTCTGTAATTGAGAGGCCAGTTGTTTAAGGAAATTCATGGCCACTTTGGGCTCTCCCAGCAAGAGAGTCTGGATGTGGTTTGCACTAATCACCACAATTTCTGCTTCTGTAGACACTATCATCGCATCGGCAATTCTGGCGGTCTCGGTCAGTATCGCCATTTCGCCAAAATAGTCTCCTTCAGCAAGCTCCATGAAGGCCTGACCTTCATACGCCAGCTTGATACGCCCAGATACTATGTAGAAAAGGTCATGCCCTTCCTCCCCCTTGTGGAACACATAGTCACCTTGTTGGTAGTTCTTGCCATAGCGGCTCATTAGTTCGCTGAGGTAATTGGTTTTGTTTTTAGGCATGTCGCAAAACAAACCCCGCAACAGCAACACATCCTTTTTGCGTAGGGTAGAGATAAGCTCAGTCCCCAGTAAGAAAACTGCAAAGGTGTAATAAAGCCATCCAATGGAAATGAACATGTTTTTCATGCCGCCGAATATTGTGCCGTATGACTGGTTCAATGACAGAAACAGGCCAAACATGGGTCGCATGGCGACCCATAGGACCGCGGTAACAAACGAACCAATCAGTATGTGCTGAATAGCTACGCGTGCAGGAAAAAAGATACGGTAAAACAGTGCAATCAGCAGAGTGCTGAGAAGTATTGAGCTTCCGACATTGATCAGGTCTGAATTGGCTGTGGCTGGGTTTAAGAACATGAGTACTTTTTCCAACATCAACCCGAAAAAAGTGAACATAAAGAACATTAATAGTATGCCAAGGACAGCAAACACATCCTTGATTTTTCGCCGGATAAAAGACGGTGCCTCAATCATGGCTGAAATGGTGTAAAAGGCTGAGCGTAGTGCTCCAGCCAATGGCGTCACTATCCACAGCAATGCGAACAGGCCAAATGCACCCCAAACCGCTTGATGTCTGGAAAAGTTATAAACCTCTACCATAATGCGCTGGCTGAACTTAGGCACAAGATTGCTGACAAGGATAGCCAGCTTAACTATGGCATAGTCGGAAGAGGTTACCAGGTGGCTCAGCATGAAAAATATGAGCAAGGCCATCGGGATCAGCGCAAACATGGCATAAAAAGATAATGACGCCGATAGACTGAGACCATTGTGCAAGCGGAATGCGCTGAGTGTTTCGCGCAGCACAAATAAAGGGGTGCTGTAATGGTGCTTGGCGTAGGCCGCGCGCGACCTGTTGATGGCTGGGTATTTGCTGAGGCTACCGATTTGGCGCAATTTACTTTTCACAGTGGTGGCTTAATGTTGCTGAGCTGGTTATTTGATAGCAAGTGTTTTGAATTGTTCCGTGGCAGCAATGAGGGCTGAGGTTGTACCCGGCTCCATGGCGGAGTGACCTGCATCCGGCACCATATGAAATTCTGCGTGCGGCATGGCTTTTTTGAGCTCCCAGGCTGTTTGGGGAGGGCAGACCATATCGTAGCGCCCTTGCACGATTATTGTGGGGATGTGCGCCAGCTTGGTTGTTTCCAGCAATATATCGCGATTGCCTACAAAGCATGCATGCTTGATGTAATGTAGCTGAACGCGTGCCCTGGCAACTTGGATGTCGTCGGGCACGGTTGACCCACTGCCGCTACCTGGGCGTAGCGTCATAATGCTATTTTCATATCCATTCCAGTGGATTGCTGCCGGTATATTTATAGCAGCCTGGTCGGAAAATATGCGCTTTGTATAAGCATTCAATATATCGTGATGCTCCTCTGCTGGAATAAATGCCAGTAACTTATCCCATGCTTCCGGATAGAAATGCCTTACATCATTAAGGAACCACTCAAGCTCACTATTGCGACTTAAAAATACACCTCTAAGGACAAGACCTGTAACTCTATTCGGCTCTGCCAGAGCATACGCAATACCTAAGGTACTTCCCCATGAGCCACCAAAAACCAGCCAACGCTCAATGTTAAGCAATACTCGCAAGCTTTCAATATCGTTCACAAGGTGCTCTGTAGTGTTTTCTTCAACACAGCCCAATGGCTTGCTGCGCCCGCACCCACGCTGATCAAGTAAAATAATCCGATAATGCATGGGGTCAAAAAAACGCCGCTGTGCAGGGTTGCAGCCGCTACCTGGGCCACCATGCAGGAATACAACCGGCTGTCCATCAGGGTTGCCGGATTGCTCATAATAAATGTGATGCAAGTTGGAAGCTTCAAACCATCCGGATTGAAATGGCTCGATTCCGGAAACAAATTGTAAGTGTCGGATAACATCTGAGCGAATTGTGCTTTCATATTGATTATAATGAATTTTTACAAACTTGGTGACATCGCTATGATAGCGGAAATGAGAAGATACAAGAAGGATGCAAAAATATTTGGTTAAATTGTAAATAAATTGTAAATAGACTATTGCAAATCGTGTGCGACTGAACTAACATAACTTCGCGCTCACAAGAGTGAAGCGAAAAGTAAAGTTTCAGAATGATTGCAAGATCTCAGATGTTTACAAATGAGAGAGGCAGATTTTTTTGATTTTTTTGCTTTTGAGTAACCCTTAGTAGTAACAACTATGGAGATTGAAAAATGGAGATGAGCAAAATCAAATTGGCTCTGGGTGTTGTAGTAGGCGCATCATTGGTAATGCCAATGGTTGCATCAGCCGCTGCTGACCAAGAAGCTGCTATGGCTAATGCTAACAACTGGGCACATCCACGTGGTCAGCATAACAACCAAGCATACAGTGCACTATCACAAATCAACAAAGGCAACGTTAAAAACGTTAAAGCCGCATGGACATTCGCAACCGGTGTAAACCGTGGTCACGAAGGTTCACCTGTTGTTGTTGGCAATATGATGTATGTACATACAGCATTCCCTAATAACATCTACGCTCTTGACTTAAGCGACAATCAAAAAATCGTTTGGTCTTACTTCCCTAAACAAGATCCATCAGTTCAAGCAGTTCTGTGCTGCGACAACGTAAGCCGTGGTCTTGGTTTCGGCGATGGCAAGATTTTCTTGCAACAAAATGACGGTATGTTGGTTGCTTTAGATGCTAAGACTGGTGCAAAAGTTTGGGAGCTGAAGAATACAGATCCAAAAGTTGGCGCTACTAACACTAATGCTCCACACGTAATCAAAGACAAAGTTCTGACCGGTTGTTCAGGTGCTGAATTTGGTGTTCGTTGCTTCATCGCAGCTTACAACATCAAAGACGGTTCTTTGGCATGGAAAGCATACAGCACAGGTCCTGATGCTGAAGTTCTGATCGGTGCTGACTTCAACAAAGAAAACCCACAATACTCTGCACTGTCAGTTTACGAAGATGTAAACGGTGGTAACAAAGAAGGTGGCTCTTTCAAGAAGATCCCTAATGACAAGCTGAAGATTGGCGAAAAAGAACTGGGTACACGTACCTGGGCTAAGCCACAAGCTGTTAAAGATGGTTGGCAACATGGTGGTGGTTCCGTTTGGGGCTGGTGGCCATATGATGCTAAGTCAAACTTAGTTTACTACGGTACTGGTAATCCATCCGTTTGGAATCCAGATGTACGTCCTGGCGACAACAAATGGTCTATGACTATTTTCGCTCGTGACTTAGATACTGGTATTGCAAAATGGGGCATGCAAATGACTCCACATGATGAGTGGGATTATGACGGTATTAACGAAGTTATCCTGTTCGACAAGGGTGGCAAGACATATGCATGGCATCATGACCGTAACGGTTTTGCATACACTTGGAATGCAGCTAACGGTACTTTAGTTGCTGCGCAAAAAGTGCATCCATTCGTTAACTGGGCAACCGATGTTGACATGAAGACTGGCGTACCTAACAAGGACGGTAAGTACTCAACTCACCAAGATTACAATGCTAAGGGTATCTGCCCAGCTGCATTGGGTACTAAGGATCAACAACCAGCTGCTTACTCACCTAAGACTGGTCTGATCTACTCACCACTGAACCACGTATGTATGACATACGAGCCAGTTGAGTCTAAGTATGTTGCTGGTCAACCTTGGGTTGGTGCTACCTTGACTATGTTTGCTGGTCCTGACGGCGTAATGGGTGGCTTCGGCGCTTATGATCCTATGACCAACAAATCAGTTTGGTATAACAAAGAGAAGTTCTCAGCATGGGGCGGTGCTTTAACAACTGCTTCTGACCTTGTGTTCTACGGTACATTGGATCGTTGGTTCAAGGCTGTTGATGCTAAGACTGGTAAAGAACTTTGGAAATTCCAAGTTGGTTCAGGTGTGATTGGTAATGCATTCACATACGGTAACAAGGGTAAACAATACGTTGGCGTACTGTCCGGTATCGGCGGTTGGGCTGGTGTAGCGATGAACCTTGGTATGACTAACGATACAGATGCACTTGGTGCAGCTGGTGGTTACAAAGAACTGACCAAGTACAACGCTGCTCCTGGCGGCGGTGCACTGAACGTGTTCAGCCTGTAATTCAGTCGCAAGACTGTATAACAGAACTAACCGTTAGTTAGTGTGTCACATAAGCACCCCGCTCCGGCGGGGTGCTTTTTATATGGGGTTCGCTAAGAGACCACTAATCAACGATGAGGAAATGAGTAATGCTGAAAAAACTTAAAAAAATCTCTCTAGTGCTGGTTCTCGCAGCGCTGTCGAGTTCAGCCTTGGCTGAAGAAAATACACTGGCAGTTGATCTGAATTCAGGCCGTGGCGGTGAGCCACAACGAGTAGAAGACCCAACAGAATTCAAGGTATGTGCGGACCAAGACAATCTGCCGTACTCAAATAACAAGCAAGAAGGTTTTGAAAACAAGATCGCAGAGTTGATTGCAAAGGACTTAGGTAAGAAAGTGTCTTACCAGTTCTGGTATGACCGGATGGGATTTATCCGTAATACGCTTAATGCGCGTCGGTGTGATGTGATTATTGGCACGGTGGATGGTAATGACATGGTGCGCACCTCCAAACCGTATTACCGTTCAGGTTATGTCTTTGTATATAAGAAAAGTAGTGGCTATAACATCACAGACTGGGACTCACCAGACCTTAAAAAAGCATATATCGGTGTTGTTGGTAAAACACCACCATCACGCCCACTCAGCGATAAAGGTTTGCTGAATAATTCTCGTCCTTATCGCATTGAGCGTGATTTGAATTTACCGCCAAGTCAAATGATTGATGATTTAGTTAAAGGTGATATCGATGTAGCTATTGTGTGGGGACCAATTGGTGGTTATTATGCCAAACAGTCAAAAGAGCCACTTGTTGTTGTGCCTGCACCGGAATATGAAGCTACCAATGTTCACGGTAAAGAATATTGGAATATTTCAGTAGGCGTACGTAAAAAAGATAAAGAGCGACTGGCT
>JBAZTJ010000040.1:0-13759 GCA_041662005.1 Candidatus Methylopumilus sp.
CAGGCTCGCCAGCAAATCTGCCTGATGCTCAGCTGCCAGTGCACCTATCAGGTCATCCATGTCGCCTTCGGTAATGGCGTCGATCTTGTACAGTGTAAGGTTGATGCGGTGGTCGGTGATGCGGCCTTGCGGGTAGTTGTAGGTGCGGATGCGCTCACTGCGATCGCCTGAACCAATCAGCGATTTACGCTCACTGGCGATTTTTGAGTTTTGCTCATTCACCTGCGCCGCCTTGATGCGCGCAGCCAGTACACTCATGGCTTGCGCCTTGTTCTTGTGCTGGCTACGGTCGTCCTGGCACTCCACCACAATGCCGGTAGGCAAGTGAGTGATACGCACTGCGGAGTCGGTCTTGTTGATGTGCTGACCGCCCGCACCACTGGCGCGGTAGGTATCAATACGAATGTCGGCTGGGTTGATGGTGACATCAGAGACTTCATCAGCCTCCGGCAACACCGCCACGGTACACGCCGAAGTGTGGATGCGCCCCTGGGTTTCCGTATCCGGCACGCGTTGCACGCGATGACCGCCGGATTCGAACTTGAGTTTTGAATACGCGCCAAAGCCTTCAACCTTGGCGATGATTTCCTTGTAGCCGCCCACTTCCGATTCGCTGGCGGAAACAATCTCCACTTTCCAGCGCTGGCGCTCGGCGTAACGTGAATACATACGGAACAGATCGCCCGCGAACAACGCCGACTCATCGCCACCGGTACCCGCGCGGATTTCCAGAAACAGGTTGCGTTCGTCGTTAGGGTCCTTCGGCAGCAGCAGCTTTTGTAACTCGGCTTCGACCGCTTCCAGCGTGGCTTTTCCGGTTTCGATCTCTTCCTGTGCAAACTCCTTCATTTCGGGGTCAGACAGCATCTTTTGCGCTTCGGCAATATCCGCCTCGCCTTGCTCAAAGGCGCGATACTGCTCAACTATCGGCGTAATCTCGGCGTGCTCACGTGTCAGCTTGCGGTAGTTGTCCATATCCGCCGTGGCTTCTTCACTGCTCAACAAGCGGTTGAGCTCGTCCAGGCGCTCGCTAAGGGTAGCGAGCTTTTTCATCATTGATGGTTTCATTTAGCTTGTTTCATTTAAAGTTATATTTACTGCTGTATTTGGTAGAGTTGGCGCAATAGTGCTTCGAGCTGTTGGTGCTCATCGCCTGTACTATTATTAAGGGCATGGCTGGGCCCATGCAGGAGTTTGTTGGTCAGTGCGTTGCTCAGGGCTTCCAGCACAGCCGTGGGGTCTTCGCCGCGTGCCAACAGCTTTTGTGCTTTATCCAGTTCATGGCGGCGCAGCTTTTCCGCCTGATCGCGCAGGGCGCGGATGGTGGGCACGGAATCGCGGGTTTTTAGCCAGTGCATGAAATGGTCGACGCGCACATTGATGATGGCTTCTGCTTCTATTGCGGCTTCCTGACGATTGCCCAGACCTTCTTGCACGACTTGCGACAAGTCATCTACGGTATACAGGAAGACGTCATCCAGCTCGGCAGCTTCTGGTTCAATATCGCGCGGTACGGCTAGATCGACCATGAACATGGGGCGGTGTTTGCGGGCCTTGATAGCACGCTCTACCATGCCCAGGCCGACGATAGGCAACTGGCTTGCAGTGCTGGTGATGACGATGTCGAATTCGGCCAGGCGATCCGGCAAGTCGGCCAGCAGTATGGCATTGCCTCCCAGTTTTTGAGCAAGCTCCTGACCGCGTTCCAGCGAGCGGTTGGCAACGGTCATGGAGGCAGGTTTTTGGGCGGCGTAGTGTTCTGCGCACAGTTCTATCATCTCGCCTGCACCGATAAATAATACTTTCTGTTCTTTCAGGTTGCCGAATATGCGTTGTGCCAACCGCACTGATGCAGCCGCCATGGAAACCGAATTAGCGCCAATGTCGGTGGTGGTGCGCACCTCTTTAGCCACCGCAAAAGTGCGCTGAAACAGTTTGTGCAGCAAAATGCCCATGGTGCCGGCAGTTTCGGCAATTTTCACGGCCTGTTTCATTTGCCCGAGTATCTGTGGCTCACCTAATACCATCGAGTCCAGCCCGGAAGCTACACGGAAAGCGTGCTTCACGGCATCCTGGCTGGGCAGGGTATACATATAAGGCTGGATATTGTCCTGTTGCAGCTTGTGGTATTGCGCCAGCCATTCCAGCGCTTTTTGCGGGTCTTCGGTATTGCAGTAAAGTTCGGTGCGGTTGCAGGTTGACAGGATAGCCGCCTCGCGAATGCCGTGAGCAGTCAGGTCACGCAGGGCGTGGCCGAGGGTTTCATTCTGAAAGGCAACGTTTTCGCGAATGGAAATGGGGGCGGTGGTGTGATTAATACCGACTGTGAATAAGTGCATTTCGCAATTTTCCTGTATCGCGCGTTCTTAAGCAACAATTTCAGTCATTTATACTGTCAATTGCCTGCTGATTACGGTTAAAATAACTGTTTTTTCGGCATAGATACTTTCAAACACCATGGCTAAAACATTCAGAATTGCTCCTAGTATTCTTTCCGCCAACTTCGCGAAGCTGGGCCAGGAAATTACCGATGTGATTACTTCCGGTACCGACATCGTCCACTTTGATGTAATGGACAACCATTACGTTCCCAACCTGACCATTGGCCCGCTGGTTTGCGAAGCGATTCGTGACATCTCCAAAAATGTCGGCGCACTGATCGATGTGCATTTGATGGTGAAACCTGTTGATCGCATCATCCCTGACTTTGCCAAGGCCGGTGCCAACATCATCACTTTCCACCCCGAAGCTTCTGACCATATTGACCGTAGCCTGTCATTGGTGCGCGAACTTGGTTGTAAATCCGGTTTGGTGTTCAATCCGGCAACGCCTTTGCATTACCTTGACCACGTGATGGACAAGGTCGATATGGTGTTGTTGATGTCGGTGAACCCGGGTTTTGGCGGCCAGAAGTTTATTCCTGAAACATTGAACAAGCTGCGTTTGGCGCGTGCCAAGATTGATGCCTACATGGAAAAAACCGGCCGTGAAATCTGGCTGGAAGTGGATGGCGGCGTGAATGCAGCGAATATCGCTGACATCGCACGTGCCGGTGCCGATACTTTTGTAGCCGGTTCCGCAGTGTTTGGTGCTGCTAAGGATACCGATCCTAACCGTTACGACACAGTAGTGGCATCGTTGCGCGCAGCATTAGCCACAGTCTAAATTAATTAACTGATGCAATTTGCCGTCAAGGCGATAGCCATCGATCTTGATGGCACGCTGCTGCATACTGCGCCAGACCTGGCGGAAGCAGCTAACCGTATGCTGCTTGAGCTGAAGTTGCCGGTGATCGATGAAGCTGTGGTGATGCAGTTTATCGGCAATGGCGCCACCAAGCTGGTGAAGCGCTTGCTCACTGGTGACATGGATGGTGAGCCGGAGGCCATAGCGCTGGAGCAGGCGCAGGTGATATTCTTTCGGCATTATGCTGAGGTCTTGAGTGTGCGTACTGAGCTCTATCACGGCGTGGTAGAGGGCTTGGACAATATGAGGCAAGCGGGTTTTCGCCTGGCGTGTATCACCAACAAGCCGGGACGCTTTACCGTGCCCTTGTTGCAGGAAATGGGGTTATTTGATTGTTTCGAGCTGATACTTTCAGGCGATAGCCTGCCCAAGAAAAAGCCCGACCCCATGCCTTTGTTGCATGTGTGTGAAAAATTTGGCATTTTGCCGCAGGAGCTGGTGATGATAGGCGACTCGGCTGCGGATACCGAGGCAGCCCGTGCTGCCGGTTGTTATGCGTTTTACGTGCCTTATGGCTATAACCGCGGCCTGTCAGCCGATGCGCTGGATGTAGATGCGGTGATTGATAGTTTGGCTGATGTGACCAATTTGGTTTGTATGAAGTGAGTTTATGAATTCCTTGGCAATGAATAATTTAAATAGTTTTTGTGGTTATGAGCAATATAGCTCTCGATGGTGGCGCTGATTCAGACGCGACATTGGCGCTTTGCGCCGCCAGCAAACACATTAAGTTATATAAATAAAATAAGTCGTTAGGAATTTTATGCTGCACACAATTAACCAATCAGAATTCAACGCCTTGGCTACACAAGGTTACAACCGTATTCCTCTGGTGATAGAGACGTTCGCCGATCTCGACACACCGCTCTCGCTTTACCTCAAGCTCGCCAACCAACCCTATTCATACCTGCTGGAGTCAGTGCAGGGTGGTGAGCGTTTCGGGCGCTACTCCATTATTGGCCTGCCAGCGCGCACCCGCATTGTGGCGCGTGGCCGCAATGTGGAAGTCATCGAAAACCAGGTACAAGGGAGCGTTGTGGTTGAATCTGCCACGGACGTGAATCCCCTGGATTTCGTTAAGGCCTATCAATCGCGTTTTAAAACACCTCCATACCAGGGATTGCCGCGCTTCACTGGCGGCCTGGCAGGGTACTTTGGCTATGAGACCGTGCGCTATATCGAGCGTCGCCTTGCCAATACCGAAAAGCCTGATGTCATCGGCGTACCGGATGTATTGCTGATGGTGTCCGAAGAGCTGGCGGTAGTCGATAACCTCTCCGGCAAGCTGTATTTCATCGTGTATGCCGACCCTGCCGAGGCGGATGCCTACTCGCATGCACATGCACGTCTGGCCGAGCTGGTGCAGCTGCTGCGTAAATCAGTGTCTATCCCCGAGTCATTGCCTATGCCTGTCAGTGAGGCAAGCTCGGAGTTTGGTGAAGACAATTTCAAAGCGGCCGTGGAAAAAGCCAAGCAATATATTTTTGATGGCGACATCATGCAGGTGGTGCTTTCGCAGCGTATGTCGCAGCCTTTTGCCGCGCCGCCGTTATCGCTTTATCGTGCCTTGCGCAGCCTTAATCCATCACCCTATATGTTTTATTACGACATGGGCGATCACCATGTGGTTGGCGCGTCTCCCGAGATTTTAGTACGCCTGGAAAATGGCACCGTGACTGCGCGCCCGATTGCCGGCACACGCCCACGCGGCAAAACCCGTGAGCTGGACCTGGCACTGGCGGATGAGTTGCTGGCCGACCCGAAAGAGCGGGCCGAGCATGTGCAGCTGATGGATTTAGGGCGTAATGATGTGGGTCGCGTGGCAGTGACGGGTTCGGTCAAAGTGACTGACAATATGATGATAGAGCGTTACTCCCATGTCATGCACATCGTATCCAACGTAGAAGGCAAGCTGAAGCCGGGCATGGATGCGATTGATGTGATCAAGGCCACCTTTCCGGCAGGGACGGTCAGCGGCGCACCCAAGGTACGCGCCATGGAGATCATCGATGAACTTGAGCCTAGCAAGCGCGGTATTTATGCGGGGGCTGTCGGCTACCTGGGGTTCAATGGCGATATGGATGTAGCGATTGCCATACGTACCGGCGTGATTAAGGACAATGTGCTCTACGTGCAGGCGGGTGCTGGCATCGTTGCCGACTCCGTGCCGACCAGTGAGTGGCTGGAAACGCAGAATAAAGCGCGTGCCGTGATCCGTGCCGCAGAAATGGTGTTAGAGGGTTTGGATACGGGGCTAGATGACAGCGTAGGCTGATCTCATGGTCAATCCGTTGGCGAACTCACGCATGTTGCAAATATCCAGGCTGGTAATAGTTGCCCTGGCTTATTTTGCTACCGGATGGCTGGGCTTGTTGCTGCCCTATGTTGGCTCGCACATTACCCTGATCTGGCTACCGACAGGTATTTCTGTTGCAGCTTTATTGCTTTGGGGACATCGCTGCTTGCCAGCCATATTTGTAGGTGCCGTGGCGGTTAATCTTGCCATAGGTTCCTCACCAGGGCTGGCATTCAGCATTGCCATCGGCAATACGCTAGCGCCATTGCTCAGTGCCTGGATACTCAGGTTTTTTAAATTCAAAACCGAATTAACCCGGGTACACGATGTGCTGCTGCTGGTGGCTGCAGCCTGTGTAGGTATGATGTTATCCGCATCGGGCGGCGTCGCCAGCTTGTTTCATTACGACATCGTTGCCGAGAGTCAGTTACGTTTTTCGTGGTTGGTATGGTGGCTTGGCGATACGGTAGGCGTGCTGCTGACTTTGCCCATACTGGTGACAGTTACCAAAGGTGAGTGGACCTATTTGTGGCAGCAGCGTCGCAAGTATTTAGCCTGGTGCGGCATAGTCTCGATACTTGAAATAGCCATATTCCAGTTGGTTTCGGATGCTTCCGGCCAATTTGCGTTGCTGGCTTTCCTGGTATTGCCTTTGGTGATCTGGACGGCGATGCGCTTTGGGGTGACAGGAGCATCTCTGGCGGTACTCGGGCTTTCTATCATTGCGGTGGTGGCCACGGTCAATGCGCATGGGCCGTTCTATCAGGCCGACATGCATCAGGGGATTTTATCCTTGTGGGTGTTCATGAGCACCCTGGCGCTAGTCGCGCTGATGATTACCGTGCTGCAATCGGAACGTGTCGCCACAGAAAAAGCCTTGCTTAATAGCGAGGCGCAACTGCGGGCAGTGATAGACGGCGCTATTGACGGCATAGTGACCATAGATGAAAAAGGTCACCTGGTTGAGTTCAATCCCGCAGCGGAGCGTATTCTTGGCTATAAGCGTGAGCAAGTAATAGGCCGTTCATTAGCCGAGGTGATGATCCCGCCAGCCATGCGTGAGGCGCACAGCAAGGGGCATCAGCATTTCATAGCGACTGGGGAACAGCGCATATTTGACCGTCGCCTGGAAATGGTGGCGATGCGCGCCGATGGTTCTGAGTTTCCGGTTGAGCTGACAATTACCTCATTGCATGACAAGGGCCTGAATCTGGTGACCGGGTTCATACGGGATATCAGCAAGCGCAAAAAAGCCGAAGAGGATATCCGCAATCTGGCATTTTTTGAGGTGCTGACGGGCCTGCCCAACAGGCGCTTGTTGCTGGATAGGCTGCAGCAGGCATTCGCCACCAGTGCGCGTGCGCAAACACACGGGGCGGTGCTGTTTATTGACCTGGATAATTTCAAATCCCTCAATGATTCTCGCGGCCATGATGTGGGTGATCTGTTGTTGATCGAGGTGGCCATGCGTATTCGTACCTGTGTGCGGGACGAGGATACGGTCGCGCGCCTGGGCGGGGATGAGTTTGTGGTAGTGCTTGAGGATTTAAGTGGCGATATTGATCACGCAGCTACGGAAGCACGTGTTGTGAGTAAAAAAATACTGAGCGAAATCAACAAGCCCTATATGCTGCAGAGTATTGAGCATCACAGCTCATCCAGTATCGGTGTCAGTTTGTTTATTGGATACGATGTGGGTGTGGATGAGTTGCTGAAACGTGCCGACACGGCGATGTATCAGGCCAAGGCTTCGGGACGCAATACCCAGAGATTTTTCGACCCGGCCATGCAGGCTGCAATAGAGAGCCGGGTAGAGCTGGAAGCACAGTTAAGACGTGCCCTGATCCACCAGCAGTTACGTTTGTATTTCCAGGTGCAGGTCGATACTGACCGAAGTATTTTCGGGGCGGAAGTATTGTTGCGCTGGATGCACCCAGAGCGTGGCATTGTTGCCCCGGCAGAATTCATCCCGGTTGCTGAAGAAAGTGGGCTGATTGTTCCCATGGGCAGGTGGGTTATCTATGGCGCCTGTGAGCAACTGAAGTGCTGGGAAAAAGTACCCTATGCCCGGAATATGCAATTGTCCGTTAATGTCAGTGCCCGCCAGTTCCGGCATCCCGATTTTGCAGAAGAAGTGCAAGCGGCACTTGAGGTCACCGGGGCTAACCCCAATCTGCTGAAACTGGAGATGACGGAAAGCCTGGTGATTGATGATATTGTCGGCACCGTGGAGAAAATGCAGCTACTCAGGAAAATGGGGGTGCGATTTGCCATGGATGATTTTGGTACCGGCTATTCGTCACTGTCCTACCTGAAACAGTTGCCGTTAACACAGGTCAAAATAGACCAGTCATTTGTGCGCGATATTGCGGTTGATCCCAGTGATGCCAGCATCGTGCAGGCCATCATCGTTATGAGCAAAGCGCTGGGGTTCAATGTGATTGCCGAAGGGGTGGAAACCGAAGAGCAGTTTGATTTGCTTGCACAGTACGGATGCAAGCAGTTTCAAGGATATTTGTTTGGCCAACCGCAGGATTTGGAAGCCCTGGATAAGAGCCTCCAGGAAAGCCAGAGTTAATTAAAACAGACTTTCGTTTGCAGGCAATTCAAGCGAAAATAAAAGCCTGGCTAAAATTAGCGGGTGAGTTGAAGGATCAGTCTTTCGGCGTCAGCCAAGCTGGTTGTCATTAAGGAAGCAGCAAAATGTTATTGATGATAGATAATTACGATTCGTTTACCTACAACCTAGTGCAATACCTGGGTGAGCTGGGTCAGGATGTGCAGGTGTATCGCAACGATGAGATTGATCTGGCCAAGGTCGAATCACTAAAACCACGCCATATCGTGATCTCCCCCGGCCCTTGTACCCCGAATGAAGCAGGTATTTCCGTGCCGCTGATCAAAGAGTTTGCAGGCAAGATTCCTTTACTAGGGGTATGTCTTGGTCACCAGAGTATAGGCCAGGCATTTGGTGGCAAGATCATCCATGCCAAGCAGCTGATGCATGGTAAAACTTCGCAGGTTTCGCACAACAATGTCGGCGTATTTAAAGGCTTGCCTAATCCCTTCACTGCCACACGTTACCATTCGCTGGTGATTGAACGTGAAAGCATCCCCGATTGCCTCGAAATCACGGCATGGACAGAAGATGGTGAAATCATGGGCGTGCGGCACAAAACCTTGCCGATAGAAGGCGTGCAGTTTCACCCGGAGTCTATCCTCACCGAATACGGGCATGAGTTGCTGGATAATTTCTTGAAAGCTTATTGATGGAAATGACATTCAAGCAGGCATTGCAGCAATTGCTGGATCGCAAGAATTTCACGCATGCGGAAATGCTGGAGATCATGCGCATGATGATGTCCGGTGAGCTGACCGCGGTGCAGATCGCCAGCCTGTTGATGGGCCTGCGCATGAAGGGCGAAACGGTGGATGAAATTGCCGCGGCGGCTCAGGTCATGCGCGAGCTGTCTACCAAAGTCACAATCACGGATACCAGCCACCTGATTGACACCTGCGGTACCGGCGGTGATGGTATCCAGACTTTCAACGTATCTACAGCCTGTGCTTTTGTGGCGGCCGCAGCCGGCGCCCATGTGGCCAAGCATGGCGGACGTTCTGTGTCATCCACCTGCGGTAGTGCAGATGTGCTGGAAGCCCTGGGTGTGAACGTCAACCAGACGCCGGAGCAGGTTGCCAGGTGCGTGGACGAGATAGGGATAGGCTTCATGTTCGCCCCTAATCACCACAGCGCGATGAAGCACGCCGCCCCTGTACGCCGCGAGTTGGGTATACGCACCCTGTTTAATCTGCTCGGCCCGATGACTAATCCGGCGGGCGCCAAACGCCAGGTGATGGGCGTGTTCCATAAAGACCTGACTATGCTGCTGGCGCAAGTGCTGCAGCGCCTGGGTAGCGAGCATGTCATGGTGGTGCATGGTGCCGATGGTATGGATGAAATATCGTTTACCGGCGACACCTATGTTGCAGAGCTGAAAAACGGCAAGGTGAGCGAGTATGTACTGAACCCCGCGCAATTTGGTTTGCCGGTACATACGCTTGCCAGTATACAAATCCAGGATGCAGCAGAATCCAAAGCCATGGTGCTGGATGTCCTCAATGGCAAGCTAGGTGCGGCGCGCGATATTGTCCTGTTGAACTCAGCGGCGGCAATCTATGTGGCAGGCCTGGTAGATACTTTGCAGGCTGGCGTAAGCAAGGCGGCTGAGGTTATAGATTCCGGTGCGGCACTGCATAAGCTGCAACAACTGCAAGCGGCAAGCAACGCGATATGATTAAACTGCTGCTGGTTATTGTGATTGCCGTTGTCTACACGGCCTACAATTTCAGCGGCATCGACCAGGTTGCTTCAGCCAAGCAATCGCTGGTGCAAGATGTTGCCGAGCGAGCTACATCGGCTGCAGTAACCGCTGGTGAGCAGGCGATCAGCGAGGCTTTCCAGAGTCGCAACAGCAATGTGCTGGTTGAAGCGACAGGTCGTGTGGACAAAGTGCTGGCGGATGACAACCAAGGTTCCAGGCATCAGCGCTTTATCGTGAAACTGGATAATGGCATCACCGTGCTGATCGCCCACAACATTGATCTGGCAAGCCGGATAGATAGCCTTAAAGCGGGCGATGAAGTGGCGTTTAAAGGTGAGTATGAATGGAATGCCAAGGGTGGCCTAGTGCACTGGACCCACCATGACCCGCAGGGCCAGCATGTCGCCGGGTGGTTGCGGCATAATGGTCAAACCTATCAGTAAGTTAACTCTATAAAGTGATGCGTAACAATGTCAGATATTCTCAATAAAATTCTCGATACCAAACGGCAGGAAATACAGGCCGCGCTCAAAATAAAGCCCTTGGATGCTCTCCGCGAGGAGGCATACGCACAGCCCGACCCGCGTGATTTCGTCGGTAGCATCCACGCCAAAATCGTGGCAGACCAGCCTGCGGTGATTGCTGAAATCAAAAAAGCCAGCCCCTCCAAGGGGGTGATACGCGAAGATTTCCGCCCTGCGGAAATTGCCAAAAGCTATGAGAAGGGCGGAGCAGCCTGCCTGTCAGTGCTGACCGATGAGCAATATTTCCAGGGCCATGCCAAATACCTTAAGGAAGCGCGTAATGCCTGCAAGCTGCCGGTGTTGCGCAAGGACTTTATGATCGACCCCTATCAGGTCTATGAGGCGCGGGCGATGGGCGCGGATTGCATCCTGTTGATCGTGGCTGCGCTTGAGCTGAAACAGATGCGCGATCTGGAAAATCTCTCGCATGATCTAGGCATGGCGGTACTGGTGGAAGTACACGATGCCGATGAGCTGGAACTTGCATTGCAACTGGATACGCCGCTGATCGGTATCAATAACCGCAATTTGCGCACGTTTGACGTTACGCTGCAGACCACGCTGGACCTGCTGGAAATGCTGCCGGATGACCGTTGTGTGGTGACGGAGTCAGGCATTTTCACTCGCGAAGATGTGGCGCTGATGCGCAGCAATAATGTGCATACATTCCTGGTAGGCGAAGCATTCATGCGGCAGCCTGACCCAGGTGCAGAACTAGTAAAGGTCTTTTATGAGTAACAAACCCGCTAACAATCCAGGCAATAACCAGTTTCTGGCTATCCGTCCACGTCGCATGCGCCGCGATGAATTTTCGCGCCGACTCATGCGCGAAAACGTGCTGACCACCAACGATTTGATCTATCCGGTGTTTGTGCTGGAAGGTGAGGGTCGCGAAGAAGAAGTGGCTTCCATGCCCGACGTAAAGCGCCAGAGCATTGATCTGCTACTGAAAACAGCAGCAGAATGCGTGCAACTGGGCATCCCTGCCCTGGCGATTTTCCCGGTCGTGCCGCAGGAGTTCAAAAGCCTGGATGCCAATGAGGCATACAACCCGAATGGCTTGGTGCCGCGCACAGTAAAAGCTTTGAAAGCGGCTTTTCCGGAGTTGGGCGTGATTACCGATGTGGCGTTAGACCCATACACCACGCATGGACAGGACGGCCTGATTGATGAAACCGGCTATGTACTGAATGATGAGACAGTTGCAGTGCTGGTTAAGCAGGCGCTATGCCATGCCGCAGCCGGTGCCGATATTGTCGCGCCGTCAGACATGATGGATGGCCGTATCGGCGCTATCCGCGATGCGCTGGAAGACGCTGGTTACATCTATATCCGCATCCTGGCTTATTCCGCCAAATACGCTTCTGCCTTCTACGGCCCGTTCCGTGATGCGGTGGGCTCGTCAGCCAACCTGGGCAAGAGCAACAAATACAATTATCAGATGGACCCTGCCAACTCCGATGAGGCCATCAAAGAAGTCGCGCTGGATATCGAAGAAGGCGCCGATATGGTGATGGTTAAGCCCGGGATGCCTTACCTGGATATTGTGCGTCGTGTTAAGGATGAGTTCGGCGTACCGACTTACGCCTACCATGTGAGTGGTGAATACGCCATGCTCAAAGCCGCAGCACAGAACGGCTGGCTGGATGAAAAGGCTTGTGTGCTGGAAGCGATGCTGGGGTTTAAGCGGGCTGGGGCGGATGGGGTGTTGACTTATTATGCGATGGATATTGCAAGGTGGTTGAAAGGTTGAAAAATTTCTTCCTAAAGTTTATTTCTGGCCGTCAGGGTTTGGTTATCACATTTTGGCTTTATGGAGTTCTAATTGCGCTAACCTTAAATTTTTTAAACTCACAAGCCACCACGCTATGGCAAATTCTTTTCTTGACGTTTATCACATTTACTCACTTTGTTTTGATCGTAATTGCAGTATGGAACGCCTCTAGGCTATATCTAGGTTGGCGATTCTGGAAATGGCTTGCTAGGATTACAGTCCTTTTTAATGTCGCTAAATGGTTATGGTTTTTGCCACTTTTAACAGTAACTATATTAAGTGGCTTAGGTTTCACGATACGTTCAAGTGATTATTGGGAGTTGAATTGGCACAAAGATGTTTGTCAGCCAGCGGAATATCTGATTACTCCGGAAACTTTGGTTAAAAAGTATCAATGTTCTACTTCAGTCAGCACAAGCGGTGAAATATTCTTTTTAAAATGCCAAGATAATGGGATTGCTAAAGACTATATATTTGCAAAAAGTGAGCATGATTGCGAAAAGAATTTAGCCAAATTAAAAGATATACGTAAAACTAAGAAATAGTTTTTCGCCTTTAGGCGAGGTACTTTATTTTGCTTGTCCAAAATAAAGTACCCAAACAAAAAGACACCCCCTCCCACGTTCCTTCGGAATGCCCTGTGCTGCTCACCCTCATGGGCGTCAATCAAACTCGCCCTAACGGCTTATAAAAACCATAAGCCACCGCGGAGCTCAAACAGGTGATTGACGAAGGCTCCCATGAGGCCTCCGCTGCTCGGCGCGGTAGCAGGGGATTGGTAGGTCAAAAGCGAAGTTCAAAAGCAAACCTCAAACCCAAAATTCAAAACCGTCATTCCCGCGAAGGCGGGAATCCAGACCATGTGAAACTTTAGCGATGTAACGATAAAAAGTAATGTTGCTATTGTTGGGATTTGCCTAGATTCCCGCCTCCGCGGGAATGACGTTGGGGTGCGGGTTCAATTCCCCTTATGACGCGCCGAATATTGAGTGTTAAAGCTGGTGGGGTCGGCAATCTCCTGTTTGAGTTCCGCGGTGGCTTATGGTTTTTATAAGCCGTTAGGGCGAGTTAGATTGACGCCAGATTTAATGCTCAATATTCGGAAGCAAGCGGAATCGGGGCGGCATTTTCTTGGATTACTTTCTTTTGACTCCAAGGTCGCTGTGAATCAGCGGGCCCTTGGTGGGCATGCCCCTTGCGGGTATGGCAGTTAAAAGAAAGTAACTAGCTGTCGGGCTACCCCCGACGGTGTTGCTTTGGAATTTAACTTAGAAGCGATTGCCTTGGCAGGCAACATCCATGCGTCTCCCAGAGCATCTATTTTAATTATTCCACCGTAATAGTCTGTGCCTGCATCAACGCTTGCAGTCCCTGAGTATTAACCTTGCTGGCATTCCCGCTATTGGTGTTGTTTTTAGTTGGCGTACGCAGGTCATCGGTATCAAATATACTCAGTTTGATAAAACCATTCGGACCTTCCAGCGTGAATACCGGAACCTTCTTACGGTCGCCGCCTTTTCTGTCCGCGCTTCTTCTATCGTTGGTGACGCGATAAGTTTTCTGGTCAGTCTCGTACGGTACCTGTTTGTTGAGCAGG
>JBAZTJ010000040.1:13769-14445 GCA_041662005.1 Candidatus Methylopumilus sp.
TATCTCTACATCTTTCAGACTATCTGCAAACAGGTGGATATTGGTTTCGGCATATTTGCCTGCAGTGCCATCCAGCACGGCACCTGTTAAATGCGGGTTGAATCTTTCCAGCATCTGCATCACCACCAAGGCATCACTACGTAACTGGTGTAAGGCCAGGGGCTGCTCGTCGGCATGGTAGATTTCATGAAAGAGTTTGATCTCTTCTTCTATCTCACTATTGGTGGGCAGGCAGTTGGCATCCAGCACGCCAAGCTGGCGCCCGGCCTTGCGCTTGGCGTAGGCGTAATCCGAAATGCCTTCTTCCGCCATCATGCGTGCTGCCTGTTGCGCGACTAGCTGGCGCAACTGACTTGATCGACCATTGCTATCTTTTGCCATCAGTTAAGCCCTAACAAACTCTTAAAACAACTGGTCGGGTTGTATCTCTTTATTCTGGTTGGACTCGTGCCCTGGAATCGTATCAGGAAAGCCTGGGATAGGGGTGAAAGTCGGCTCAATTTCCGGTGGCGGAAATTCATGATAGAAGTATTCGTAAACACCGCTTTCATCCTCGTTTGCACGTGTCCCGGTAGCAAGGTCAATTTTAATGGAGCTAACCCCTTCAGGCACGGCATAGGGCACGTCAGCCATGCCTTTGAGTGCAGAGGCCATGTAATCTATCCATATAGGCAAG
>JBAZTJ010000040.1:14455-18730 GCA_041662005.1 Candidatus Methylopumilus sp.
AGGCGGCATGGCCCCCGGTTTCATTTCTACCCAGGGTGCGCGGCTTGTCAAAGCCCATCCACACGATGGCCACTTGCTTGGGGTTGTAGCCGGCAAACCAGGTATCTACAAGATTGTTCGTGGTCCCGGTTTTGCCTGCCAGATCATAACGGCCTAGCTCACGGGCTTTGGCTGCGGTACCTATCCGGGCAACATCCTGCATCATGGAGGTCATGATAAATGCATTGCGGCCATCAATGACCCGTGGGGCATCTTTACGTGCTACCACAAACTTGGCCTGCTGGATGACCTTGCCGTGGCTATCCACGATTTTGTTGATAAGGAAAGGGTTGACGCGATAACCGCCATTGGCAAAAACCGCGTATGCACCAGCCATCTGCCATGCCGTCACCGAGCCAGCACCTAATGCCATTGCGAGATATGGAGGGTGATCCTTGGGAGAAAAACCAAAGCGCGTGATGTAATCTTGCGCATAGTCCACACCAATAGCCTGCAGGATACGGATGGATACCATGTTCTTGGATTTTGTGAGCGCGGTACGAAGCCTGATCGGGCCATCGTACTTGTTGTCAAAATTGCGTGGCTCCCATGCCGAGCCGCTACCTGTTTCTTCAGCCGATAGCGAAACGGGTTCATCTTCTATCATGCTGGCGGGAGTGAAGCCCTTTTCCAAAGATGCGGAGTAGATGAAGGGTTTAAAGCTGGAGCCAGGCTGACGCCAGGCTTGCGTGACATGGTTGAATTTATTCCGATTGAAATCGAAGCCGCCTACCAGTGCGCGCACAGCACCGTTTTCAGGATCAAGTGCTACCAGCGCTGATTCGACCTCAGGCAGCTGGACGATTTTCCAAGTGTCTTTAGTGCGCATGACACGAATAACTGCCCCAGCCTTTAATTTCTGCTTGTCGGCAGATTTTTCATTCAGTGTTTTTTGCACCATAGTCAGACCGGGGCCGGTGACTTCAATATCATCCCCCGATTTAGTATGTGCACGGACAGACTTCGGACTCGCCTCAGTGACGATGGCTGGAATCAATGCACCATAGGCTTCAATTTCATCCAGCGCTTTATCCATCCAGTTCACACCTTCTTCCAGGGCTGCGCTGGTCGGGCGAATGATTTTCTCCGGCCCACGGTAACCGTGACGTTCGTCATACTCCAGCACCCCTTCAAGCACGGCCTGATTGGCAGCTTCTTGATTGCTTTTGAGTACAGTGGTGTAGACCTTCAAGCCGCTGCTGTAGATGTCGTCTTTATAACGCTCGTACATCATCTGACGCACGATCTCGGCCACATAGTCTGCAGCCAGATCTCTCGATTGCTGCGATGTCTTGAAGCGCAAGGGCATAGTGAGCGCCTGCTCATAAGTCGGCTGATCAATAAAGCCATACTTAAACATGTCATGCAAGACCTCACGCTGCCTCTTGATGGCTCGTTTCGGATGAACGAATGGATTGTAGCCGGAGGGGGCTTTCGGCAAGCCGGCCAGTAAGGCTGTTTCTGCCAGATTCAATTTGTCCAGCGGTTTGCCGAAATAGACTTGTGATGCCGCGGCAAAGCCAAAGGCACGCTGACCCAGATAAATTTGATTGATATACAACTCAAGAATTTTGTCCTTGCTGAGACTGTGCTCAATTTTGATGGCCAGCAGCGCTTCATTGACTTTTCGCTTCAGGCTGCGCTCACTGGAGAGGAAGAAGTTACGCGCGACTTGCATGGTAATGGTGCTGGCACCTTCTTTGGAGCCACCGCTAAGGTTGTTCACTGCTGCACGCAGTATGCCTCGTGTATCCACGCCACCATGCTGGTAAAAGCGTCTGTCCTCAATCGCCAGGACTGCCGACTTCATGTGTTGCGGGACATTCTGGATGGTAACGAAAGCACGTCGCTCCTCCCCAAATTCGCCAATCAGGTAGCCGTCTTCCGAATAAACGCGCAAAGGCAGTTTTGGCCGGTAATCGGTCAGCGCTTCAAGAGAAGGTAGTTGGGGGTAGATCAATGTCGCGGCAATGGCAACTAGTGCGGCAATCACCAAACCTATGACAAATATTGTCAGGATCAGAAACTGCCACCATTTTTTTGGAATCATGGCGTAATGGTTCAATTAATCTAGAGAGAAGGGCCATTATAAGTGTCCTGTTCTGGAAATTAAAAATAAAAATTTGCTTTACACTGTTTATAGTTGTTGCTAGCATTTAAGGTAATTTATGAGTATTGTGTGTAACTAACCAGAAATGAAAGGGAATTTCAATTTGAAATTCGACTTTTTCAAAAATCGTACGCCACCTTTAATCGGGGTAGATATAAGCTCAACTTCCGTAAAAATGGTCGAACTGACCGAGGGAAGCAAAGGTTCTTATCGTCTTGAAGGATACTCAATCGCCCCTCTCGCAAAAGACGCGATGGTGGATGGCAATGTTACGGGGTTAGAACAGGTGTCCGATGCTGTATCTCGTGCCTGGAAACTACTGGGGTCGCGTGAAAAAAGACTGGCTATGGCATTACCTGCCGCAGCGGTCATTAGCAAAAAAGTCTTGATGCAGGCTGGTCTGCGGGAAGATGACATGGAGTTCCAGGTTGAGGCGGAAGCCAATCAATACATCCCCTTCTCACTTGATGAAGTGAATATCGACTTCCAGGTGCTAGGCCCCGCACCCAATAATCCTGATGACGTAGAAGTCCTGATTGCAGCATCGCGCAAAGAAAAAATCGAAGATCGAGTGGCTGCTGCCGAAGGCGCCGGCCTGAAGGTCATCGTGATGGATGTGGAAACTTATGCCACAGAAGCCGCTTACGCGCTGGTATCGAGCCAACTTCCCAATAATGGTGCCGATCAGACCGTTATGATTGTGGATATCGGCGCATTAATGATGCATGTCAACGTGCTCCATGATAATAAATCCGTGTACATCCGCGAACAAAGCTTTGGCGGGGCTCAATTAACGCAAGAGATTCAGCGGAGATTTGGACTGTCAACGGAAGAAGCTGAAATAGCCAAGCGCAAAGGTGGCTTGCCTGAGAGTTATGAATCTGAAGTTTTACAGCCTTTTGTGCAGTCTTTGGCGCTCGAAGTGGCGAGGGCCTTACAATTTTTCACCAGCTCTACTCAATATAACCGTGTAGACCACATTCTGCTGGCTGGCGGTTGTGCGTCTATCACCGGCGTAGATACGGCTGTGCAAGAGCGCGCACAAGTCAACACTATTGTCATCAATCCATTTTATGCCATGGAAATTAATCCCAGGATGAAGCAGCAACAGGTCATTGCCGATGCTCCTGCTTTGATGACTGCCTGTGGGTTGGCATTGAGGAGGTTTGATTAATGGTACGGATTAATCTACTGCCGCACAGGCAAATAAAGCGTGCAGAACGTCAACGTGAATTCAGTTTAATGCTGCTGGGCGTGTTTATCGCCGCCGCAGCAATAGTATTTCTGGGGCAGACTCTCATAAGCTCCAATGTTGAATCCCAAGCCAGCAGAAATCAGCGGCTTGAGGATGCGATTGCCAAGCTTGATAAGGAAATCGAAGCTATTCGAGAACTGAAAGCTAAAATCGGTGAAGTGTTGGAGCGCAAGCAGGTCGTGGAAAACTTGCAAACAAATCGGGCGCAGGCGGTTGTTTTACTGGATGAGATTGCGCGCAAGCTGCCCGAAGGTGTTTATATTAAGAGTATCAAGCAAGTAGGCAATCTGATTACTTTGGAAGGTGTTGCTGACACTAATGCCCGCGTAGCCACATTGGTTCGCAATTTTTCATCATCCGAAGCCATGGAGTCGCCGGGACTGGTAGAAATCAAGTCTGAGCTTGTTAATAGCGTGAAGCGAAATAACTTTACTTTGAATGTAACGCAAAAGACTCAGAAGGCGGATGAGGATGAATCTAAATCTAAGAAAGTTATAGGGCAATAAGCCATGAAGCTCGAAGATTTTAACAATATAGATTTCAAAAATGCAGGAAACTTACCTTGGCCCGTAAAAGGCGTCCTGCTGGGGGTGCTGTTTATTCTGGTTGTTGCCGCCGGGTACTGGTTTCTCTGGAGTCCTTCATTGGATGAGCTGGATAAGGCCAAGAGTAAGGAAACCGAATTGCGCAATACGTTTCTGGCTAAAAAAGGTCAGGCAATTAATCTAGATGCTTATAAGCAGCAAATGGTCGATGTGGAAAAAACCTTTGGCGCTTTGCTCAGGCAGTTACCAGATAAGTCTCAGATGGACGGCTTACTCACTGACATTAATCAGGCCGGTTTATCGCGGGGCTTGGATTTTGAGGTGTT
>JBAZTJ010000041.1:0-7008 GCA_041662005.1 Candidatus Methylopumilus sp.
CCCGCCCCATCCCGGAATAACCCGCCGCAGCGGTTTAATGGCAAAATTGGTGACGGTGATGACCGCCTGAGAAACCGGGTTCTTAAACGGGGCGCCGGTGAGCTGCAGGTAGAAGCGTAGCAGCACGATCAGCGTAAACAGCCCCAGCAGGGTTTGCAGGATAAAGGCCAAAGCGGTTGCAATCATGTGTTGAATATTCCCTTAGTGACTATGTGCCCAATTGAGGTTGAGCTATTCTTTACCAAGCTGGTCGCCCAGCTCTATCGAGCGTGTCGCGGCTGCTTTTGCGGCCTTGATGATGGCAGATTTAACTGCCGCAGCTTCCAGCGCCATGATTGCACTTTCAGTCGTGCCGCCTTTGGAGGTGACCTGGCTACGCAATGTGGCGGGAGTTTCGACACTTTGTGCCGCCAGCTGGCTGGCTCCGGTAAACGTTTGCAGGCTTAACAGCCTTGCCTGCTCCCCAGTCAGGCCCAGCTCAATGGCGGCTTGTTCCATGGCCTCGATAAAATAAAACACATAGGCCGGGCCGCTACCTGAGATGGCAGTCACTGCATCCATTTTTGATTCATCATCCAGCCATAAGGTTTTGCCTACTGCCGCCAGAATCAGCTCAGCCTGCTCATGCTGCTTGGCGGTGACTTCCGGCATGGCAAAAAGAGCGGAAACCCCGGCTTGTATCTGTGCCGGCGTGTTAGGCATCACGCGCACGATGTTTTGGTAACCGCCCAGCCAGCGTGCAAGATCCTGGCTACGAATGCCCGCGGCGATGGAAATCAGCAGTTGGTTTCCCAGCAGGCTACCCAGGAATATGGACAGGTCGCGCAACTGCTGTGGCTTGACTGCAAGTACGATCACATCGGCATGGCTGACGCTGGGTAGTTGTTCCGTTACATGCACGCCAAATTCGGCGCTTAAGCTTTCGCGCTTGGCGGCGTCGGATTCGACTACGCTAATGGCGGCCATGGCAAAGCCATTAGTCTTAAGGCCGCCGATCAGGGCGCGTGCCATATTGCCGCCACCTATAAAGCTGATTCTCATAGTCATTTTCTATCTGGTTGTTGGGTTATTCGGACTCTGGTTTTGGCTGGCGAGCACCAAAAATGGCGGTGCCTATGCGTATCATCGTAGCACCTTCTGCAATGGCGATGGCAAAGTCATCCGACATGCCCATCGACAATGTATCCAGCCCAAATCCGGCAGCATTCAGTTGCTGGAAAAGCTCGCGCACCATTTTAAACTGCTTATGTTGCAAGCCGGTATCTTTTGTGGGGGCGGGGATAGCCATCAGGCCGCGTAGTTGCAAGCGCGGCATGGCCAGAATCGCCTGTGCCAAGGCTGCTACTTGTTCCGGCTGCATACCGCTTTTACTTTGCTCATTGCTCACATTGACTTGTATGCATATTTGCAGCGGCGTCAGATGCGCCGGTCTGGCGTCATTCAGGCGCTGTGCGATCTTCAGCCTGTCCACGCCATGTACCCACGCAAAGTGCTGCGCAATCAGTTGCGTTTTATTGCTTTGAATCGGCCCGATGAAATGCCATTCGATATCCAGCTCGTTGAGCTGAGCCTGCTTATCAAGAGCCTCCTGCAAATAGTTCTCGCCAAACAGGCGTTGCCCCTGAGCATATGCTTCCCGAATGCTGCTCGCCGGTTGCGCCTTGCTGACGGCAATCAGGGCGATGTGCTCGCGTTGCCTGCCGGTATTTGTCACAGCCTTGTCAATACTCGCGCGCGCAGCTTGCAAGCGCACTGCAATTGTGGTCATATTCTCTTCATTTTCAATTTTCAAAAATTATAACAGGAGCGCTTCGTGGATATTTCGGATTTACTGGCATTTTCAGTTAAAAACAAAGCTTCCGATTTGCATCTTTCTGCCGGTTTGCCACCAATGATTCGTGTGCACGGGGATGTGCGCAAGATCAATCTGCCATCCATGGACCATAGCCAGGTGCACGACATGGTGTATGACATCATGAGCGATGGCCAGCGCAAGGTCTACGAAGAAACTCTGGAGTGTGACTTCTCGTTTGAAATTCCCAACCTGGCGCGCTTTCGCGTCAATGCCTTCAACCAGAACCGTGGCGCCGGCGCGGTATTCCGTACCATTCCTTCTAAAGTGCTGACGCTGGAAGAGCTTAACGCGCCGGCGATCTTCAAGGAAATTGCCAATAATCCGCGTGGCATTGTGCTGGTGACCGGGCCTACCGGTTCAGGAAAATCCACTACGCTGGCGGCCATGGTCGATTACGTGAATGAAAATGAGTTTGGCCATATCCTCACAGTGGAAGACCCTATCGAGTTCGTGCATGTCTCCAAGAAGTGCCTGATCAACCAGCGCGAAGTCGGCCCGCATACGCTGTCTTTTGCCAATGCCTTACGCGCCGCACTGCGTGAAGACCCGGATGTGATTCTGGTCGGCGAAATGCGCGATCTGGAAACCATACGCCTGGCCTTGAGTGCAGCAGAAACCGGCCACCTGGTGTTCGGTACCTTGCACACTAGTTCGGCGGCCAAGACTATCGACCGTATTGTCGATGTGTTCCCCGCCGCGGAAAAGGAAATGGTGCGCTCCATGTTGTCTGAATCCTTGCGCGCGGTTATTTCGCAGACCCTGTGCAAAAATAAGGATGAGTCCGGCCGCGTAGCGGCGCATGAGATCATGATAGGCACGCCGGCGATTCGTAACCTCATCCGTGAAAATAAAGTGGCGCAAATGTATTCTGCCATCCAGACCGGGCAGAATGTGGGCATGCAGACGCTGGATCAAAACTTGCAGGATCTGGTAAAGCGTAATCTGATTTCCATTGCGGAAGCCCGCAGCAAGGCCGCTAACAAGGAAATGTTTGGCGGGTAAGACTGGCAGGGTTTCTTCTACTACATTATTTGGGTCTGTCACTTTAAGGTTTCCACTATGGATCAAGGTCAAGCAGAAAAATTCGTATTTGATTTGCTACGCATGATGATTACCAAGAAAGCCTCCGACCTTTTTATCACGGCCGGCTTTCCGCCTGCCATGAAGATTGATGGCAAGCTGACGCCTGTCACCACTCAGTCCCTGACGGCGCAACATGCCAAAGAAATCGCCAGGGCCATCATGAATGATAAGCAGGCATCTGAGTTTGATGCCAGCAAAGAGTGTAACTTCGCCATCGGCCTGCCCAACGTCGCGCGTTTCCGGGTCAATGCGTTCGTGCAGCGCGGGGCAACCGGTATGGTATTTCGTACCATTACCTCCAAGATACCCAAGCTGGAAGAGTTGGGCCTGCCGGATGTACTGAAAGAAGTTGCCATGACCAAGCGCGGCCTGGTCATTTTTGTCGGTGGTACCGGTTCCGGCAAATCAACATCGCTGGCGGCCATGGTGGGCTATCGCAACGAGAACAGCTACGGCCATATCATTACCATTGAAGATCCGGTGGAGTTCGTGCATGAGCACAAGAACTGCATCATTACGCAGCGCGAAGTCGGGGTCGATACCGATAACTGGTTTGCTGCGCTCAAGAATACGCTGCGCCAGGCGCCCGATGTGATACTCATCGGCGAAATTCGCGACCGTGAAACCATGGATTACGCGATTGCCTTTGCCGAGACCGGTCACCTGTGTATGGCCACGCTGCATGCCAACAGTACCAATCAGGCGCTGGATCGCATCATCAACTTCTTCCCTGAAGAACGTCGTCATCAACTGTTGATGGACTTGTCATTGAATGTGCGCGCCTTTGTTTCGCAACGCTTGATTCCCAAGAAGGAAGATAAAGGCCGCGTCGCTGCGATGGAAATCATGCTGAATTCACCGTTGATCTCCGACCTGATTTTCAAGGGCGACGTGCATGAGATCAAGGAGATCATTTCCAAGTCACGTGAGCTTGGCATGCAAACCTTCGATCAGGCACTATTTGACTTGCATGAAACTGGCAAGATCAGCTACGAGGATGCTTTGCGTAATGCTGACTCGGTGAACGATATCCGCCTCAAGATCAAGCTGGAAGGCAAGGGCGCAAAAGACAAGGATATGGCTGCAGGATTGGGCAGCCTGGGTATCGTTTAGCTTGGGTATTGTTTAAATAGGCCAGCAGGCAGTCTTGCGATTTAAGATGATCTAAAACAAAGCCCCGTATCAACGGGGCTTTGTTTTGGTCGCTACCTCAAGTTGTAGGTATGTCACTTGGCTTGATGAACAATATGCCCATTCACCAGGGTGTAGCGTACTTTCCCCGCCAGCTCCAGCCCCAGGAACGGGCTGTTCTTGCCCTGGCTGATCAGCGCGCTGGCTTCGACTTTCCAGTATTGCTCGGGGTCAAAGATGCAGATGTCAGCGTCAGCGTAGATACCCAAATGCCCACCGCTGACACCCATGATGCCGGCAGCAGTTGAGGTGATGTGCGCAATCGCATCTGACAGTGCGACTTTATTTTCAGCGGCCCATTTCAATGTCAGCGGCAACAGCAGTTCCAGTCCCGTGGCACCGGTTTCGGCTTCAGCAAATGGTAGCAGTTTGGCATCATCGTCCACCGGCGTATGGTCTGAGCAGATGGCGTCTATGGTGCCATCCTTGAGGCCGGCGATCAGGCCATCCCTGTCGCGATGGGTGCGCACTGGGGGCCTGAGGTGGCATTGGGCGTCAAAGAAGCCGATATCATGTTCTGTCAGGTGCAGGTGGTTCACGGCGACATCGCAGCTTACCTGTAATCCCTGCTGTTTGGCCTGTCTTACCATCTCTACACCTTCTGCACTGGATAGTCTGCACAGGTGCACTTTGGCGCCGGTTTCCCTGGCGACTTGCAGAATGGTGGCAATCGCCAGTGTTTCGGCTGCAGTGGGGATGCCCTTCAGGCCTAGCCTTGCCGCGATTTCGCCATCATGTGCAACGCCACCTTTCGCCAGAAAGGGCTCCTCCGGGCGTAGCCAGACGGTGAAACCAAAGGTGGCGGCATATTGCATGGCGCGCCACAGCACCAGCGTATCGGTGATGGCGGTGTCAGCCTGAGAGAAGCCTACGCAGCCGGCTTCGGTGAGTTCGCACATCTCGGTGAGCTCTTTGCCGGCTAGTTGCTTGGTCAGTGCACCCAGCGGGTATACATGGGCCAGGTTGAGTTGTTTTGCGCGGTGCTTGAGCATTTCCACCAAGCCGGGTTCATCCAGCACCGGGTCGGTGTCCGGGGGGCAGGCCAGGCTGGTGATGCCACCAGCAACGGCTGCCTGCATTTCGCTTTCCAAAGTGGCTTTATGCTCATAACCGGGTTCGCGCAGGCGGGCGGACAGGTCTACCAGTCCCGGGCATACGATGAGATTACTCGCATCGATGACAATATTGGCGACGAAACTATCGGGCGCCTGGCCAATACCGACTATTTTTCCTGCAGCAATAAACAGGTCCAGCTTGGCATCTATGCCATTTTTCGGGTCTATCAATCTGCCGTTTTTGATGTGTTTCTTCATTCTGGATTCCCTGCGAGTATGGACATCACCGCCATGCGCACCGCTATGCCGTAAGTCACCTGGGGCAAAATGACGGACTGGCTGCCATCGGCCACCGCAGAGTCTATCTCTACGCCGCGATTCATCGGGCCAGGATGCATGACAATAGCGTCTGGCTTGGCCAGTGCCAGCTTTTCCTGGGTCAATCCATAACATTTGAAATACTCTTGCGCACTGGGCAGCATGGCACCGCTCATGCGTTCGTTCTGCAGGCGCAGCATCATGATGACATCGACATCCTTCAGGCCTTCGCGCATGTCGTGGAACACTTGTACCCCCAGCTTTTCGACATGCTCAGGTAGCAGTGTTTTTGGGGCGATTACCCGTACTTCTGGTACGCCCAGCGTGGTGAGCGCATGTATCTCGGACCTGGCAACGCGGGAGTGCAGCACATCACCCACCAGGGCGACGCGCAGGTTTTGCATGTCTGGCTTGTAACGGCGCACGGTAAAGACGTCCAGCAAACCCTGCGTGGGGTGTGCATGGCGACCATCTCCGGCATTGATGACGTGGATGTGCGGCGCTACGTGGCGCGCGATAAGGTGAGCCGCACCGGATTGTGAGTGCCGTACCACAAACATGTCGGCATGCATGGCGGTGAGGTTGTCCACCGTGTCGAGGATGGTTTCCCCCTTGGATTGCGATGAGGTATTGACGTTGAGGTTGATGACGTCTGCCGACAGGCGTTTGGCCGCGATTTCAAACGTGGTGCGGGTACGGGTGCTATTCTCAAAGAATATGTTGCACACGGTTTTACCACGTAGTAACGGTACCTTTTTGACTTCGCGTTCAGCTACGCCGACAAAGGATTCTGCCGTATCTAGAATCTGGTTGAGTATGCTGTGTGGTAGGCCTTCAATGGTGAGCAGATGCTTGAGTTTTCCTTCTTTCGTCAGTTGCGGATTTACCATGTGTGCACATCCATAAATTTAATCTGTGGGCGAATCGCGTTGTCGCGTGCTCGTTCGCGACTGCGCCTATCTAGTTGATATGTCTTGCCGCTCACTGCGCGTCTCCTGGCACTTCATCCCGCAGAGTAAAATTTCTGGACGTACACACTAATTATTCTCCTCAAGCTTAAGATAAAAACTGCCATCTTCGTGGCGTAGTAGTTGCAAATTATGCTGTGCTTTCAAGTCGCAGGAGTAGGCGGCAACCTGCGGGGCAATCGGCAGTTCGCGTCCGCCACGATCGACCAGCACGGCCAGCGTGATGCTGGCAGGGCGCCCGTAATCAAACAGCTCATTCATGGCGGCGCGTATGGTGCGGCCGGTGTAGAACACGTCATCAACCAGGATGATGTGGCTATCCTGCACATCGAAAGGAATCTGTGAGGGTTTGGTATCGGCATGCAAGCCACGCGTGTTGAAGTCGTCGCGGTAAAACGAGCTGTCCAGCATGCCGTGCGGGATATCACTACCCAGCATGGAGACAAGGCGTTCGACGATCCAGGCACCGCCACTGTGGATGCCGACCAGCGCAGTGCCCGGCTTGATGAGCGGTTTGATTTGTTCGGCCAGTGTGCCT
>JBAZTJ010000041.1:7018-7836 GCA_041662005.1 Candidatus Methylopumilus sp.
AGCAGCGTTTCTGCATCAGGTAGATTCGTTGGCATGGGCTTCCTGGGTAAGGGTGTCGAAATAGGATTGTAAAATGTGTTGTGCCGCGACCTGGTCCAGCATGGGTTTCTGGCGGCGTCCGCCTATGCTCATTTCGTTCAGAGATTGACTTGCTTCGGCAGAAGTGTAGCGCTCATCTATCATCACAACCGGGATACCAAAGCGGCCATCCAGCCGGCGCGCGAATTTTTTGCTGAGCAGGGTCATGGCATGTTCCTCGCCATCAACCGACAAGGGCAGGCCCACCACCAGGGTGCTTGGTTGCCACTCCTTGATGAGTTCGGCAATCCTGGCAAAGCGGACATCAGTGGCTTCAGTCTCTACGGTGGTGAGCGGGTGGGCGATGCCCAGCATGTGCTCGCCGATGGCGATACCCAGGCGCTTTTCACCAAAATCAAACCCTAGCGCCGTTCCTTGCGCGGTCAATAGTTTGGTTTTATCGTTGTTGATGGCCTGCAGCTTGGCGGGTGTTGTTGGCATGGTGTTAATGTGGTCGCTTCGGTGTATCAAGCATGACCGGCCTCATCCGAAAGTCGCGCGAAGTCCACGCCAAGCAGACCCATCGCCGCATCCAGTCTGGCGCTGCTGGGGGTGTCAAAAATCACGGCATCATTTGCCTGTACGGTAAGCCAGGCATTCTGCCCCATCTCATGTTCCAGTTGCCCTGGTGACCAGCCGGCATAACCCAGTGTCAGCAGGATTTTTTCCGGCCCGGTACCATTGGCGACTGCTTCGAGAATGTCTTTCGAGGTGGTGAGCGCAGTGTCGCCGCTGATGGC
>JBAZTJ010000041.1:7846-18531 GCA_041662005.1 Candidatus Methylopumilus sp.
AGCACAAAACCACGCTCCGGTTGCACGGGTCCGCCAAAGAGCACCTGTTGACTGGCTATCGGGTTGTTGCTGAGATCAAGATTGATCTGTTCGAACAAGGCATCGTAGGTCAGGTCGATGGGGCGGTTGATGACTAGGCCGATGGCGCCATCGGCATTGTGCTCGCAAATATAGGTGACCGATTTGGCAAAACGCGGGTCTGTCATTGCGGGCATGGCAATGAGAAAATGGCCGGTTAGATTGACGTTTTCCACGGGATTAATTATCTCACAATTTAATTGTAAAAAAACCTGTACAACTGCATCAGCCAGGCAACTACAATTTACATTGCTTACGGCGCTTCCAGGTAGGCGGTCACTTCTAAACCAAAGCCCACCATACTCGGCATTTTGCGTGGTGTCGCCATCAACTTCATCTTACGCACTCCCAAGTCCAGCAGTATCTGTGAGCCTATGCCGTAGTTGCGGAGATCCTGCTTGGGACGTATGGCTTCATCTGCATGGGCAATGCGGTTGATCAGCTCAGCGCCGTCTTCTACCCTGTGCAATAGCACAATCACGCCACAGCCTGCTTCATTGATGGTCTGCATGGCTTTCAGCGTATTCCATGAATGCGAGGTGCTTGAGGCGTCTATCAAGTCGAACACAGACAGTGGCTCGTGCACGCGCACCAGCACTTCCTTCTCCGCGCTGGGGTCGCCTTTTACCAGTGCCAGATGCGTTTCATTGGCAATTTTGTCGGCATAGGCGATAAGGCGCATTTCGCCATAAGGCGTTTGCACCGTACGCTCTGCAGCGCGCTCTACCAGGCTTTCCGTTTCGCTGCGGTAATGAATCAGGTCGGCGATAGAGCCTATCTTGATCTTGTGTTGTGCGGCAAACTCAATCAGGTCTGGCAAGCGGGCCATGCTGCCGTCATCTTTTAATATCTCGCATATCACTGAAGCTGGTTCCAGCCCTGCCAATGCTGCCAGATCACAGCCCGCTTCGGTATGGCCTGCACGCACCAGTACGCCGCCGTTTTCGGCAGCCAGCGGAAATACGTGACCTGGGCTGACGATGTCTGCCGGAGCTGCATGCTTGCCGACAGCGGCCTGTATGGTGCGGGCGCGGTCACCCGCCGAGATGCCGGTAGTGACGCCGGTTGCCGCCTCTATGGATACCGTGAAATTGGTATGCATGCTGGAGCCGTTTTTCTCTACCATGGAAGGTAACTGCAGCTGGTGACAACGCGCTTCGGTTAATGTCAGGCAAATCAGGCCGCGCCCATGTTTGGCCATGAAATTGATATGCTCGGGTGTCGCAAACTGGGCGGCTAGTACCAGGTCGCCTTCATTTTCGCGGTCTTCTTCATCCACCAGAATCACCATGCGACCCTGGCGTATCTCTTCGATGATTTCCAGCGTGGGGCTAACGCAACAGTCGCTCATCAGGCGCTATCCCCGGTATTGTCAGATTCCCATTGCGCCATGCGTTCTACATAGCGTGCGATCACGTCAATTTCAAGATTGACCCGGCTACCCACGCCCAGCTGTTTCAGCGTTGTCACTTCCAGCGTGTGCGGGATCAGGTTGACGCTAAAGGTGTCCTTGTCCACGGTGTTGACGGTCAGGCTGACGCCATCAATGGCAATCGAGCCTTTAACGGCGATGTAGCGCGCCAGGTTATTCGGGGCCCGTATCACCAGTTGCCAGCAGTCGCCCAGTTGCTCAAAACGCAAAGTCTGGCCGATACCATCAACATGGCCGCTGACTAGGTGGCCTCCCAGACGGTCGGAGTAGCGTAGCGCTTTTTCCAGGTTGACCAGTCGCGGGCTATCCAGGCCGACAGTGCATGACAGCGTCTCTTTCGATACATGCACTTCAAAATGCGTGGCATCCAGGTGCACTGCCGTCAGGCATACGCCATTGACGGCGATGCTGTCGCCGATCTTGACGTCATCCATCTCCAGCGTGCCTACGTGTATGGTAAGTTTGGCATCGTCACCCGCTGGGGTGACACGTTCTATTTGGCCTACGGCCTGTATGATTCCGGTAAACATAATATAATTTTAGCAGATTCGCCCGCCAAGCCTGCTAGAATTCTGCGCAATGTGATGCAGCTAAACACTTCAAATGTAAAGTCCCGGCCTTTTGAAAAACTCCAGATATAACAACTTTAATATTTTCATGCTCTGGCTGGGGCTGGTCATCGTTACCTTTTTCAGCCGTTATTACTTTCCACTGGATGAGACGCGCTATGTGACGGTGGCCTGGAACATGTGGCTGAGGCAGGATTTTCTGGTGCCATATCTCAATGGCGAGGCTTATAGCCACAAGCCGCCGTTGCTGTTCTGGCTGATCAATCTGGGCTGGGCCGTATTTGGTTTGAACGACTGGTGGCCCAGGCTGGTGCCTTCATTTTTCGCGCTGGCTTCAGTCTATGTAACGCAATCCATTGCGCGCAGGCTCTGGCCACAACAGCCGCGCGTCGCCTACATTTCGCCTTTGATATTGCTCGGTAGCGCGCTATGGACAGTATTCACTACCGCCATCATGTTCGACATCATGCTGGCATTGTTCACGCTGCTGGGCGTTTTGGGGCTGCTGATAGCCTGGCAGGATCGCAGCATCAAGGGCTGGTTGCTGCTCTCGGCTGCCATTGCGGGTGGCTTATTAACCAAAGGCCCCACCATATTGCTGCAACTGATGCCGCTGGCCTTGCTGGCACCATGGTGGATGACACACTCACGGCCTGCCTGGCGCAACTGGTACCTGGGTGTGCTAGGTGCCGTGCTGGTCGGGGTTGCGGTATTGCTGGCTTGGGCGATACCAGCAGGTATCGCAGGAGGTGCTCAATACCAGCATGATATTTTCTGGGGTCAGACCGCTGACCGCATGGTGCAGTCGTTTGCGCATCGGCATCCATTCTGGTGGTATTTCCAGGTACTGCCGCTGATGGTTTTCCCCTGGTTTTTTGCTTTACCGGTTTGGCGCGCACTATTCAAGTTGCCGCACCTGATGGATGAGCCAGCGGTGCGATTCTGCATGGCCTGGCTACTGCCGGTATTTATTGCCTTCAGCTTTATTAGCGGCAAGCAGCCACATTATTTATTACCGATTTTTCCTGCGTTTGCATTGCTGGTAGCGCGAGGCCTTGATGGGGTTAATAGTGTTTCCTGGATAGACAAGGTGGTGGTTGTCGGTAGCGGAGTGATCACTGGCGGGGTGTTGCTTTACCTACCCATGAGCGCGCATGTTAGCCATATGGCACACTGGGTGCTGAGCATTCCTGTCTGGAGCGGCCTGCTACTCATCATTGGGACACCAGCCTTGTTTCTGCTGCGTGGCAATGAGATAGGTCGCTACGTGTGGAGCGCCACTTTACTCAGCAGCCTAGTGATGGCTGTGCTCTATGTTGGCGTCATTCGTCCTGCCGGGGATGCTTATGACCTCAGGGATATCAGCCGCCAGATAAAAATCCTGCAGGACCGGGGTTTGCCGCTGTCCTATGTGGGCAAATATCACGGCCAGTTCAACTTTATCGGCAGGCTCACCAGTTCCCCGGAAAGCGTGAAAGAGCCGCAACTGAGTGGGTGGTTTGAACAACACCCAGAGGGGCGTGCCATCGTATTTTTTTACGGTACACGCCAACTAGGCCAGCTCAAGCCGGACTACCTGCAGCCTTACCGAGGTGGCCAGACCGGCATATTGACCAGGCAGCAGTGGCAAGAGTGGGTGCAAACACACAATAAGGACATCCCTGAGAGGGATGTGGCCGAATAATCCTGGGCAACCATGTTAAAATCGGTCGCTATGTCACTTTTAAAATCGTTACCCTTTGAGTTGTTCGTCGGCCTGCGCTATACCCGTGCCAAACGTCGCAACCATTTCATCTCCTTTATTTCCCTCACCAGCATGATAGGCATCGGCCTGGGTGTGGCGGCGCTCATCGTGGTGCTGTCGGTGATGAATGGTTTTCAGGAAGAGCTGCGTTCAAGAATCCTAGGGGTTGCTTCCCATCTGCAAATCACCGGTGCCAACAGTGTGCTGGATGAGTGGCCGCGCGTGGTCACCGCTGTCAAAGATGAGCCGCATGTGCAGGCGGCAGCCCCTTATATCATGGCGCAGGGCATGCTGTCGTATGGTCAGGCCGTGAATGGTGCCATTATCCGTGGTGTGCTGCCGACTGATGAAGATAAGGTGGCGGAACTGGGCAACCACATGAAGGCAGGCAAACTCACCGACCTGCGCCCCGGCGAATTCGGCATCATCCTTGGCATGGAACTGGCGCAATCGCTGGGCGTGGTGCTGGGCGATAAAGTGGTCGTCATGGCCCCGCAAGGCCAGTTTACACCGACAGGGGTAGTGCCGCGCATCAAGCAATTCAGGCTGGTTGGGTTATTCCAGATCGGCATGTTCGAATACGACTCAGGCCTGGCGTTGATCCATATGGACGATGCAGCCAAACTGTATCGCATGGGAGACACCGTATCCGGCGTGCGCCTCAAGCTGGATGACCTGTTTCAGGCGCCAGCAGTGGCGCGGCAGATATCCAACAAACTCAGCACTGAAGGTACTTTTTTTGTGAGTGACTGGACCGAGCAGCATGCCAACTTCTTTCGCGCGGTGCAGATGGAAAAGCGGGTCATGTTTATCATCCTGGCCCTGATCGTTGCGGTGGCGGCTTTCAATATCGTGTCCACGCTGGTGATGGCGGTCACCGACAAGCGTGCCGACATCGCCATCATGCGTACATTTGGCGCCAGTCCGCGCAGCATCATGGTCATCTTTATCGTACAGGGTGCACTGATCGGCATGATAGGCACTGTGGTCGGTGCGGTTTTCGGGGTGATAATCGCCTTGAATATCGGCACTATCGTACCGTTCATCGAACAGCTGTTCCATGTGCAGTTCCTGGCTAAAGACGTGTATTACATCAGCGACCTGCCATCACACTTGCAGTGGTCGGATGTCATCACCATCACCATTATGTCGTTTGTGCTCAGCCTGCTGGCTACGCTATACCCTAGCTGGAAAGCCTCAAAAATGAATCCCGCGGAGGCGCTCCGGTATGACTAGCCCATCCATATTGGCCTGTAAAGGTTTGTACAAGACTTACGCGGGGCTGGAAGTAGCCGTGCTCAATGGTATCGATTTTGAAACCAGCGCTGGCGAACAGGTGGCGATTGTCGGTACCTCAGGTTCCGGCAAGAGCACTTTGTTGCATCTGCTGGGTGGCCTCGATGCACCAAGCGCAGGCGAAGTCAGTATCATGGGCCAGCCGCTGGCGAGCATGAATGAAACCAGGCGTGGCCAGTTGCGTAACCAGTCGCTGGGTTTCGTCTATCAGTTCCATCATCTGTTACCGGAATTCACTGCACTGGAAAATGTCGCCATGCCTTTGCTGATACGCCGTACGCCGCGCGAGCAGGCGCTGGCCGCTGCTGCGGATACGCTGGCCAAGGTAGGCCTGGCACATAGACTGGAACATATGCCGGGCGAGCTGTCCGGCGGCGAGCGCCAGCGTGCTGCCGTAGCCCGGGCGCTGGTCACCAACCCGCAATGTATCCTGGCGGATGAGCCTACCGGCAATCTGGATAGAATCACTGCGCACAGCGTATTTGACCTGCTGCTGGCACTTAACGAAACCCAGGGCGTGAGCCTGGTAGTGGTCACCCATGACCTGGAGTTGGCTGGCCGTATGCAGCGGCAGTATCGCCTGCAAGATGGTCTGCTGATCCCTAACTAGCACCTATTATTCATGATCGCCTTTGCACTGAGCTTTGTTTTCGGTGCCTGGGTATTACAGCACATGCCGTATCTTCCCCATGCCTATTGGGGATTGTTGCTTCTCCCATTAGCTGTTCTGGTATTCATCTCTCGTAAGCATGACTTGTCCAAGCTTGCAGCGTTGCTGGCTTTTGGTTTTGCTGCAGGGTTTTTATGGGCAATGCTGTTTGCGCAATATCGCTTATCCCAAGCCTTGCCTGCTGAGTGGGAAGGGCAAAATATCCAGTTGGTCGGTGTCATCGCCAGCATGCCCCAGCAACTGGAGCGTGGCGACAGGTTTGAGTTCGATGTAGAGCAAGTACTCAGCCCCAATGCCGTTGTGCCACAGCATATCTCGCTATCGCAATACTCCACTGAGCTTGCGCAGAGTAATAACAAACTTTCCAGATACAAACCTGACATTCCCGGCAGGGTGGCGGCACCGCCGCTGGCTTTTCATGCAGGTGAGCGCTGGCGCCTGACCGTGCGCCTCAAAAAGCCGCATGGTACGGCTAATCCGTATGGTTTCGATTTCGAAGCCTGGGCGCTGGAACGCAATATCCGCGCTACGGGCTATATCCGCCAGCATGCAGGAAACCAGTTGCTGCAAGCTGCCGTATACAAACCGGCCTATGTGGTGGAAATGCTGCGCGAAAAAATCCATCAGCACATGAGCCGGGTGCTGGCAGGCAAGCCCTATGGCGGCGTGCTGCAAGCACTGGCGATAGGCGATGAAAGCGGTATTGTGCAGGATGACTGGCAGGTGTTCCTGCGCACCGGTACAAATCATTTAATGAGTATTTCAGGCCTCCACATCACCATGTTGTCCGGTCTGGCATTTGCCCTGGTGTTCGCCATCTGGCGCCGGGCAGAAGGGCTTACGCTGAAGCTGCCTGCGCGCAAGGCAGCAGTGTTGGCAGGCGCATTGGCTGCATTGATGTATGCGCTTATTGCCGGATTTTCCGTGCCTACGCAGCGCACTATTTACATGCTCGCGGTGTTCGCCTGGGCGCTGTGGTCTGGTCGCAATGTCGCCATCACGCGGGTGCTGGCCTATGCCCTGTTGCTGGTGGCTGTGCTAGACCCCTGGGCCGTGCTGGCGCCCGGCTTCTGGCTTTCATTCGGGGCGGTTGCATTGATCAGTTATGCCGTCGCTGGCCGCTTGCAGCGCCCCGGCTGGCTGCGCGAGGCCATCAATACGCAATGGGCGGTCAGCCTGGGGCTAGTGCCTTTGCTGCTGGTGCTGTTCCAGCAAGTGTCCATCATTTCGCCGCTGGCCAATGCGGTTGCCATTCCGCTGGTCAGCCTGGTAGTGGTGCCGCTGACCTTGCTGGGCAGCATGCTGCCCATTGATAGCGCCTTGCAACTGGCGCACCTGATCATGACAGGCTGCATGCAGTTGCTGGTCTGGCTTTCCAGCTTCCCGCTCAGTACCTGGCAACAGCACGCCCCGCCGATGTGGACTTTGCCGATAGCCATGATAGGTGTGTTGTGGATGCTGTTGCCGCGCGGCTTTCCCATGCGCTGGCTGGGCTTGTTTGCCTTCATGCCCATGCTGTTTATTACGCCTATGCGCCCAGACCAAGGTGCGATGCAAGTGTCCGTGCTCGATGTCGGCCAAGGGCTGGCGGTGGTGGTGCAAACACAGCACCATAATTTGCTGTATGACACCGGCCCGAAATATTCATCGCAGAGCGATAGCGGTAGCCGCATCGTGGTGCCCTATCTGCGCGGCGCAGGCATTAAGCGGCTGGATGGCATGATCGTCAGCCATAATGACCTTGACCATAGTGGTGGCATGGCCTCGGTGCTATCGCAAGTGCCCGTGGCCTGGTTTGCCAGCTCGCTGCCGGAAGCCGCAGTTGGGGTGCCCGCTCAGCCGCATCTACATTGCTTCGCAGGGCAGGCATGGACGTGGGATAGCGTCAGGTTTGAAGTGCTGCATCCGGATTTCGCGAGTTATGAAGATCTGGACATTAAGGACAATAACCGCAGTTGCGTACTGCGCATCACCAGCCAATACGGCAGCCTGTTACTCACCGGCGATATCGAGAAGCAAGCCGAAGCGCAGTTGCTCGATACGGTGCCGGATCAGCTACTGGCCGACGTAGTGGTAGTGCCGCATCACGGCAGCAAAACCTCATCCACGCCTGACTTTGTCGCCGCCGTCAAACCTGCTGTAGCCATTTTCACCATGGGGTATCGTAATCGTTTCGGTCATCCAAAACCTGCGGTAGTCAGTCGTTATATGGAGATAGGCAGCAAGCCGTATCGTTCGGATACCGATGGCGCGGTGCTGCTGGATTTTGCCAAGGATAAAGGTATTCAGATAACGCGCTGGCGTCAGCAGGAACGCCATTATTGGCAAGAGTGATTTAGTACGGTATGGACTGGAGCAAAGCGGAAACTGTGTTGAGAGTTTAGATTTTTACAAAAAAGAAAAAAGCCACCTATTAATTATTAGTGTGGCTTTTGTTTGACTGAGTCAAGCAAACAATTCTGCATGGAGCTAGCACTACCAAGTTGCAGGTGGATTCTGGACGCTTTACCTACCGTCAGCATTAGCCACCGGTTGGAAATCCCAATGTTCTGACTTACCACCATAATTCATTACGTACAGGCTCTGAAAGCCGATTGGGGGTGTCTATTACGAACGAGCAAGCTTGTTTGATTTTTGAAATAAAAGCATAAGGCTTATTCGGCTCACTCTTCCGGTCAGAGCCTCTGAAGCTGGGAATAGAAACTATATGAAAGTGTTGCAATGGTGATGATTTAAACATGGTGTATTTCCCCTTAAAATGGCATTCAATAGTTGATGAGTATAAATAAAAGTCTAGCTAATTTATTCTAGTACAATTGTTCGAAATATGATCAATTTAGCCTCACGTTCAGTGAAATATTTTTTTGGTGTAGGCACTCCAAGTGTGTGAGTTTATTGCGCTTAATTTCCTGATCGGGAATGAAGCGCGATATATATAAGCTTCAGAGCTCATCATGGATGAAAGTAGCGGAGATGTTAATTTCATCGTCGTTGATATATGTCAAAGCCCCTTGTTGCTCAAATCTATAACCTTGCCTCATGCAAGTCGTCCTTCCCACACTAATCCAGCCACTGCCCAAAGCTTTTGAGGCGGATGTCGATGCATGGGTCGCACTTGACGAGCCGGCAGAATGGGGTAGTTTCAGCCAGCCTAATGCCAACAATGCTCAGGAGTGGGAATCGCGCCTGGTGATTGAGGGCATGCATTGTGCGGCTTGCGCCTTGCATGTGGAAAAAGCACTGAAAGCCGTGCCTGGGGTAATGAGTGCCGACGTGAATGCTACTAGCGGGCGGGCGCGGCTGGTATGGTCTGCCGATGCGACCAAGCCTTCAGACTGGATGCGGGCAGTGAGCAAGGCGGGCTATCGTGCGCAGCCTGCAGCGGATGCGTTTATGCAGGATAGTCGCCGTAAAAATCAGCGGGCGGCATTGTGGCGTTGGCTGGTAGCCGGTTTCTGCATGATGCAGGTGATGATGTATGCGTTGCCGGCCTATGTGGCAAGCCCGGGTGAGATGACTGAGGACATGCATAACCTGCTGCGCTGGGCCTCCTGGATACTGACCTTGCCGGTGCTGTTTTTCTCCTGCGGGCCTTTTTTCAGTAGCGCCCTTAAGGATATCAGGCAGCAACAGATCAGCATGGATCTGCCGGTTGCACTGGGTATCCTGATTACCTTTTTTGTGAGCACTGCCGCTACTTTCGAGCCATCCGGTTGGTGGGGGCATGAGGTGTATTTTGATTCGCTGACCATGTTTGTATTCTTTCTGCTGACTGGCCGCTGGATAGAGCTACGCATGCGTGACCGCACTGCAGGCGCGCTGGATGCCCTGATGCGGCGTTTGCCCAATAGCGTGGAACGACTGCAGCCGGATGGCCACTACGAGCGGATAGCGGTGCGCAGGCTGGTGGTTGGCGATGTGGTGCGGGTACTTCCGGGCGAAGCATTTCCGGCTGACGGCACCATTACGCTAGGTACCACCAGTGCGGATGAGGCCTTGTTGACTGGTGAGTCGCGACCTGTTGCCAAGGCTGTTGGCTCAGATGTGATTGCAGGCAGCCATAACCTGGCTGCGGCGGTACAGCTGCGTGTTGACCGGATCGGCCAATCTACGCGTTATGCACAAATTGTCGCGCTGATGGAGCGTGTTGCCGTGGATAAGCCGCGACTGGCGCTGCTGGCAGACCGCATTGCGCGGCCGTTTTTGTTTGCGGTACTGGTAGCGGCTGCACTGTCAGCCGCCGTGCTGTGGAATACTGACCATAGCCGTGCGCTGATGGTGGCGGTAGCCGTGCTGATCGTGACATGCCCGTGCGCGCTGTCGCTGGCAACGCCAGCTGCCATGCTCACTATCTCCGGGGCGCTGGCGCGCAGCGGCGTGCTGGTACGCAGGATGCAGGCACTGGAAGCACTCACCACCATAGATACCATCGTTTTCGACAAGACCGGCACGCTGACGCAAGACAGGATGCGGGTAGGTTGCATAGTCACAGCGGCCAGTTTTAATGAGGCACAGGTGCTGCAGATGGCGACGGCACTGGCACAATATTCCTTGCATCCGGTTTCGCGTGCGCTGGTTGAGGCCTGTAATGAGCAGCCTATAGGCAAGAGGGCGGCCGGAATTGAGAGTGATGCTGCCGTCAGTAATGTGCAGGAAATATCAGGGTTCGGACTGACGGCTGAATCGGCATATGGGCGCCTGAAGCTGGGTTCACTCCAGTTTTGTGGCCTGGAGCACACATTTCCCGGACATCTGTCCAGTGAGGCTGCAACGGTGCACCTGGTTTCCGAGCATGGCTGGCTGGCCAGCTTTGAGATCGTCGAAGCCATCAAGCCGGATGCTGTATCTGCTATGCAGACATTGCAGGCTATGGGTTTGCAGCTTGAAGTGTTGTCC
>JBAZTJ010000042.1:0-18379 GCA_041662005.1 Candidatus Methylopumilus sp.
GATTGCCATAGTTGTCGGTATACTCAACCACAGGCACGCTAGGCTTCAAGGTATAAGACTCTCGCGCCACCCATTGATGCGGCCCGCTACGCGGCCTCAGCATCAGGATAAAGGGCGTATCTATGCTCACATCAAAGGTAATATCACATCCAGTACGAAGCCACACAGCCGTTTTCCTTTATAGATCTAAATATTGCCGAACAGCGCATTCTATCGCGCTTTTGCCACAGCCAACCCGAAACAATTATTACTGCTAGCGCAGGCTGCGGAAATAGGATAATTCAGGACTTTGCTGTAAGTGTTTACCTACATGCCTGCTACTGGAATATTTATCGAGATGGCCGTTGAGTGGCTAAATGGGATAACTGAGTACGGGAAACTAAAGTAGAAGGTTTTTGTGCTGAAGGGTTGAGCATGGATAAGGTTTCAGTCGGTCTCAATGATAAGACCATAATAGCCATATCGTCGGAAGCGCCCATACCGTTTGGAATTCAGGGTTACCCCCGCGCATGCAGCATCGTCATGGCAATCATATGTCACCAGGAACTCACGTTTGCCGGCAAACAAAGGGGGCAGGCTACGCTTCTCTACCGATGCAATTTTTACATGCTCACCAAGAAAACTATTTAGCTTTGTAACCACTTCACTATCTGGGGTGGACGCCGAAATTTCATCCAGCACTTGGAGAAAATTCTGAGCGAGTGAACTATTCATGCGACTTTCTAAGTTTAAGGTACTTACTCAATACAAAACAAACTGGCTTTACACAAAATCCCCTTGGCTGCATGGGAAACCAGGCGTGACATGTATTTAATCCAGGGACACTTCTACCAGCGCCACCATTTCACTCGGTTTAATGGACAAGGCTTTGGAAAGGTGACAAATTGTCAGTAGTGAAGGCTGCCTTTTGCCGCGCTCAAGCATAGATACAAAGCTTCTATCCAGGCCGGACTGCAGCGCGATGTACTCTTGCGAAAACCCTGCCTTCTCTCTTTGCTGCTTCAAAACTAGCCCAAACTTGATAGATATATCAGCCATTGATTCGTCGTTTCCATTCAAAAAAACCTGTGATGGATGCTAACCAACTATTGCCTTTTTATGAACGGACTATTGTCACCTTGACGCATTTATCTTAACCCTGTCGCTAATACGCATCGCCGGCTAAGCAGGCGTTTTTTAATGTGATTTTTAAAAACTTAAGGAGTAATATATCTAATTAGCCTTGTCGTCATAAAAATAAGGTGCACCATGATTAAAAGCTCAGCTTTTAGCGTAGTACTGAAAAGACTCAGGAAACAACTTGGTGTTTCGCAAGAGGTGCTTGCCCAAGAGGCTGGCCTGGATAGAACTTACATATCCCTGCTTGAACGTGGCGCACGTTCCCCCAGCCTCATCACTATTACGCTGCTCGCAAAATCCCTGCAGATACAGCCTTCAGAGCTATTGCGGATGATAGAGGCAGAAAATAAAAACCACTCTTCTGTGTTTGACGTATCTCCCTCCATCAATGACGACGCCCAACGGCTATCTGAAATCATCAACTCAGGGCGTGTCATGGTGTACGCGTGCGAGCCGGACTCAAACTACCATGTCACGTTCATCAGCAATAATGTGACTAAGCAACTGGGCTTTAATCGAGATGAAGTACTGAATGTCGAAGGTTTCTGGAAAGACCATATCCATAAGGCCGATCTGCATAAAATTACTAATCGTTTGGCGCGGCTGTTAAAACATGAATATCAAACCGACGAATACCGGATGGAAACACCCAACGGTGAGTGGCGCCTGATCGCGGATGAGTCGATGCTAATCCGTGATGAGTCTGGAATGCCCAAAGAAATCATAGGCTTTCTTTCAGACGTGAGCGATGTCATTAAATAGTCGTAAACACAGTCAGAACCCTGCCGTTTCAGATTCAATCAAGCCTATGAACTCAGACGCCTTAAAACCAAGGGCAAGGGATATTTTCATCACAGTGCCTAAACTAGGCTGCCGTAAATTGCGCTCAAGCATCGAGATATACGTCCTGTCCAGCTCCGTCATAAAAGCCAACTCTTGCTGAGAGATCCCCTTTTGCGCCCGTAGGCTTTTCAGTGTTTTGCCGTAAATACCTAGGTCAAACATATCGCAAAATGGCCTTGAGGTTGAAAATTTTCGTTCCGCAAGGGTAGTGGCTGACTCCAATCATGACAACAGACAAGAGTCCAACGGACTATTGTCCACCTGCCGGTAAGCCGCCTAAGTAAAAGGACTGAGGCATGCAGCCATGACAAAGTGTAAAAACATGTATCCACAAAAACCTATTCCACCATTTAGCATCAAACCAGCAAAAGAGGAGGAATACACATGCTATTAATATTTTTTGGCCTGCTGCTGGCAATTTTGCCACTAGTGATGACCACCGCATTTCCTCACCTGATGGTCGTGAGCATATACAGTAGCCTGGTGTTTTTAGCAGCGCTGGCATGGGCAGTTCTGGTGATCACCATCATTGCGCGGCGCCAAAGGATTGCCGACTGGCGGGCGACACGCAGGTTGCGTAAGCATGCCAAAAAGGCTGCTCTAAAATAAGCCTATAAAACATTTATCACGCTTAACCAGCAACAATCACCGGTTATCTCTTAATCAAATTTCAGTGCGCCGAAGGCGGTAACTTTCTGATCTTAGTCACGGCTTTTGCCTCAGTTGCCGGCAGATTGTGGTTCCAGCTTGCCTGCATAAAGCTCACCAGATGGGCGACCTGCTCATCGTTAAGCACTGTACGGAATTTCGGCATATTGTAAGGTGCCGCAATGCCTTGTGGTCGCAACTGTGGTGAGCCGTTGAGCACGACATTAATCAGCGATGAAGGATCGGGGTCCATCAATGCCGGGTTGCCCGCAAGTGGTGATAGATATGGCGCAACACCCTTACCATTGGCCCCGTGGCAATCCAGACAATATTGCTGGTACAAGCGGGCACCTGCATATTTTGTTGGTTGTTTGAGTTGTGCCAGCGTATCTTCTGGCTTGTACTGATAAGGCGTTTGACCTTTATCTCCTGCTGCTGGCAGCGTTTTCAGGTATTTCGATATGGCGGTCAAGTCCGGCATAGTCATCGCCTCGGTACTGTTATTGATGACGGTGGTCATGGTGCCAAAGGCAGAGCTGTGCTGGTTGGCGCCGTATTTCAGGTAAATCGTGATGTCATCTTCTGACCAGCGACCCAGTCCGGTATTATGGTCGCCGGCTAGATTGCTGGCAGACCAGCCTTCTAGCGTTGCGCCGGTGAGGAATTTTTTACGCGTTTCATCCAGTGCTTTTTCCTGGAATGCGAATCCGCGCGGGGTATGGCAAGCACCACAATGGCCAAGGCCTTGTACCAGATAAGCGCCACGGTTCCAGCTCACATCCTGCTTGGGGTTAGGCTTATAAACACCCTCTTTGAGGAAAACAAAATTCCAGGCAGCCAAAGGCCAGCGTGCATTTAAAGGCCATGGGATCTCGCTTTGTTTGTTAGCCTGTTTGACGGGTTTTACTCCCTTCATAAAGTACACATACATAAAATGAATGTCTTCATCACTCACCTTGGTGTAGGAGGGATAAGGCATGGCCGGGTATAAATGATGGCCATCTTTAGCCAGGCCCTTGCGCACGGCCTTGGCAAAATCTGCCTCGGAGTAGCGCCCTATACCAGTGGTGTCGTCTGGCGTGATATTGGTAGCGTAGATCGCTCCCAACGGCGTGAGCATAGGCAGACCACCTGCAAACTCCTTACCATGTGGCGCAGTGTGGCAAGACACACAATCGCCGACCTTGGCCAGATAAGCGCCTTTACTGATGGCATCCCGATCATCTGCCTGAGCAAAGGTGGCAACAGCCAGCATTAACACACTGGCAAGCAGTCGAATATATCGGCTAGTAATGTATTGGCGAGGGAAGCTCATCGAGATCCTTTATGCATTTTGCAGTTGATTTCCGATTGGCAGGGTTCTGATGCGTTTGCCAGTGGCCGCGAATACCGCGTTGGTCAATGCCGCACCAATGGCGGCCGTGCCCGGCTCGCCGATTCCGCCTGGTGCTTCAGCACTGGGAATCAGGTGGACTTCTATCCTGGGCGCCTCATTGATGCGCAACATGCGGTAATCGTTAAAGTTGTTCTGCTCCACCCGACCATGCTTGATGGTGATTTCGTTATAAAGTGCAGCGGTCAGCCCGAAAATCACGCCACCCTCGATTTGCGCGATGACGGTATTCGGGTTCACCACCATGCCGCAATCCACGGCACATACCACGCGCTCAACTTTCACTTCCCCCTGATCATTGACGCTGACTTCCACCACCATACCGAGGAAACTGCCAAAGGCATGCATCGCAGATACGCCACGGCCCCGCCCCGTGCTCACAGCCTTACCCCAATCACTTTTCTCTGCCGCCAACTCCAGCGCGGTTTTAAGCCGTGGCGTTTTACCCAGGAGGTCGAGCCGGTATTTGACCGGGTCGATTTTCGCCAGCGCAGCCAGCTCATCAATAAAGCTTTCTACCACGAAGGTGCCGCGGGTAGGCCCAACACCGCGCCAGAATGCAGTCGGCACGTCGCGTGGCTCCTGCCGCACGTAATCCACGTAGATATTGGGCAGGTCGTATGGCGGCTCGGATGAGACTTCCACCGCATCCGGGTCTACCCCGTTCTTGATGCCCTCCGGTGAGAACCGCGCCACAATGGAGGAACCAACAATACGGTGCGTCCAGGCAATGGGCTTGCCTTTGGCATCCAGCCCTGCAGAAATGCGGTCGTAATAATAGGGGCGGAACATATCGTGCTGAATATCTTCCTCACGTGTCCAGATCACCTTCACAGGTCCTTTCACCTGCATGGCGATTTTAACGGCCTGCACCACCCCATCGAACTCTAGGCGACGGCCAAAGCCACCACCAATGAGGTAGTTGTGTAAGCGCACTTTTTCCAATGGGATACCGGCAGTCTTGGCTGCCATGCCTTGAGCAAAGGTAGGGATTTGCGTGCCCACCCAGATATCACAACCCTCCGGGCCGATCTGCACCGTACAGTTCATGGGCTCCATGGTGGCATGCGCCAGGAATGGCTGCTGATAGACCACATTTAGCGTTTTATCTGCCTTACTGTAAGCCTTAGCCGCATTACCATCACGGCGTGCCACGGCGCCAGTCTTGTTGGCGGCTTGCCTGAGATCCGCAACTAAATCTGCCGTGCTCACATGGCTGCTTTTACCTTCATCCCACTTGATATCGAGCGCACCCAGACCTCGCTTGGCGGCCCAGGTATTGGTTGCTATCACCGCGACGGCATTATCCACTTTGACCACTTGCAGCACACCCGGCATCTTAAGCGCACGACTATCATCCACCCCAAGCAGCTTGCCACCAAACACTGGGCTGGTCGCAATCACCGCAAACTTCATACCGGGGATCTGCGCATCGATCCCAAACTTAGCCAAGCCATTCACTTTATCCGGGCTATCCAGTCGGCGCGCTGGTGTACCAATCAGTTTAAAATCCTTGGGGTCCTTTAATGTGACTGTTTTCGGCACAGCTAGCGTTGCCGCTACTTTCACCAGGTCGCCATAGCCCAACTTGCGTCCGCTGGCATCGTGTATCACCTGCCCGGATTGCGCATGGCAACTGGCTGGATCAACCTTCCACGTCTTGGCGGCCGCTGCGATCAGCAAGGTACGGCAAGCGGCACCCGCTTGGCGCATGGGTTGCCACAAGGTGCGTATGGAAGTAGAACCACCCGTCACCTGCGCGCCCAGCATAGCGTCAGCATATAGTTTGTCGTTAGGCGGCGCATGCTGCAGCGTTACTTTATCCAGGTCAACTTCCAGTTCTTCCGCAATCAGCATGGGGATAGAGGTATACACGCCCTGCCCCATTTCTACCTTGGACATAATCAGCGTGACCTGGCCTGCGCTGTTGATTTCTATAAAAGCATTCGGGGAGAAAACCGCTTTACCCGAGCCGCCCTCACTATAGGCTTGTGAAGGCTTACCCTCACTGACTGCCGGGAAACTGATGCCCAGCAACATGCCCCCACCCGCGGTGGCGCTCACAGTAGCTGCCAGCTTGAGAAAGTTACGACGGGGTAGATTGGGTACGGTATGGCTACTAACCAATGCTTGGATCAAGCCTTGCGACATGTCAGGCTCCTTCTTTTGCTGCGTGCTTGATAGCAGCGCGAATGCGGGGGTATGTGCCACAGCGGCAAATATTGCCAGCCATCGCAGCGTCTATTTGTGCATCATCCGGATTAGGCGTATGGCTCAGCAAGGCAGCGGCTGACATGATCTGGCCTGACTGGCAATAACCACATTGCACGACGTCGAGATCCAGCCAGGCCTGCTGCACCTTTTTACCACTGGCACTCTCGCCCACGGCCTCTATCGTAGTGACGTTCTGATCGCCCACCGCAGAAATCGGCAACACGCATGAGCGCGTCGCCTTGCCATCAATATGCACCGTGCAAGCCCCGCACTGGGCTACCCCGCAACCGAACTTGGTGCCGGTTAAACCCACAACATCACGAATCACCCAAAGCAGCGGCGTATCGCCGGGGACATCCACTTGGTGAGGTACACCATTGATATTGAGGGTCGCCATAGTTGGGTCCTTAAGAGGTTGGGCTGGATAAAAACTTGCTTCAACTGAGGGACACCAACCAAGCCAATTTAGTTGCCATATCATTTCCAATAGCAGCTTCAGGCACAACCCCACATAAGTAAACATTGAGTGCGAAGAAATGCACAGAAACTATAAGCTTATATATGAGTATATTTGCTCTACGACCTTGAAAAGCTTGTGGTTAAGAAACTAAATACTCATAATCAAGAAATCTAGTAATTGGTTGAAATAAAAAAATAATTAGCTGTTAGTCGTCATTTAAAGGGGAAATAAATGATTCAGAAACAAGCTCGCTTTCATTTGTATCGCTATCAAATACTTCCAATCGAGCGTCAATTTCAAGGCGACTTTATTTATGCTAAAACTATAGATGAGCTAATTGCTAGAAAAAATCAGTTCTTTTTTGACGTATTAAAAAATACAAAGTTATTTTCAAAACGTACTTCAACAATCACAAAAACTATTTATGTTAATGATGAATTAGCTATTTATCGTATAGGGGCTGATAGATCTATTAGTCGTGAAACCAAAGAATTTAAGGAAGAAACCCTTGAGAACTGGCCCTCAGTCTTAATGGCTATATGGAATAGACCAGACAAACAGTTAATCGCTATACAGCATCGACCAACCGCTTTTACTGATACTGATGCCGTCATGAGAATTGTAATTGGCTCTTTAAGAGGTGGACTTACAAGAAGACAGTTAGTGCTGAAATGGGAACCACTATTCGAGAGCCGACATTTCTGGGAGCTAGTCAAAAAGCATGAAGGCAAGGTACAAGAGGTATCTTTTGAATTCGTAACCCCAAACATGTCAAATATTTCTCAGGACTTATCTGAGGAACTTAAAGCCTTTGCAAAAGCTACCAACTCAGCCGACAATAAACTAGTTATACATTCTGATCCCAAGTCATCACTAAACATAACCAAAGAGAACGATAGTATTAATGGCCTCGTAAATTACAGCAGTGAAGGAGGGGGGCAGATCAAAATGAAAGTGAAAGGTATGACTAAAAAAGTTTCCGCTTCAGATGTTGTAAAAGAAGTTGAAATAGATGAGCTTGCCCTTCAAGGCAGCGCCGAAGATATCGCAAAGATACTTAAAGCTTTACTAGACGAATGAATACAATTACAAGAGTTTTTGCATCTTTAGGGCTTGGTCTGTTAGCGCAGATATCACAAGATGCAATAATGAGTCATTACTTCAATACCTTTTTGGAGGCTAATTTAGTTAACCTATTAGTTGCATTGCTAGCAGTGAATTCAGCAACTATGGGAATAGTCTTAACTAAAATAAGAGATTTACTTGATAAGCGTAACCTAGAAGATGGTTTTGCTAAGACAAAACAGCAGATGCTTTTAGCCATAAAAGAACAATTAGCTCTAATTGTCTTATCCATAATTTTTTTAACACTAATCACTTCACCATATGTAACTTTGTATCCAAATCTCATACTTTTATTAAAGTGTGGGATTGCTGGAGTATTTGTTTACTCAATGCATATACTTTACGACACGGCAAAAAGTGTTTTAATTATCATCGATTACAAATAATGTGAAATGCAAATGCTGTTTAGGTAAAACAACCTAAGGCTGACTATAGCGATTTTAGAAACTTAAATGCTACGAGTATTGGGACAAGGTACTCACATCGAAACTGAATATCAGTGATGCTGGCCACAATAGGGCTACAGAAAATAAAACAGGGAGTTACGATTTCTCGTAACTCCCTGTTTTATTGTTGGCTGTGCGGGGATCGCACTTTTCCACACAGCCCAACGAATACGGGGCTTAAAAAGGAATCATCGTGAAATTTGTACAGGACTTTGTACATACCATCCAACCTTGGAAATAATCTCCACTTTTAATCCCTTAACGTCTGCTTTCGGCGGCGGATTCAACCAGTCGCTGCAACACACGCATTAAATCTTGCAGCCGGGGTATCGTAGGTAATGGACGTTATATGTTGATTAGTAAATAGAGTAGTAATCAATGGCATTGCTATGGTATTTTGTATGTAATGGTTAATACGTAAAAAACATCAATATGCATCAATTATCTTCCAACTTAGTCAATATCAAATTACTACTTAATGATGTTGGCTATAAACGTAATAACGATACTACTGCAATCGGCTTAATGTCTTATTCTGGCTTACAAAGCCTTCAGTTAATGCCCGAGTTATGTAAGTTGTTGCAAGACACCTTCAATCTGGCAGAGGCTGGATTCTTCTGGTCTGATATTGATGGTAATTTTCAGGATGCATGGTGCACAGCACCACACTTTCTAAGTTTTGATGTGATTGCATCATGTGCCCAGTATCAAGCATCAGGAAACCGCACTTGGCCAACCTTTACTGAAAACGTACTAATGGGTGCAGTGTGCGGTTATTTATTGCCATTTCAGAATGCGCGCTTTTACGCCTCTGAACATTACGAAAAATGCTATGCGAAGATTGGTGTACGTCATGTATTAGACTTGGTATTGCATGATGGCGTCAGACCATATGGTTCATTTTTATTGATGCGCAGTGCAGAAAATGGGCCTTTTAAACCTGATGAACGTAGCTATCTTGAAAAACTTATTCCCACGATTACCGCTGCTTTTTCGCCCGTAAAGCGGAGTGAAGTTGCTTATTCGGATCAGACTAACGACGGCTTTGCACTGATTTCGCGTGAAGGCAAAACAACATTCATGGATACAAAAGCTGCCAGTGTAGCCTGGGCGCTTACTTATGAAACTCCATTTGCCTTTGCTAGACCTGATGCCCCTAAACTGAGTGAAAACCTCAATGAAATTATCAAGCCTTATATTTCACGTGCGTTAACTGGTGAGCGTTTTTCCTGGGTCATTGAAAACCGCTGGGGACGTTTCAACCTGAGCTTTAACCAGCAATATGAATCCGACCAGATTATGTTACATATGAGTAAAAGTACGCCGCTTTATACTCAGATTATCAATAAGTTACATAAGCTTGATTTACCACCCATGCGGCAAATGGTAGCGCTGCTTTTGGTGCTTAACCATACCAGGCAAGAAATTGCCAGCGCGCTTGGTATTACATTAGAAACGGCAACCAGTCATATCAAAACACTCTACAAAGAGAGTAATACCCAATCCAGCCACGCTTTATTGTTAAAACTCATCGGCTAAAATCCCGCATAAAAAACCACTCCCCGCTATGGGGGAGTGGATGCCCATATTTATCCAGACGCCTGCCAAACCACCAACTTTTGATGGTTTCAACATTATTATTTTCCTCTTATGTCTTCAGGAAAATGTATGTCGGGCAATTGTTCACCAAAAAGCACTCCCTTGGCTTACTCAAGTTTTTGCAAACTTGCTTTTGTCACCCTCTCGCTAATCAGCCTTAATGCCAACCAAACAGCCTTTGCTGAAGACGGCAAAGACCATCCACTGATTGGTCGCTATGAAGGCTCGAAGATTGATAAGTACAAGCAATCTGAATTTGACGAAGTCAAATTGCTCAAGCAAATCTATGACGAAAAATCCAAGGGCTTGACGCCTGATAACAGCCTGACCTTACAAGGCAAATCCACCCTCATTCGATACACAGGCCCCAAAGGTCGATCAGCACTAGAAGTTGCCAGTAATTACCAGTCAGGACTCACCAGCAAAGGTTTCCAAATACTCTATAGCTGCGGTAATGAAGCATGCATGGTGGCTGGCAGCAAGTGGTTCAATCACTTAGGCGAAGCAGTCGACACCAAGGGTTATCTCTACGCAAAAGGGGTACGACATATCCTTGCAAAATTAAGCCGTCCGCAAGGCGATGTCTATGCCTCAATTACCGTCGGCGACTCATCCGAGCCAACCACTTTGGTCAACGTGGTTGAGTTGAAGCCGATGGAAACCAACAAAATTGCTTTTGTTGATGCCAGCAAAATGCAGAGTGATATTGATAGCAATGGCAAGGTAGCGCTTTACGGCATTTTGTTTGATACAGGCAGTGACAAACTCAAAGCTGAATCTATGACTACCTTAGCTGAAATTGCCAAGCTTCTGAAACAACAACCCAGTCTCAATCTTGTGGTTACTGGCCACACTGATAATCAAGGCGAGTTTGCCTACAACGTTGATCTCTCCAACCGACGTGCCCAAGCGGTAAAAGCCAGCCTCACCAGCCAATATGGTATAGCGGCCAACCGCCTGGTCAGCTTTGGTGCGGGTATGGCAGCGCCTGTTGCAAGTAACACTGAAGAGACTGGTCGCAGCAAAAATCGCCGAGTTGAACTGGTGAAAAGATAAAGCACAACAACAAGCCAGTAGCAACTCAGTCACTTACCTTGGTGACCACTGGCAGGTTTAAACCCTACTTTCTATATCAAACAGAGAACACATCATGAAGAAACACTATGCCTTGACTATGACGACGATTACCTTACTCACCATTTTCAACAGCACTACCCACGCTGACGAGACCAACGATTTAAACAAAAGAATGCTGCGCCCTGGCATTGGTGTGCAGAGTCAAACGATACAACCCGCCCAGGCAGCTCCGATCGTTAACAACCCAGGAGTTACGCAATCACTAAACCCGCAACCATTCCCACCTGCTGAAAACGCTGCCACAAAAATCGCACCTGCCACCATTAATAATGCGACAGGCCAAGGGCTACAACCTATGCAACCAATGACAGGTCAATTACCCGCACCCACCAACAATATGAATGGGCAATCTGCTGGCTTGCCAGTTTCCCCACTCAGACCTGTTGGAGATATAAAACCTGGCACCCCTGGCGCGATTGGCACTAGCAGGTTATCTGACAAAATTGGCACGCCGGCTCCTGTAGGCTCTGGTATCACCTTGGGCGGGGCTATAGATGCAGCAAGCCCAGATGCCTTCAACAAAAACAGATGCAATGGTGCGCCTTGCATTTTAGCGGTCGATGGTCAGCCTTTGACGCAGGCGAGTTTTACCCCTGGTCTACCTGGCAAGACCTATAAGATTACTGGGTGGGGATTTGGTAATAATTCTGGCGAGGTATTTTTATATAACGACTTTCCTACTGCACCCAAATTCAGACCGGTGCCTGGTCAATGGAAAAACACTGAAATCTCAGTGACCTTTGATAGCTATGTTGGCGCAGTTGATCAAAATGCCCAACTGGTGATTCACCCCAGCGGAGCGACCAACAACATTACAACACCAGCCGTAGTTAAATTTATAGCCACGCGCGATACCTTCAGCATTCCCTTCGAAAAAATCCCTAAAAACATGATCAGCCTGGAAAGCGGCGAGTTATTTGCGCCAAGTTACAACGCTGCTGACTGCCCGCAACTCAACGCCCCCATTGCTTACTGCGCTTATGTGAATTTCGTCAGGGAAGTAAATCAGATCGCCAGCATCAAGCGTCCATTCACCGACAAAATCAGCCTCGCGTTTTTAAAGCCTGGGTTCAAGGTGACTAACGTCGATGCAGGTTTTGGGCGAGTAGATACCAACGGTAGCCGCTGCGATGGTAATAACTGCGGCGCAGGCTCTGGCAACGTGGAGGTATTTGGCAGCTACGGTTACGAGATTAGAAACTCAGAAATCGTAATCACACGGGCAGTCTGGCATAACCATAAATCCCCCAATGTTCTAAAGGCTTACAAAGGCGGGGATGAGTATTTCTCTGGCGTGCAGAAGCTGAACGTTGTGGTTGAAGGCCCTAAAGGCGTAAACCCAGTGAAATAGAGGCTAGTGAAATAAATCCTAGTTAATAAGCCCATTGATATAGAGAACTGAAATGAACCAGAAAAAATCTATCAGCACCCTGCTATTCATATTATTTGCCACCATCACAATCAACAGTTTGGCAGATGACAACAACGACCTGAATAAAAGAATGATACGGCCAGGCATGGGTGTGCAAAGCTTGCCAATTAATGGCATACAACCTGTGCAATCGACACCAGTGATTAATAACCCCGGCACAACGCAGTCGCTCAACCCGCAACCTTTTCCACCTGCTGAAAACGCTCCCACAAAAATAGCACCCGCACCTATCAATAGTGTGCCAAACCAGGCTTTACCACCCATGCAACCAGCGGCAGCTCCACAGTTACCTGCTGCAACTAACAACATGAATGGACAAATGGCTAGTCCAGCCAGTGGTTTGGGTTTGCAGGGCATAAAACCGATGAATGGCATGACTGCGCAGGAAATACGCATTAGTAATCAAAGCTGGGATGACCTGAAAAACCAGCCTGATAATACTGTGTTGATTTTGCCCGATGGTAAGCGCGTCACTATCGCAGACGTCAAACAGCAACGCAGCAAAATACAGCCCTCCAGAATAAACAATCGGAATAATATCGCCACCAAGTCACTGAACGTTAAACACCCACCTGTGGGTACAACGGTTGATGTACGGGCCATTCTGCAACAAGAAAGCGCTGCTGCCGCTAGCGCAGTGCAGGCGGCAGGCATGGCGACAAAGCTGGTGTCGATGTGCAACCCTTGCATTTCAACGATCAATGGTAAAGCCATTAATCGTGCTGTATTTACACCTAGCAGTCCAGACGTAATATCCAAGGTCACTATCAAGGGGGGCGGGTTCGGCGACCAGAAGCCAGAGATATACTTAACTGGCGCTTTTAATAAGCGCCCTGTGTTACGTGTGGATACCTGGCGAGATGACCAGATTACTGCTTTTTTTGAAGCAGGGCTAAGCGGCGAGCCGGATCAGGACGGAGTAGGTCTGGTAGTCAACCTGGCAAATGGAAAACAAATCACGACAGCTGCAAGTGCCAAGTTTTATGCGGCAAGAGCTGAGCAAACCATTGATTTCAACAAAATCCCCGACAGTAGGATCAAATTCGACAGCAGTTCAAGCCTAGTGATGCAGCGAAATGGCAAAGGCTATTCTGGTAACAAACATAGCCAGCATGGCGAATCCAATATGGCACGTGGCCTCACCGACATGATTAATCTGGAGGCTCAAGGATTGCTCAAGCCTGGTTTTGAGGTGGTTGCTGCGACCGCCAATATTATTCAGCCCCAACAAAATAGTAATAGCAACAGTAATGAGTGCGCTGGTGGCCAATACTCATGGGGGGATAGCGATATTCAGTGGATAGGCGACAGCTTGCAGATTAAACGCCCCATGGGCGGCGACCATACCTCGCCCAATTACAACCCGATTTCACTGTGCGGCAATGGTGGTGATGACTCGACCGACTACTTCTCTGGCGTCAGCGACATCAAGATTTACGTCTCAGGCCCAGTGGGAATTTCGCCACTCAAATAATCTACATCAATCAATGAATCAGAAGGCTTTTCATGAAAACATTAATTAGACATAGCATTCCTTCGCTCCTGATATTAGCCACGACCGCATCCAGTATTGAAGTGTATGCTGAGAGTATCAATCTGGATAATCGCATAGTTCGACCTGCCGTCGGCGTAAAATCCTTGCCTAACAGCACGAATCAAGCGATTCAACCGCTTAATCCACCACCTGTTTCACCCTCTCAGAATACAGCGGCCAATAATGGCTTGCAGCCTGCCAGCCCGAACAATCCATTACCCGCCATCAGTGATGCCAATCAGCAACCACTTTTGCCCAACAGCATAGAACGCTCCAAGTCACTCACCCCTAACGCGCTCCAACCTACGCAAACGATACAGCCGCTAGGTGCGCCAGCCCCCGTTCAAATCTTGCAACCCGCAGGACAGACAACACTCAACCCATCAGGGTTACCACTGCAAAACACCATAGGTGCCAATCAGAGAATAAATGGCAATGTTTTGCCATTAAATAACGCTAAGCAGTTGCAAAGCTATGCAAATCTGCCAGATAGCCAATTGGTACAACTACCCATGTCAGAGCGCAACCTGGTAGTCACGCTAGGTGAAGTACGCAAAAAATTTGCGGATGATGGTGTGAAAAGCACAGCGGGCGGCGGTAGTGACATCAAGTTTTCAAATAAACGCAATACGCCCAATGTTTCTGCAGTTGATAGCATGTTTGCCGCCGCACGCGCTGCTGCCAGCGCTGCTCAGGCGATGACGCTTTCCAAAGCCATCAAGATCAATGGGCAAACCAGCCCCAGCGTTTGGCTATTGGCTTGGAACAAGCCTTATTATATTGAAAGCTCAGATTTCAAAGGGCCGACATCGGTGAAACTGCAATTCTCCAAGCAGGGAAAAACATTTGATTTGCCGATCACCCCTGGCTCATCAAAAGCAGGCGGCGTGGCTTTCAGCATTCCCAGCAGCGTAGTAGGTGTGTATCAGCAGCCAGCAAGAGTGATTGTGAATGATAGCGATGGCGCAACTTACACCAGTGCTGATAGCACCTTTTACCCGCACATTATTACTAAATCGTTCAAGGATATTCAGGTTGAAATTACGGGCAACCGGTTTACGCCGATTACCTCATTAGGCGAAATCAAGGTTGACAGTAATGGCTTCAGCTTCAAATCGCAGCAAAGAAGTGACAATCCATCCAACACTGGGAAAGCTGCCTTTTTTAATGTAGAAATCAAGAACTTTTCCCCTTACTGGAACATAGACGATTTCGGGAGTGGCGTTGTCCAGTACGGTCCTGAATCTGTGTGCGATAGCTTTTTTGCGCAGCAGAGTAATAGTGGCCCCAACAATGTATATTTCTATAACGACTGGGGCGGTTTTGACCCCACAAGCTACAACAGTGGTCAAGCCAGCCAGGGCAGGCTCATTGCCGTTGCACCTGTTATCCATTGTCGATCCAAATATTACACTCGCGCAAATGAACATTTATTTATGGGGAAATCAGTGATTCATCTGGAAATATCAGGGCCAGAAGGTATCCCCTATAACGCTGGCGCTGGCAGCCCATCTCCCGATTAACCATGCCAGTTTCAACTTAAAAACTAACTAACTTAAAAACCAGGCAACTTTAACCAAGTGCCTTTAATCTTAATTTCGTTTTAACCAAAAATAAGGCCAGGCAAACAATGTTTGCCTGGCCTTTTAAATCGCCGATAAGCAGTCGAGCGAGGAGATGACTTTCTTATTATTGCTAATCTATACCGCGCATTTTCTGAGCATATTCGTCTTATTGCCCTACCTTAAGCCTACCGCCTTTACCCAAACCACCTTTCACTTCCTGCGCCTTGTAGTTGCGTAGTGAACGCACCATCTGGTTATAGGCGTCCATAAAGGCAGCCGCGACTACTTTGCCTTGTGGTGTATTGCTGTAACCGCTCAAACCCGCACCACCACGGCCGCCAAATACCGAGCCAAAGCCACCCCAATCGGTTTTGCTGGCGCTGCCTTCAGATGCAGCAATTTGCACGCTGGAGCGGTTATCCACCAAGCTCAACAAAGCACTGGCTTCACGAGTTTTGGTATTGCCGCCCACACTACCGAGCACCCTGCCCGCATTACCGCCAATCAGGCCGCCTAGAGAAGCCCCCATGCCACCAGTATCGTTATCTGAAAATACCACTTCAGGGGTAATCGCGTAATCGGATGAGACGACTTGCCCCTTGCCAAATTTACTGCCTTTGCGTAATTCGCCGACTTGTTCCAGTTCACGCTCACGGCTCATGGCGCGCAGCCCCGCAGCACTGCGTTCTACCACCACAAAGCAGTTGCTTTGCTGAATATACAGCTTAAGCAAGCTGGCCGTTGGTGGAAGCTTGTATTGCCCGGTCAGGGTGCCATACCAGCCTGCAGACTGGTTTTCGACCAGTGACACGGTGCCCATGGATTCACTGCATTTTTCCAGTTGGGTATTTTCGCCACTGCTTGATTCTCCAGCCGATGAGCTGCTTGTAGTATTAGGGGTTGGATTATTGCTACCCATTTTGACTGGGTTTTCAATACAAGCGTTGAGCGATAACGCGCCAATAACAGCGGGTAAACAGATCAGAACTCGGCGATTAAACTTGAACGGCAACACACTCATAGACTTTCCTTATTGATGACAGAAGCTTTAACTTGAAATAATCGACTAAAAAAATTAGCGCCTGCTAGCAGACTCATTCCGAACATAAAAGGCATGGAAAATATACTGAATAAAGCACCAGATCCCATGATCTGCCAAAGTCCAACGCGCTTTTCATGCGGCGATTTACCTGTCACTTCTACTGTGTGGAATTGGCCATAGCCCAGAAAAAAATGTTGGTGGTAGCCAGTATGCTTTCCAGCACTTGGGTACACCACATCATCAAAAACCAATGACGAGGGTTGGTCAAATTGCGTTTGAGCAAAAGAGAGACAAGCTGGCTTGACCAAGACAAAGTGATACATCACAAATAAACAACTATGCAGCATGAACGCAAGCCCAGCGCCCTTGATCATGGGGATAAGCTGTTTGCGTACCGCAGCAAATCTTGCAACTTGTTCAGGGGCAGATGGTTCAGGACTCATTTGATTAGGCGGCATCGCTAAGTTCTATTAAATCTAGCCTGCTTTTACGTCGGCGCGAATTTCTTTAGCTGCTGCAGCGCTTTTTGCATATCCATTTGCGGGTTATCTGAGCTGCTCTCGCTATCTGTGGCTTTACAGCTACCCAGATATTTCATATCGACTTGCATGACAATTGGGCCTTGCTTCCTGTCCAGCGTAGTTGTTTCTACCTGGTAGTGGTCTTTATTCAACTGGGTCTGCTTGACGGTATAACTGGCATTTTTACAGCTGTAGTTAGCTACAAACACATTGTCACCCTGGCGTGAATAAGTACCTGGGGTGCAGTTCTCGCCACCCAATGCGGCCTCATCTTCATTCTTGGCTTTTTGAATATCACGCTCAGTCAGGCAGCTTTCACTGCTGAAGCTCCGACCACGTACCTGCATGGTGCTTTGCCAGTTACCTGCATGTGGCACGGGCCACCAATTAGGCACTTTTGCCAATGCGGGAATAGCAAGGGTCAGTGTAAAAGCTATTATTAGGTATCTAGAGTTTGTCATGTAGTTTCCTTGGTCGTATCAGTTAATAGGTGCAGTCGTCTGCACCGTTTGTGGCGAGCCGCTGCTAGTGTTGTTATCGATATATCGCACAGTGACCGGGGGGCAGGTGTAGGTTGTAAAAGCCGTTGCTGGCACCAAGGTCGGGACTATGTCCACAATGCCATTATTCGGAACAGGCACGGCTCTATTAATCGTCAGGGTATTCACCAAAAACGTGCCGCCACCCACCGCATTTAAGGTAATGATTTCGTTTTCGCCTTGTACAGTGGTCAGAATCACACTAGCGGTTGGACTGCTTGCCAGATCTGGGTCATTCAATGTGATATTGAATGGTAATGGGGTGGGGCTGGACAAGCCCTGTATGGCGCCACAACTCGTACCGCTAGTTGCAGTGAGCGTTGCCGTTCTGCCTGCGCTCACAAATGGATTATCGTTAGAAAGCGCGGCCATGCCCCAGCCGGACTTCTGTTTGTGCATCAAAAACGTGGTAAAACCTGTATCAATTCGTGGCGTAAATGCGGGCAGCATCAGGCAGCGCTTTTCCCAGTTGGTTTGGATTGAGGCAATATCTGGCCCTGCCTGTACCTGGGTATTGAAAAAGCGCACACGCATCTGCTTGCACTGATTGACATCAGTGGAAATATTATCCAGCAATCTCTGAAAACCGATCATGCTCGGGTCCAAGCGGTTGCGGATGAAATTGATATTGCCTGTTTCGTAATAGCGGAACAGTTCATCAAGCGCAGCTCTTGCCTCACGCTGATCCTCCGCATTACCAATTTTAGGTTTGTCACTAGTTTTAGGATGATCACTATTCGCGTTCGCACCCGTACCGCCGCC